>NZ_JBVIQR010000022.1:49308-51419 GCF_055576875.1 Streptomyces sp. NPDC033229 | reverse complement strand
TGTCGTGCCCTCCGGCGTTGGTGGGCGCCCGGCGGGCGCTTCCCCAAGCGCCGGACGGGCTGATTGCAGCCCGTCCGGCGCTTGAGGACAGAGCACGGCAGCCCGTCCGGCGCTTGAGGACACCGCACAGCAGCCCGTCCCGCGCTTGAGGACACCGCCGCGCAGCGGTGGTGCGGAGTTCTTCGGCTACCGGCCCTTCTTGCCGTCTGCGGCGGTGGGGAGGCGGGCGTCGCGGCCCGCTCAACAAGCTCCGCCGGATGGCGCAGTTGGTGATCTTGACGGGTCTCGGACAGTTCGGGTCGGTCAAGGCAGTGTCCTAATCACAAGTCACTCGGTTAGATGAGTGTGGACACCAGAACACCCCGCACACCTACGGGGGGAAGCTCTTCGGGGTACGACGACCAGCCCGCGCTGAGTACGGTGAAGGTTCCGTCCGACCCCGCGCAGGTCGTTGTCAACCACGTGAGTTTCCGCGTGCAGCTCGCCCGGCCCCCGCGCGCCGCCCGGCAGTTCGCCGGGATCGCCGACACGGCGCAGCTGCCGACCGTCAGGAGCGCGGCCAAGCGGCGCGCCCCGGTGGTGTGGAGCGGGCGGACCGAGCCCGGCGAGTCCGCGCCCACCCAACTCCTCCAAGCCATAAGAGACTCCGGCGCGGCCGGCCCGGACCCGGTGACCGCCGGGGGCCATGACGCGGGCTCCACCCAGGTGCTGCCGCGCATCCGCGTCGACGACGCCCCGACCACCGTCATCGGCCCCCGTGGACCCGCCGAGCCCACAGACCCCACCGGCACCCGGAGTCCCAGCGGACCCACTGACTCCACCGGTCCCGGGACCCAACTGCTGCACGGCGTACGCCCGACCCGCAGCGCGTACGACGAAGAGGCGTACGACTACTCCGAGTTCGACGGCCGGGACGGCCGCGACGAGGCGTACGACGAGGACGGCAGACCGCGCCGCACCGGCGACTCCGTCCGGCACGCCTACTACCCCGGCCGCCGGATGAACCTCGGCGTCGTCCTGCTCCCCCTGCGCGTCTTCCTCGGCTTCATCTCCATCTACGCCGGCATGGGCAAGCTCTGCGACCCCGTCTACTTCGACGGCGGCCGTCGCGGCTCGATGGTCACCTGGCTGACCTCCCTGCACCCCTGGCCCCTCGCCTCGCCGCTGCGTGACCTGGCGCTCAGCCACCCCGTCGGTGCCGGTCTGACCGTCGCCTTCCTCCAGGTCGTCGTCGGCGTGCTCACCATCTTCGGCCTCTGGCAGCGCGTCGCCGCCTCCATCGGCGTCCTGCTGTCCGCGACCCTGCTGGTCACGGTGAGCTGGCGGAGCGTTCCGGCGTACGACGCCCCCGACATCATCTACCTCGCCGCGTGGAGCCCCCTGGTCATCGCCGGCGCCCCCTTCTACTCCATCGACGGCCGGCTCGCGAGCGAGGCCTGGCGGCGGCTCGGCCCGCGCGCCGAACTCTGGGAGCTGCGACGGCGCGTACTGCGCCGCGGCACGATCATGGCGACCGTGCTGATCGGCCTCTCGCTGCTGATCGGTTCGACGCTCGGCGGGGCCGTACGGTCCTCCGAGGTCGCCCGGATGCCCGGCCCGGCCGACCCGCCCACCAACCACCTTCCCGGTTCGCCCCTCCCGCGGAAGCCGGGATCCCCGGCCAGCCCGCGCGGCTCCCAGAGCGCGGTGCCCCCCGGCACCCCCAAGCCCACCGCGCCCGGCCGGAAGACGGCGACCCCCACCCCCACCGGCCCGGCCGCGCCGGGCGCCGCCCGTACGCCGACGAGTTCGGCGGGCACCGCGGGACACCCCGGCAACACCCCGGGCGGCGTCCGCCCCGCACCGCAGAGCCCGCGCCAGCCGGCGGCCCCCGCCGCCCCGCGCAGCCCCTCCTCGGCCACGGGCGGCACCACCGGTGGCACGACGGGCGGCACGGGCACCTCGTCCGGCGGCTCGACCGGCGGCAGCTCCCGCGGCGGAGGCGCCCTGGGCGGCCTGCTGGGCTGACACCGGTCACCGACGCCGGGGGGGGGGGGGGGGGGGGGGGGGGGGGGGGGGGGGAGGGGGGGGGGGGGGGGGGGGGGGGGGGGGGAAGGGGGGGGAGGGGGGAG
>NZ_JBVIQR010000022.1:0-49298 GCF_055576875.1 Streptomyces sp. NPDC033229 | reverse complement strand
TCTTCTGGTTGCTCGACCGGCAGCGGCTCCCTCGTAGGAGGCGCCGGGCCCGGCCGGCCGGAGTAACACCGGTCACCGACGCCGGACGGGCTTGATGTGGCTGAACTCAGCCACATCAAGCCCGTCCGGCGTTTGAGGACGCGCCCTAGGAACCGCGCTGAGCGGCAAGCTCCTTGGCCGCCTCGGTCAGGTCCTTGGCCGTGTCGATGGCGCGCCAGTACGCGCCGTGCGGGAGCGGGAACCCGGCCAGCCGGCGCTCACGGGCCAGCCGCGGGAAGGTGGTGCGCTCGTGGTCGCCCCGCTCGGGCAGCAGATCCGCGAAGCCGGCGGAGAAGACGTACACACCGGCGTTGATCAGATAGGGCGAGGGCGGCGACTCGATGAAGTCGAGGACGTGACCGAACTCGTCGGTCTCCACCGCGCCCCACGGAATGCGCGGGCGGGCCAGCGCCAGGGTCGCCGTGGCGTCGCGCTCATGGTGGAAGGCGGCCATCTCGCGGAGCGAGAAGCGGGTCCAGATGTCGCCGTTGGTGGCGTACCAGGGCTGGTCCGGGTGGGGCAGCGACGCCGCGGCGTGCTTGAGGCCGCCACCTCGGCCGAGGGGCTCCTTCTCGACCACGGTGGTCACCCGGAGCGGCAGGTCGGCCGACGCGAGCCAGTCCTGGAGGACCTCGGCCAGATGGCCGCAGGAGACCACGGCATCGGTGACGCCCTCGGCGGCCAGCCAGGCGAGTTGATGGCCGATGATCGGGATCCCCGTGCCGGGGATCTCGACCATCGGCTTGGGACGGTCGTCGGTGTACGGGCGCAGCCGCGACCCCTGGCCGCCGGCCAGGACGACGGCCTGCGTGGGGTACGGATGAGCGTGGATGCCGGTCATGCGTACGACGATATGCCGTGGCACCGGTCGCCGGGCGACCGGTGCCACGGCAACGCCCGCGGGGGGCGCTCAGTGGTTCTGGGCGACGCCGGTGGCGAAGGACGTGTCACAGACGGGCCGTGAGAAGGCCTGGGCCTGCTTCACGGAGCCGTACTTGGCGACCGCGGCCCGTCCGAGGGCGCGCGCGATGTCGGCGCAGTGGCGGGCCAGTGAGGGGCGTCCCTCGGCGGCCTGCTGGAGGTGCGTGAGCGCGACGCCCGGGTTCTTTTCCTGGAGCTCGGTGAGCAGCCGGTCGCGCAGCACCTCGTGCGGGGCGCGCGCGGCCTTGGCCTGAGTGGAGGCGGTATGGGAGGAAGCGGTGAGCACCTGCGTCCGGTCGCTCGGCGCCGCCCACGGGACGCGGGTGACCGCGAGGGTCCCGGAGAGCACGAGAACGACGGGGAGGACGAAGGCGAGAGTTCTGCCGATGTGGCGGGCGGCCTGGTTCATGTCGCAGATGGTAGCGAGGGGTAATGATATGGCGACATTTAGTCACCCGGTTGAGGGACGCCACAGCGCGTGAGTGCGGTATCGATGTTGACGCACGGGGCTCGAAAAGCGTGGTGTGCGGGGGTATTTATCGGCAGCGGGTGCGAAACGGACGTCCACTTGTGCAAGGTGCTCCACGAGGGCGCGGGGACGACCGGGCCCCGCACCGGGGGCGTCCGGTGCGGGGCCGTCGTCGTGCGCGGGGCGGGCGTCAGTCGCTGAGGCGCTCACCCGAGGAGGTGGAGAAGACGTGCAGTTCGCCGGGGCGCGGCACCACGTGCAGGATCGACCCCTTCTCCGGCACCCGGCGGCCGTTGACGCGCACCACGAGGTCCTTCTGTTCGGTGCCGACCTCGGCGGTGCCGTAGACGTATCCGTCCGCGCCGAGCTCCTCGACCACGTTGACCGTGACGGCGAGGCCGGCCGGGGCGTCGTCGGCCGCCTTGGAGAGCGTCTTGGCGGTGGTGCCGTTCTGCTCGACCACGTCGAAGTGCTCCGGCCGCACGCCGACGGTGACCGTGCGGTCGCCCCGGTCGGCGGCGGCGGTCAGCGCCTGCCGCGAGACGGGCACGACGCTGTTGCCGAACTTCACGCCGCCGTCGGTGATCGGCACCTCGACCAGGTTCATGGCCGGCGAGCCGATGAAGCCGGCGACGAAGAGGTTGACGGGACGGTCGTACATGTTGCGCGGCGAGTCGACCTGCTGGAGCAGTCCGTCCTTGAGCACCGCGACCCGGTCACCCATGGTCATGGCCTCGACCTGGTCGTGGGTGACGTAGACGGTGGTGATGCCCAGGCGTCGCTGGAGCCCCGCGATCTGGGTGCGGGTCTGCACCCGCAGCTTGGCGTCGAGGTTCGACAGCGGCTCGTCCATGAGGAACACCTGCGGCTCGCGCACGATCGCGCGCCCCATGGCCACCCGCTGCCGCTGCCCGCCGGACAGCGCCTTGGGCTTGCGCCCCAGGTACTCGGTGAGGTCCAGGATCCGCGCCGCGTCCTCGACCTTCTGCCGGATCTCCGTCTTGTTGACCCCGGCGATCTTCAGGGCGAAGCCCATGTTGTCGGCGACGGTCATGTGCGGGTACAGCGCGTAGTTCTGGAACACCATCGCGATGTCCCGGTCCTTCGGCGGCAGGTGCGTGACGTCGCGGTCGCCGATCCTGATGGATCCGCCGTTGACGTCCTCCAGCCCCGCGAGCATGCGCAGCGAGGTGGACTTCCCGCAGCCGGAAGGGCCGACGAGAACGAGGAATTCACCGTCCTCGATGGAGATGTCGAGCTGATCGACGGCGGGCTTGTCGGACCCCGGGTAGATGCGAGTCGCCTTGTCGTACGTGACCGTGGCCATGGTGATGCGGTCCCTTCACCGGCAGGAACGTGCCGGACGATCCGAGTAGAGGGAGTGGTCCAGTCCAATGGGACGGGGTTGCGGGTGACGGTACCCGGGCGTGGGGCGGTTGTCAGTAGTTGAGGGGGCGAATTCTGGAGGTGGTGCCAGAGCAATCGCCTTTTGACCTTGATCTCGGTCCCGAGAAGCTTCCTGCTTCCTCCGCCCCGGACGGCGCGGGTTGTGCCCATTGCCAGCAAAGGACAGACGCACTGTCCTCGGCCGTGCCCTTCAAAGGCACTGCCGACTGGTCTTGCACAGGCTCCACAGGCTTTGCGGCCGACGGCCCGTCGGTCCGTGTGTCGCGTTCTTGGTTTACGCCGCAGACGAGCACTCTGCGAGATCGTCAGCCCGGATCACGGGCGGTGGCACCTTGCCCGTCGGTAGCGACTCCGCTACCAACCGGTACAGCCGCAATCCCTCCTCTCGGAGATTGACCGCCGCATTCACATCCCGGTCGTGCACTGCCGCGCACCCCGCACATGTCCAGACGCGTACCGACAGGTCTTTCGGCCCGCTATCCGCATGGCAGGTGGAACAGAGCTGCGTGGAGGGAAAGTACCGGCTGACAACGACGAGGGTGCGGCCGTACCACGCCGCCTTGTACGTGAGCTGCCGTAACAGTTCACCCCAGCCGGCATCCGAGATCGCCTCGTTCAGCCGGGCCCTCAGCCGCCTGTGCATACCGGGCCGGTCGCGCTTCAGGCTCTCGATGTCCAGGTCCTCCACCACGAGCACTTGGTTCTCGCGCACGAGGCGGGTGGTGAGCTGGTCGAGCACGTCTTTACGGACATCACCGATGCGCGCGTAGAGCCGGGCGATCGAGCGCCTGGCCTTGGCCCGGTTCTTGGACCCCCGCTTTTTTCGATGCAGCTGTCGCTGCAAGCGGGCCAGTCGAGTGCGGTAGTGGCGCAGCAACCGGGGATGGTCGA
Organism: Streptomyces sp. NPDC033229; assembly: GCF_055576875.1. Lineage (NCBI taxonomy): Bacteria > Bacillati > Actinomycetota > Actinomycetes > Kitasatosporales > Streptomycetaceae > Streptomyces > Streptomyces sp. NPDC033229. The sequence continues at coordinate 45,571 of NZ_JBVIQR010000022.1, read as the reverse complement.
CTTTGCCGCCGTCGTCGAGTGTGACCAGGGAGACCAGCCCCAGATCAAGTCCCACCGTCTTCGGGCCGCCCGCACTTCCGTCGAGCCCGACCACCGGGGGCAGTGGATCGATACGTTCCTCAACCAGAACGGAGAGGAAATAGCGCCCCGCGCGGTCCCGCGTCACGGTGAGCTTGACCGGATGCGTCCCAGCGGGCAAGGCCCGCGACCAGCGAACCTCCAACGGGCCGGATTGCTTGGCGAGACATATGAGCCCGGTGCCACGGCGCTCCGGATCCTCGAACCACCGGAACCCCGTCCGTACGTACGTCGCGGAGTCCCGCGCCCGCCCCTTCTTCTTCCGCTGCGGATAACGCGCAGCGCCCCGGAAGAACCGTGAGTACGCCGCGTCGAGATGCCGCAAGGACTGCTGTAGCACCGTTGATGAGACCTCCTGCAGCCACGAGGTCTCGCCTGCCCGCCGCCAGCCCGTCAACGCCCGGCACGTCTCCGCGTAACCGATCGAGACCTGGTGCTGCTCCCAACCGTTTGTGCGGAGCTCCAGGCCCTGGTTGTAGACCCATCGGCAGGCGCCGAAGGTTTTCGACAACTGCTCGGCCTGCTCATCCGTCGGATAGAAGCGGAAGCGGTACGTGCGCTCGCGGGTCCCGGAAGGCTTGGTGCGGCCCTTCATCGGCGAGGCCGGTTTTTGCTGGTGTTTGCGCTGCTCAGGTATACCCAGGGTTTCGCGCTTGACCCGGTGGGCTCTCTCGCCGGTCACCCGTATTCGCTGTTCAGCGGCGGGGGCCGCCTGCTCCTTCATCACACCCTCCCATGCGCTGACGATCGGACCAGCACATGAGCGTCAACGAGCGAAATCATGCAAAGTCACTGATACGCCGCTATGTCGTTGTCTGGGTGCGCTTGGGAGAGGGGAACGGGTGTCTGGGTTGTGGATGACGGAACGGGGCGCTGTGTAGAGTGGTGCCGCGTCCGTGGGCGGTGCCCGCGTGCGTTGTGCCGCCTTAGCTCAGTTGGCTAGAGCAGCTGATTTGTAATCAGCAGGTCGTCGGTTCGAGTCCGACAGGCGGCTCAGTAAAAGCGCAGGTCAGCGCGAACAACGGCCCTCCGTGAGTGATCACGGAGGGCCGTTGCTATTCGCGGTCGTGTACGAACCGGTTACTTACCGGCGGGCTTCCTCGCCCGCCGACCACTGCGGGGCCGTGCCCGCGTCGTCGTGGTGGGCCGGGACGGGCTCCGTGGGGGAGTCCTGGTGGCCCGGCCACCAGGCCTTGTGGCCCAGCAGGGAGGTCACGGTCGGGACGAGCGGCATCGCCATCACGAAGGCCGTGAGGAGGATGCCGAAGGCCACCGCGAAGCCCATCTGCTGGAGCATGGAGTTCTCGGCGAGCATCAGGACGCCGAAGGTGCCCGCGAGGATGATCGCCGCCGAGGTGATGGTCGGGGTCGACTGGGCGACCGCGGTGCGGATCGCCTCCTTCGGCGGGACGCCGCGGCGGACCTCCTCGCGGAGCCGGGCGACCATGAGGATGTTGTAGTCGGTGCCGATGGCGACCACGAAGAGATAGACGATCACCGGCAGCATGAACAGCAGCCCGGACTCGCCCTTGATGTCCTGGAAGAGCCAGACCGTCGCGCCGAGCGTGGCGCTGAAGCCGAGGGCGACCGCGATCATCAGGTACACCGGGGCGACGAGGCTGCGCAGCAGCAGGCCCAGGATGACCATGATGGCGATGCCGGCGACCGGGAAGACCAGCTTGTAGTCGTGGGCGACGGCCTTCTGGATGTCGGAGAGCACCGCGGAGGTGCCGCCGACGAGGGCCTCGGTGCCCTGGGGCGCGGAGGCGTGCGCGGTGTCGCGCAGGGTGCCGCCGGCCAGCTCGATGGACTTGTCCTCGGTGGGCCGGTACTTGAGCACGACCGCGTACTGGGCGACGGTCCCGTCCGGGTTGCTGACGGCGGGGGCCACCTGGCCGACGCCCTCGATGCCGGCCAGCTTCGTGCGGAAGGTGCCCAGTTCGGCCTGGTTCAGCTTGGCGCCGTCCTTGGACTTCAGGTAGACCATGGCGGGGTCGGACTGGCCGGCGGAGAAGCCGCGCTGCATGTCCTTCATCGCCTGGACCGACTCGAGCTTCTGCGGCATCTGGCTGGAGGTGTCGAACTCGGCCTTGAAGCTGAACGCGCCGACGGCGAGGACGGCGAGGACCGCGGTGGACAGGCACGCGACGATGGCGGGGCGGCGGGCGACGAGGTTGCCGACGCCGTTGGCGAACCGGTTCTTCGGGGTCTTCTTCCACGCCTTGGACGGCCAGAAGGCCTTGGTGCCCAGCAGCGAGAACACGGCGGGGACGAGCGTGAGCGCGGCCACCAGCGTCACGGCGACGGAGATCGCGAGCGAGGGGCCCATCGCCCGCATCATGCCCATGGTGGACAGCAGCAGCGCGAGGAAGGCGACGATGACGGCGCCGGCGGCGGAGGCGATGGTCTCGCCGACCTTGGCGACGGCGTCGGCCAGCGCCTCCTTCGGCTCCTGGCCCTGCCGCAGGTGCTCGCGGTAGCGGAAGAGCAGGAAGAGGATGTAGTCGGTGCCGACGCCGAAGAGGACGACGATGAGGATCGCGGAGATGGAGGCGTCCGCCTTCAGCCCGCCGAGCTCGGCGGCGGTGCCGATGAGGCCGTTGGCGACCATGGCGACCACGAGGATGATGATGACCGGCAGGATCGCGATGAGCGGGCTGCGGAAGATGACGAGCAGCAGCACGATGATGAGCAGCAGGGTCGCCATCATGATCATCGCGTCGGTGTCGCCGGAGGACTCCTGGGAGTCCAGGGCGCTGGCCGCCTGACCGGTGATGCCCATCTTCAGCTGGGTGCCTTCGAGCAGCGACTTGCCGTCGTTGCGCAGGTCCTTGACGGACTTGGGCAGCTTGTCGTCGAAGGCGTTCTTGGTGGTGGCGATGATGTTGGCCAGGGCGACCTCACCGTTGGGGGAGACGGCCTGGGGTCCGGTGACCACCTTGGCGATCTTCTCGCGGTGCTTGCCCTCGAGGCCGGCCGACACCTTGATCACGTCGCTGCGGTCGGCGGCGGTGAGTTTGCCGCCGTCCTTGCGCTGGAAGACCACGATGGCGGCGGGCTGCTCGGTCTTGGGGAAGGCCTCCTCCTGGAGCTTGCCGACCCGGACCGACTCGTAGTGCGAGGGGAGGAACTCCGTTTCGTCGGTGGTGGACTTCAGCCCGGGCGCGAACACGGCCAGAAGGACGGCGGCTATGATCCAGCCCCCGATGGTGAGCCAGGGGCGGTGGACGGCGAACCGACCTACTCGTCGGAACATGGTGCTCCTTTAAAAGATTTAATCTTGCGCGGCCCGCCGACCTGTCGCGTGTTTGTATGGCCGAGTGTTTGTACGGGCATGAACACGCTAGGCAGGGGGGTTGCTTGCGCACAACGGATTCAGGGGGAAATCGGTCCTGGGTCGGGGTACACCTCATCCGCCGGTAGGAGGGGCTCTCACCCGTGAGGTCGAGAAGTTCCCGCCGACCGCCTTCGTCCGGATTACGCTGCCCCCATGACCGATGCCGCCGCTGTCGCCCCGGGGTCGTCCGATGACCCGGTGGAACCCAAGGATTACGCCGCCCGGATGGAGCGTGCCGCGCTGTCGGCCGCTGATGCCGGACTGGCCGGACTGATCGTCACACCGGGCCCGGATCTGGTGTGGCTGACCGGCTACCGGCCGCCCACCACCGAGCGGCTGACGGTGCTGTTGCTCGCCCCCGGACGCCGGCCGCAGCTGCTGGTGCCCGCCCTGGAGCGGCCCGACGCCGAACGGGCCCCGGGTGCCCGCGCGTTGGCGGTCAGCGGCTGGACAGACGGCGAGGATCCGTACGCGCTGATGGCCAAGCTCCTGGAGCCGAGGGGTCGTTACGGGGTCTCCGACAACGCCTGGGCGTTGCATCTGCTGGCTTTGCAGCGAAACCGCCCGGAGGTGGCGTACGGCGCCCTCACGGAGGTGCTGCCGATGCTGCGCGCGGTCAAGGACGCCTACGAGGTGGAGCGGCTGGCCGCGGCGGGGGCCGCCGCGGACGCCACGTACGAGCAGATCGTGGGCGTGCGCTTCGCCGGGCGCCGGGAGTCCGAGGTGGCGGCGGATCTGGCGCGGCTGTTGCGCGAACACGGCCACAGCCAGGTCGATTTCACGATCGTCGGCTCCGGGCCGAACGGTGCCAACCCGCATCACGAGGCAGGGGAGCGGGTGATCGAGGACGGCGACATGGTCGTCCTGGACTTCGGCGGGTTGAAGGACGGATACGGCTCGGACACGACCCGTACGGTCCATGTGGGGGAGCCGACGCGCGAGGAGCGCGCGGTGCACGACCTGGTGCGCGAGGCGCAGCAGGCGGCGTTCGAGGCGGTGCGGCCGGGGGTGGCGTGCCAGGAGATCGACCGGGTGGCGCGGCAGGTCATCCGGCGGGCGGGGTACGGCGAGTACTTCATCCACCGCACCGGGCACGGCATCGGGGTGACCACGCACGAGCCGCCGTATCTGGTGGAAGGGGAGCACCTGCCGCTGGTGCCGGGGATGTGTTTCTCGATCGAGCCGGGGATCTATCTGCCGGGCCGGTTCGGCGTCCGTATCGAGGACATCGTGACCTGCACGGAGACGGGCGGCCGACGGCTGAACAACACGGCGCGCGAGCTGCGCGTGGTGGCCTGACGGCGCTGTCCGGCCGGGGGCCCGCCGCTACAGCGGGCGGTGCATGATGTGCAGCCCGGTGTATGTGCCGTCGGGCAGTCGGTAGCCCTCGGGGAGGGTGCCGATGACGGTGAAGCCGAGTGAGCGCCAGAGGGCGACGGCGCGGACGTTGGTCTGGACGACGGCGTTGAACTGCATGGCGCGGTAGCCCTCGGCGCGGGCCCATTCGATGGTGTACTCGCCGAGGGCGCGGCCGATGCCGCGGCCCGTGTGCTCGGGGGCGACCATGTAGCTGGCGCTGGCGATGTGGGCGGCCGGGCCCATGTGGTTGGGGTTCATTTTGGCGGTGCCGAGGACGGTTCCCGCGTCGTCGACCGCCACGACCGTCCGGCTGGGCGCGGTGAGCATCCAGCATTCGCGGGCGAAGTCCTCGCCGATGTCGCGTGGGAAGGTGAAGCTCTCGCCCGCCGAGGCCACGGTGCGGACGATGGGCCATATGGCGGGCCAGTCGGCAGCCTCGGCGATTCTGATCTTCATGGCGTCCAGCATGCCCGCCCGGGCGGGTGCGCGCATGTGGTTTTTCGTGGCGGTGGAGGTGGCGGTGGCGGTGGTGCCGTGCGGTGGCGCGTTCATGGGTTTCGTCTCCATCTCACAGGTGATCGTTGCCTGTTGCACCGGCCGGATATGGTCCTTGACTGCACTGACGGATCAGCGGACGGGGATGTGACGGGTGAGCGAGAAGGATTTGCTGGCGCGACGGTTCGAGGAGCACCGGCCCCATCTGCGGGCGGTGGCCTACCGGATGCTGGGCTCGCTCGGTGACGTGGACGACGCCGTCCAGGAGACCTGGCTCAAGCTGAGCCGTTCCGATGTCACCGGCGTGGAGAACCTGGGCGGCTGGCTGACCACGGTGACCGGCCGGGTGTGCCTGGACATGCTGCGCTCGCGCACCACGCGGCGTGAGAGCCCGCTGCACGACGACGAGGGGCGGGTCCGTCTTCCCGACCCGGTCATCAGCGGTCCGGACGGCCTCGACCCGGAACAGGAGATCCTCCTGGCCGATTCGGTCGGCATCGCCCTGCTCGTCGTCCTGGAGACGCTCGCTCCGGCTGAGCGTCTCGCGTTCGTCCTGCACGACATGTTCGCCGTGCCCTTCGACGAGATCGCCCCCGTCCTCGGTCGCACCGCCGCCTCGACCAGACAGCTCGCCAGCCGGGCCCGTCGCCGGGTCCAGGGTGCGGCGCCCGCTCCCGACTCCGATCTGGCCCATCGGCGCCGGATCGTGGACGCCTTCCTCGCCGCCGCGCGCGGCGGGGACTTCGATGCCCTCGTCGCCGTCCTGGATCCGGAGATCGTGGCGCGCTCCGACGGTGGGGCGCTGCGTCCGGGCGTGCTCCGCCGTGGTGCGGCGGAGGTCGCCTCCCAGGCGATCACCTTCGCCCGGTTCGCGGAAACCGCCTTCCCGGCGCTGGTCAACGGCACCCCCGGTGTGGTCGCGGTGGCGGACGGCCGGGCGATTTCCGTCATGGCGTTCACCGTCCAGGGCGACCGGATCACCACGCTCGACATCCTCACCGACCCCGAGCGGCTCGCGCGGATCGATCTGAGTGTGCTGGGCGGCTGATCAGGTCTCGGCGAACGGCAGCGGGTGCCCGGCCTTGCCGGGCGCCCGCTGCCGTCCCGGGCCGTCGGGGGATGCAGGTCAGGCCTGGCGTCGGACGACGGCGTCGGTGTTCCGGGTGGGGTCGCCCGCCGGTGTGCCGTGCTTGGGCGCCCGGGCGGTGACGAGGAGGCCGCTCGCGACGGCGGCGAGCAGCATGATGCCCGAGCCCCAGCCGATCGCGACATGGAAGCCGTGGACCACGCCTTCCTTGGTGACGGCGTCCCGGACGGCGGGTGTCAGCGGGCCGTCGGCGGCGGCGGATGTGAGGTGCGCGGCGATGTAGCCGGCGCTGGTGGTGGTGGCGATGGTGTTGAGGAGTGCGGTGCCGACGGAGCCGCCGACCTGCTGGGCCGTGTTGACCGTGGCGGAGGTGACACCGGACTCGGTCGGGGCGACCCCCGCGGTGGCGGTGGCCATGACCGGCATGAAGATCAGGCCCATGCCGAGCCCGACGAGGATCTCGGCGGGCAGGACGTGCGAGACGTAGGCGGGCTCGACGGTCAGGAAGGTCAGCAGGAACAGCCCGACGGCGGCGAGCAGCGCCCCGGGCACCATCAGGGTGCGCGGTGGCACGTGGGTCATGAGCCGGGCCGAGACCTGGGTCGAGGTGAGGATGATCGCGGCAGTGAGCGGCAGGAACGCCAGGCCGGTCCGGACGGGGGAGTAGCCGAGCACGACCTGGAGGTAGTACGTCATGAACAGGAACATGCCGAACATGGCGATGACGGCGAGCCCCATCGTGAGGAACGCGCCGGCTCGATTGCGGTCGCGAATGATGTGCGGGGGCAGGAGGGGGCTGCCGGCCCGGGTCTGCCACCAGGCGAAGACCGCCAGCAGTGCCACCCCGCCGGTCAGCAGGGCGAGGACGAGCGGATCGCCCCAGCCGCGCGGTTCGGCCTCGCTGCAGCCGTAGACGACGGCGACGAGGCCGCCGCAGCCGAGCAGCACGCCGGGGATGTCCAGGCGCGGGCGGTGGGTGGGGCGGTGGTCCTGCAGCAGCCACAGGGCACCGGCCAGGGCGCCCAGGGCGATCGGGATGTTCACGTAGAGGCACCAGCGCCAGTCCAGGTACTCGGTCAGCAGCCCGCCCGCGATCAGTCCGATCGCGGAGCCGCCGCCCGCGATAGCGCCGTAGATGCCGAAGGCCTTGCTGCGTTCCCTCACGTCCGTGAACGTCGTGGTCAGGAGGGAGAGCGCGGAGGGCGCGAGCAGCGCGGCGAAGACGCCCTGCAGGGCGCGGGCGGCGAACAGCAGCGTCGAGGTGTGGGCGGCGCCGCCCAGCGCGGACGCCGCCGCGAAGCCGACCAGCCCGACCGTGAAGGTGCGTTTGCGGCCGACCAGGTCCGCGACCTTGCCGCCGAGCAGCAGCAGACCGCCGAAGGCGAGGGTGTAGGCGGTGATCACCCACTGGCGGTCGCCGTCGGACATGTGGAGGTCGCGCTGGGCGGAGGGGAGGGCGATGTTCACGACCGTCGCGTCGAGGACCACCATCAGCTGGGCGAGCGCGATGACGACCAGGGCCCACCAGCGGCGGTGGGGGTGGGGTGGCGGCTCGGTCGGCGTCGGCGCGGGTGCGCCGCCCGGGCTCGTCGGGCTCGAACTCATCGGAACCTGCCTTTCGCGGCCGGTTTCGGACGGCCGACGACGGCGTCTGATGCGCCCGTCCAGCCTAGGTGCGATGGCGTGGGGCCGCTTCTCGAGCCTGGTGGCAGGCCTAGGGTGTGTCCGCGAAGTCGCGGCGTACGCCCGAAGGGCGTGGCCCGCGGCGTCTGGTGCGTGCGATCGCAAGGCGGAGGGTCGCCCTCGTACCGGGCGTACTCGGGCGAGCCCGACAACGCAGCGAGCGTGCGTGCCGGGCGTCGCGGGCCAGACGCGAATTTGCGGACACACCCTAGGGGATGAGGACGACCTTGCCCATCGTGGCGCGCGAGGTCAGTGCCACGTGCGCGGCGGCGGCGTCGGCGAGCGGGAAGCGGTGCACGGTGGGGGTGACGTTGCCCGCGGCGGCCTGGGCCAGCGACTCCTCCTCCAGCCTGCGCAGCCCCACCTGTCCGCCGCCGAACCGGGCCAGCATCGGCGGGCCGAGGACCGACTGCGAGGTGAGGGACCGCTCGGCGAGCTCCGCGGGGTCGAGGGTGATCGGGCCGCCGGAGGACCAGCCGTAGACGAGGTGCGTGCCGCCGGGGCCGAGCAGGTCGACGGCGGCGCGGGCGGCGGGGCCGCCCACGGCGTCGAAGACGACCGTGGCGGTGCGCCCGCCGAGTGCGGTCCGGGCGGCCCCGGCCCAGTCCTCGGCGGTGTAGTCGAAGGCGAGGTCCGCGCCCAGCTCGCGTACCCGCCGGACCTTGGCCGGGCCGCCGGCGAGGCCGACGACGGTTGCGCCCGCGTTCTTGGCGTACTGCGTGAGCAGCGAGCCGATGCCCCCGGCCGCCGCCGTCACGATCACGACGTCCGCGCCGCTCAGCTCGGTGAAGCCGAGGACGCCGAGGGCGGTGCGGCCGGTGCCGATCATGGCGATGGCCTGGTCCTCGCGCAGCCCGTCCGGTATCTCGTGCAGCTTCTCCGCGGCGATGACGGCCAGCTCGGCGTAGCCGCCGGGGGCGGTGCCGAGGTGCCCGATGACTCGGCGGCCGAGCCAGCGGGGGTCGGTGCCCGCGCCGAGGGCGTCGACGGTGCCCGCGATCTCGCGGCCGGGGATGGTGGGCAGCTCGGGGAGGGGGTACGGGCCGTTCGGGTCGCCGGCGCGCAGGGTGGTGTCGACGAGGTGCACCCCGGCGGCGGCGACGGCGACCCGGACCTGGCCGGGGCCGGGCTCGGGGTCGTCGGTCTTCTCGTAGGTGAGGTTCTCGGCGGGGCCGAAGGCGTGCAGCCGGACGGCGTGCATGGGTTCTCCTCGAACGGTGTTCCGTGAACGATGTTCCGTGGACTCCTTGAGTCTTCAATCTCGACCATGGTTGAGGTCAAGGGGTGGGGTGGGGCGCGGCGGTGCGTGCCGACAGGCGTTGTCAGTGCCGTGTGCCACGGTGGCGGCATGACGACGCGCGGCAGGCAGCAGGCAGGCAAGGCACAGCCGACGGCCCGGCTCCCGGAGGTACGGCTGCCGCCGCTGCGGCCGTGGGCGGGGGCGGAGCTGGAGCGGGAGGGCGATTACGACGGCGTCGATTTCACCGAGGTCGACCTGGGCGGTCAGCTCGCTTCCGGCGCCCGTTTCATGGACTGCGGGATCTTCCGCTGCGCGCTGGACGGGACGCGGCTGGACCGGGCCCGGTTCCTGGACTGTGTGCTCGACGGGGTGCGCGGGGTGGGCACGGATCTGGCGGAGGCGACGCTGCGCGACGTGGAGGTGCGGGACGCGCGGCTGGGCGGCACCCAGCTGCACGGCGCGGTGCTGGAGCGGGTCCTGGTGCGCGGCGGCAAGATCGACTACCTGAATCTGCGCACGGCAAGGCTCAAGGACGTCACCTTCGAGGGCTGTGTGCTCTCCGAGGCCGACTTCGGCGGGGCGCGGCTGGAGCGGGTCGTCTTCCGGGACTGCGTGCTGCGTCGCGTCGATTTCACCGCCGTGCGGATGAAGGACGTGGATCTACGGGCGGTCACCGAGCTGGACATCGCCCGGGGGATCGACCAACTGGCGGGCGCGGTGATCAGCCCGTCCCAACTCCTGGATCTGGCACCGGCCTTCGCCGCACAGATCGGCGTACGCGTCGCCGGTCGCGAGCCGTGACGTACGCGCCGGCCCATCAAGCCCGTCCGGCGATTGAGGACGCGCCCGCAGGGGCGCTCGCCGCCGCAGGCGGCAAAGACGGCCCGCAGGGCGCTCGCCGCCGCAGGCGCTGGGCGCCCGGCGATCTCAGACCCGCGGGAACCGGCTCTGCAGATCCCAGACGACCGGGTTGTCGGCAAGACCCTCGTGCATGTCGGAGAGGTCCGCGATCAGGTCGTGGAGGAAGTCCCGTGCCTCGCGGCGCAGTGCCCGGTGGTTGAAGCTGAGCGGGGGTTCGTCCGCCGGCTGCCAGTCGGCGGTGACCTCCACCCAGCCGAAGCGGCGTTCGAACATCAGTCGGTCGGTCGATTCCGTGAAGTCCAGCTCCGCGTACTGCGGGATCGACGCGCGGTTGCCCCGGGGGTCGCGGTCGACCTGCTCCAGGACGTCGCAGAGCGCCCACGCGAAGTCCAGCACGGGAACCCATCCCCAGCCTGTGGACAGCTCCCGGTCCGTCTTCACGTCGGCGAGGTAGACGTCACCGCAGAAGAGGTCGTGCCGCAGCGCCCGCACGTGCGCCGTGCGGTAGTCCGTCTGCGGCGGGTCGGGGAAGCGGTGCGAAAGCGAATAGCCGAGGTCGATCACGCCTCGATGGTGTCACGGGCGTCGGCCGGGTGCGTACACACGCCTGCCCGCGCCCTCGCCACCGTCAGTGGCGAGGACACGGGCCGGTCACCGGAGGGTGATCACCGCGTGGGTGTGAGCACTGCGGGTGCGGTGATCACTTCCGGGACGTCCGCCGTGCCGTGTCCCGGTCGGGACCCGGTCACCTCACGAAGTGGTCACTTCACGTTGATGGCGGTCCAGGCGGCGGCGACCGTCTTGTACTCCGTGCTGGTGGAGCCGTAGAGGTCCGCGGTGGCCTTCAGGGTGCCGGCGCGGGCCGCCTTGTAGTTCGTGGTGGAGGTGAAGTACGTGGTCAGGGCCTTGTACCAGATCTTGGTGGCCTTGTCCCGGCCGATGCCGGTGACCTTGGAGTTGTTGTAGGTGGGGCTGTTGTAGCTCACACCGTCGATGGTCTTCGCGCCGCTGCCCTCGGACAGCAGGTAGAAGAAGTGGTTGGCCGGGCCCGACGAGTAGTGGACGTCGGTGTTGCCGAGGCCCGAGGACCAGTAGTCCTTCGAGGCGCCGTCCTTGCTCGGCTTGTCCATGTAGCGCAGCGGGGTGCCGTCGCCGTTGATGTCGATCTTCTCGCCGATGAGGTAGTCGCCGGCGTCCGTGGAGTTCTTGGCGTAGAACTCCGAGGCGGTGCCGAAGATGTCGCTGGTCGCCTCGTTGAGACCACCGGACTCGCCGCTGTAGTTCAGCCCGGCGGTGGCCGAGGTGACGCCGTGCGTCATCTCGTGGGCGGCCACGTCGAGGGAGGTCAGCGGGTTGGCGTTGTTCTCGCCGTCGCCGTAGGTCATGCAGAAGCAGTCGTCGTCCCAGAAGGCGTTGACGTAGCCGTTGCCGTAGTGGACGCGGGAGTAGGCGCCGACACCGTCGCCCTTGATGCCGCTGCGGCCCAGGACGTTCTTGTAGAAGTCCCAGGTGACCGCCGCGCCGTAGTGCGCGTCGACGGCGGCGGCCTGGCTGCCGGAGCCCCAGACGTCGCTGGAGTTGGTGAAGAGCGTGCCCGTGCCGGACGTGCCCTGCTTCAGGTCGTACGTCTTGTGGCCGCCGCGCGCACCGTCGGTGAGGGAGTAGCCGGAGGACGTCTTGGTGGTGGTCAGCGGGACGGTGCCGCTGTAGGTGCTGGTGCCGCTGCCGGTCTCGATGGCCTCGCGCTGGAACAGCGTCTTGCCGCTGGCCGCGTCGGTCACCACGTGCAGCTTGCTCGGGGTGCCGTCCTTCTGGACGCCCTTGACGACGGTCTCGTACGCGAGGACGGCCTTGCCGCCCGCGGCCCAGATGACCTTGCGCGGGGCCTGGCTGTCGGCCTTGGCGGTCTTCTCCGCGGCGGCCACGCCGAGCGCCTTCTGCTTCGCCGCGGTGGGCGCGAGGGAAGCGGACGTCGTGGGCACGGATATGTCGGCCTCGGTCGCCTTGGTGACGCTGCGCGAGCCGCTCTTCGCCCGGTGCACGACCAGGTCGCCGCCGAGCACCGGCAGGCCTTCGTAGGTGCGCTCGTAGCGCGTATGCACCGTGCCGTTCGCGTCCTTGACGACGTCCCGGACGACCAGCTTCTCCTTGCCGCCGAGACCGAGCTCGGCAGCGGCGGAGGAGGCTCCCGCCTGCGCGTCCTTGAGCGCGGACACCCGCTGACCGGCGGAGAGCGCCAGCGCCGTGGCGCCGTTCTCGCGGTCGGCCGCGGCGGTCGCCGAACCGGTCTGGACGCCGACGGCGACCATGGCGGCGGAGGCGACCAGCGCTGCGGCGCGCAGGGTGTGCTTGCGGGAGGTGGAGGTGATGAGTCTCAACTCTGGCTCCTAATGCGGGCCGCGAACTCGCGGCCGAATGAGGGGGGTTCGGGCAGCCGGTGGGGACCGCCCGTTTGGTGCAGGAGTGGTGCAAGAGCGAATTGAGGAGAGAGTGCCATCACTTCCCTGTCATTGACAGGGGCGCAACAAGGATTTGATCTAGCGTTTTCTTAACAGCGGTTGATTGGATCCGCTATGCGGTGAACTGCTCCCGATTGGTCTGCACTTGACTGCCTACTGGAGTGTTCAACTGAGCAACCGCTGTTCCTTCGCCACCGCCACGGCGCCCGCACGTGTGTCCACGCCGAGCTTGTCGTAGATCCGACCCAAATGCGTCTTCACCGTCGCCTCGCTGATGGACAGCGCCCGCGCGATCTCACGATTGCCCAGCCCACGGGCGAGTTGACCGAGGATGTCGCGCTCCCGCTCGGTGAGCGCGGGCCGCCCCGCGCCGCGCATCCGGGCCATGACACGGCCCGCGACGGGCGGCGACAGCGCGGTGCGCCCCTCGGCGGCGGCCCGGATCGCGGAGAACAACTCCTCCGGCCGCTCGGCCTTCAGCAGATAGCCGGTCGCCCCGGCCTCGATGGCACGGGTGATGTCGGCGTCGGTGTCGTAGGTGGTGAGGACGAGAACGTACGGGCCGTGGGCGCGCTGACCGCCGGTGCCGGCGCCGGTGCCGGTGTCGGCGCCGACCTTGGTGTCGTCGCCCGTGCCGCCGACCGCCGTCGCGTCCGCGACGATGCGGCGGGTCGCCTCGATTCCGTCCATCCCCGGGCCGAGTTGAAGGTCCATCAGCACAACGTCGGGCCGCAGCCTCGCGGCCAGCGCGACCGCCTCCTCGCCGCCGCCCGCCTCCCCGACGACCTCGATGCCGGGCGCGCTGCCCAGCAGCGCGAGCAACCCGGCCCGTACGACGGTGTGGTCGTCGCAGAGCAGGATGCGGACGGGGGCCGGTCCGCAGGGATCGGTCGGGGTCACGGGGTCTCCAGGGGAACGGACGCGGACAGGACGGTGCCCTCGCCGGGCACCGATTCGATCGTCAGGGTGCCGCCGAGCCGACGGACGCGGGCGTGCATCGCGGGCAGCCCGTGTCCGCGGGCCCCGCCGGTCGGGGCGGCGCCGGGGTCGAAGCCGCGCCCGTCGTCGGCGACGTCCAGGACCACCTGGTCGCCGAGGTAGCTGAGGGTGAGGGCGACCGTCGTCGCGGCGGCGTGCTCGGTCACGTTCGCCAGCGCGCCCTGCGCGATGCGCAGCAGGGCCGACCGCACCCGGTCGGGCAGTGGGACGGGGGCGCCCTCGACGTGGAAGCGCACGGAGACGGTGGTCGTCTCCGGCGCGGCGAGCGCCCGTAGCGCGTCCTCCAGGCCCGCGCCCCCGTCGAACTGCGGCGGCGCCAGATCGTGCACGAACCGCCGGGCCTCGGCCAGCCCGCGGGCAGCGATGTCCGCCGCCGTACGAACATGCCGACGCGCCGCCTCCGCATCCGAATCCCAGGTGCGGTCCGCTGCTTGGAGCAGCATCTGCTGGCTGGACAGGCCCTGGGCCAAGGTGTCGTGGATCTCCATGGAGAGCCGCTGCCGCTCCGCGAGGGTGCCCTCGCGCCGTTCGGTGGCGGCGAGTTCGCGACGTGTGCGGATCAAGTCGTCGATCAACGCGCGCTGTCGGGCCGCCTGGCGCTGCGTGTGGACGAAGACGGCGGTGGCGATCGCGGCGACGGCGGGCGGCGCGAGCACGAGGTTGGGGTCGAAGCCCTCGGCGAGACGCAGCTGCGCGGCGACCACCAGGGTGGTGAGCAGGGCCACCAGCACGAGCGACGCGCGGGCGGGCAGGGTGCGCAGGCCCGTATAGAAGAGGGGTACCGCGCACCACGCGAAGCTCGGCGCGAGGACGACCAGCACGACCCAGGACGCGACGACGGCGCCCAGCCAGGTGAACCGCCGGGCGCTCGTGCCGGAGTCGGCTCCTCCGGGTCCCCCCAGTACGGGGCCGAGTACATAGAGGAGGGCGAGGGCCACGCTGAACGCGATGATCCAGGGCGTGCGGGGTTCGCCGGGGTGGCGGATGAGGAAACGGACGAGGGAGGCGCCGAGGAGAAGGAAGAAGGCCGCGTGCATGACGGCTTCGAGCCAGGGGGCGTCCGGGTCGGGCGCGGCTTGTGGCTGGTCTCGCACGCTTCTCCTTGCCGGAGGGTCACTTGTCATGGCGCCCGCACCACCGCTGCGCGGCGGTGTCCTCAATCTCCCCCAGCTACCGCTGGGAGGTGCCCCCAGCGGGCTTGATGTGGCTGAGCTCAGCCAAACCAAAAACGTCTAGGGAGTGAGGGAGGGCTCGTAGGGAGGCCGCCGCCGCAGGCGGCAACGACGGCCCGCAGCCGAAGATCCGCCGGCACCGCCTAGTTCTAACCCGCGCGGAGCGCACCCCGCATCGGCCGATCGGTTGACACCGGGGGCAGCCGGGACGGCGATGTCCGGGGGGCGTGGCGGCTCAAGGATGAAAGACACGGTTCATCTCACGAGGAGCGCATGATGCAGACCCCCACCCTGTCCAAGCGGGCCCGCGTACTCACCGGTGCCGCGGCTGCCGTCGCCGTCGCGGCCGGTGCGTTCGGCGCCGTTTCCGCGACCGCCTCGCCCGCCGCCGGGCAGCAGACCCCGGTGCGCGCCGTCGCCGGCAAGAGCCTCAACCAGTCGACGCACCTGTCGCTGGCCGCCGCCACCAAGGCCGCGCAGGGCGCGCTCGCCGCCGCGCAGAAGGAGGGGCAGAAGGTCTCGGTCGCCGTCGTCGACCGCAACGGCAACACGCTCGTCACGCTGCGCGGTGACGGTGCGGGCCCGCAGTCGTACGAGTCCGCCGTGCGCAAGGGCTTCACCGCGGTGTCCTGGAACGCGCCCACCTCGGAGCTGGTCAAGCGCCTCCAGAGCGCGCCGAACCTCAAGGACATCCCCGGCACGCTGTTCCTGCCGGGTGGCGCCCCGGTCCAGGCGCAGGGCGCGCCGGTCGCGGGCCTCGGGGTCGCGGGGGCTCCGAGCGGTGAGCTGGACGAGAAGTTCGCCCAGGCGGGCGTCGCCGCACTGGGCTAATCTGCCGCGACGGCAGGAGGCAGGGGGCGGCGTGGAGATCAGGACGTTTGCCGAGGACGAGGTTCCGGCGGATCTCCGCGCCCGTGCGCGCACGCTGCGGGAGGCGGTGTGGCCGGGTGTCGTCGGTGCCCACGATCCCGCGCTGCGGCCCCGGACGGTGCTGCTCGTATCGCCGGAAGGCGACGTACCGGCAGTGCTGGACATCCTGACGAAGGACCTCGTCCACGGTGGCCGGCGCTATCGGGCCGCCGGGCTGAGCGCGCTCGTCACGGACCCCGCGCGGCGGGGCCGCGGCTACGGGCGGCAGCTGGTGGCCGCCGCCCGTGCGCTGATCGCGGGGAGCGGCGCGGACCTGGGGCTGTTCACCTGCGACCGCCCTTTGCGGGGCTTCTACGAGAGCGCGGGGTGGAGCGAGCTGGCCGGCGCCGTTCTCGTCGGCGGGACGCGGCAGGCTCCGTTCCCCAGTGACGGGCCCGGTTTCGACAAGGTCACCATGGCCGGGTTCTTCACGGAGCGGGGCAAGCGCGACGCGGCGGCCTTCCGGCACTGCCGCATCGGGCTCTACCCGGGCGGGATCGACCGGCTCTGGTGACGCCGCCTACTTCGGTTCGTCGGTGGGCCGGTTGCCCAGCTGGTCGCCCAGCTTCTGCTGGGCCGTGTCCGTCTGGCTCTGGTACTTGTTCTGCGTCCTGGCGTCGAAGGCGTCACCGGCCTTCTCGACGCCTTGGCGTGCCTGGTCCGGGTGCCCCTTGATCAGACCTTTGAGCTTGTCGAGCATGGACATGGTGGTCCTCCTCGTGGGATGTCTGACGTACCTCAGCATCTCCGCATTCGGCCCGGCCCGCATCCGCG
This sequence comes from Streptomyces sp. NPDC033229, assembly GCF_055576875.1. Taxonomy (NCBI): domain Bacteria; kingdom Bacillati; phylum Actinomycetota; class Actinomycetes; order Kitasatosporales; family Streptomycetaceae; genus Streptomyces; species Streptomyces sp. NPDC033229. The sequence goes on along the minus strand of NZ_JBVIQR010000022.1, from coordinate 29,118 downwards.
GGGGAGGGCGCGCGGGGGCCCTCGGGCGGCGTGCGGAAGCCCCGGATCAGGGTTTCCCGCGGGGTACGGCCACGCCCAGCTCGGGGGTGACCGTGAACCGGGCGGCCGCGCAGTCCTCGGTGGCGGGGACGGCGACGACGGGTTCGTCGAGCCGTCCGCCGACGGCGACGCCGGTGATCGTGCGGCGGTGGCACTGCTTGCCCAGTTCCGTGCCGGGCAGCCTGTCCGCGGTGGCGCGCAGATGGATCTCCACCGGTACGGGCTGCTTGACCTGCGGCGACGTCTCCGGGGGCGGGTTGGCCGCCCAGGCGTAGACCACGAGGCAGGCCGCGGTGAGGACGCCGGTGCGCAACAGCGTGCGGATCAGGGCGCGATAAAGCTGTTGGGACTGCCAGGCGTTGGCCCGGGTGAGACAGAGGGTGACGGCGTGTTCCAGGGCGGCGACGCGCTCCTGGGCCTCGGTGTCCGTCGGGGTGTGCGCCGCCCGCGCGCGGGCACCCTCGAGCTCCCGGCGGATGGCGGCGGTGCCCTCGAACGGCACGGCCTCGGTGGAGCTGGCCTCCTTGAGCAGGTGCAGCAGCGCGTCGTAGGAGAGATGGCTGCGGCCGGCGGCCAGCAGCGGCAGTGCGCTGCCGCGGCGTCTGATCGCGGGTATCTCGTGGTTGACGAAGATGTCCGTCCAGGTCAGGTCGGGTGTGATCAGCACATGAGCGGCTCGCACGATCATCCAGCCGGTGCCCAGGAGCGCGACGAACACGGCCCCCAGCGCCAGCGGTAACCGCCAGGGCTCCTCGGTGCCCAGCCCGCCCAGCGACCCCAGCTGCAGCCCGGCCACGAGCACCGTGCCGACGGCGGCGAACGCCGTGGTCAGCCAGCGGGCCGCCTCGCGGATCGAGGTACCGCGGTCGGGCGTGGTCTCTGTGACAGGGGGTGTGCCCTGGGGCAGCGACACCTGGCCTCTTCTCTCCAGTACGACGTACGAAGCTTGTCCGGCGCGATGCGCCACCGGCTCAATTACCGTACGGGGAAGGTGTTCTGGCGCAGTTCGAGGATGCGCCCATCCTTTGGCGGGTATCCAACTTGCAGCATCTTCGCTCCACAGATGTACTACATCTTGATGGACAAGTTGCGGCACACTGGGGCGGGCGCACCCGAGGCATGAGGAGAGACATATGACCAAGGTCAGCTTGAGTGAAGCCAGGATCGTCACGATGCGTGAGCTCTCGCAGCGGACGTCCCAGGTGGTCCAGGAGATCTGCCAATCGGGTCAGCCTGCGCTCATCACTCGGCACGGCAAGTTCCTCGCCGCGATCGCCCCACTGGAGGACGTCACCATCGACGCGGCGATCCAAAGCATCGCCGGACGTGCGCCGTTGCCCGATGACGACGGCAACCGGACGCTGCTGGATCCGGATACCGCCCGCCGTCACCTGGGATTGACGCCTTGAAAGTACGCCTGAGGCGTGCGGGGCGCTGCGCTATAAAAGAGCGGTGCAGCGACCCTACTTACTCAGCATCAATGCCTGCGAGGATCTCTATGGTTGCGGCCGAGTGCTCGTAGAAAGCCTGTTTGACGTCATTCAGCACGGGTTGACGATCCCACCGGATCCGGAGGACGAGGACGAGGGCGGCAAGCCGCCGCCCTGCTACTACTGGCGCCGCGGGCTGCTGAAGGAGCACCGGGCGAAGCTCACCGAGGCGCTGAGGTCCGGTCAGGACGAAGAGCCCTCGTACGGCGACGAGCAGGCGTGGAACTACGTCATCGTCTTCCGCAAGGCGACGGCCGCGGAGTGCATCACCGGCCGTATGCGGCTCAGGGACGAGCCCGTCGTGGTGGAACGTTTTCTGGACAGCGCGCGCATCGGTTCCGAGGTGCTGTCGCTCGTCCTGCGGCAGTAGCCGCCCCCGGGGCTAGAGGATCTTGTGCTGCTCGGCCCGGTCCAGGGTGTCCATGAAGCGCTGGAAGCACTCGGCGGACTCCGCACTGCCGGCCGTCACCGTGAACTCCTCGGGTGACATGAACGCCGCCAGCCGTTCCCGGGTCTCGGGGTCCAGCGCATCCCACGCCGCTCTATCCAGAGGTGACTGCGCCGCAGTTTCCGCACTGCCAGTTTCCATTGTTGAGTTGCCTCATGTCTGCAGATCCACATACGGGACAGGTCATGTGCGTCTCCCGAGCGATGATGTCAGCCGGTTGCCGACACCGGTAGTGGCCGTTCACCCATGAACAGTCGGGCGTTCCACGCCCCCCGGCGGCTTGATGGTACGGCGCGGGTGGCGGGCGGCAACAGGGCAACAGCGCGGATGGACGCACCCGGGGGCGCGGCGGGGACGCGGCCGCGAACGGGTACGAAGAGAGGGTCACCCGCGCTGGGGTGACCCTCTCCCGGATCAGCCGCTCGGCGGCCGCGCGCTACGGCGGTGTCAGACGTTGACGCCGAAGTCCGACGCGATGCCCGCGAGGCCCGAGGCGTAGCCCTGGCCGACCGCGCGGAACTTCCACTCCGCGCCGTTGCGGTACAGCTCGCCGAAGACCATGGCGGTCTCGGTGGCGGCGTCCTCGCTCAGGTCGTAGCGGGCCACCTCGGCGCCGCCGGCCTGGTTGAGGACGCGGATGTAGGCGTTGCGCACCTGGCCGAAGTTCTGGCTGCGGGACTCGGCGTCGTAGATGGAGACCGGGAAGACGATCTTCTCGACGTCGGCGGGCAGGGCCGACAGGTTGACGTTGATCTGCTCGTCGTCGCCCTCGCCCACGCCGGTGGTGTTGTCACCGGTGTGCACGATGGACTGGTCCGGGGTGGACTTGTTGTTGAAGAACACGAAGTGGGCGTCGGAGTAGACCTTGCCCGTCGGGTTCACCGCGATGGCGCTCGCGTCGAGGTCGAAGTCCGTGCCGGTGGTGGTGCGGACGTCCCAGCCGAGGCCGACCGTGACGGCCGTCAGGCCCGGGGCCTCCTTGGTGAGGGAGACGTTGCCGCCCTTGGACAGGCTTACAGCCATGGGATAGGTCCCTTTCTATCGATTCGTCGGGCCTCGCGAGGTACGAACGAAGGTCCGCGCCCGAAGCTACCGTCACCCCCGATAACGCGAGCAGGGGACCGAAGGGTTCCAGCACTCTTTACTTTCTTTGCCAATTCCTGATGCGGGTGTCGCGGGGGCAGGCGCAAAACGAGGTGACGCGCCCGGCCCCGGCACGGGATCATGGGTGTCATGTCCGGTCCACACGTCATCCGCGGTTCGGTCTCCCTGCCGGAGGCCGAGCTCATGTGGCGTTTCTCGCGCTCCTCCGGCCCGGGGGGCCAGCACGTCAACACCAGCGACAGCCAGGTCGAGCTGCGGTTCGACATCGCCCGCACCGAGGCGCTGCCGCCGGTGTGGAAGGAGCGCGCGCTGGCCCGGCTGGAGAGCCGGCTGGTCGGCGGCGTCGTGACCGTGCGGGCCTCGGAGCACCGCTCGCAGTGGCGCAACCGTGAGACGGCCGCGGTGCGGCTCGCCGCGCTGCTGGCCGAGGCCACCGCGCCGCCGCCCCGGCCCCGGCGGGCGACGAAGATCCCGCGCGGGATCAACGAGCGGCGACTGCGCAACAAGAAGCAGCGGAGCGACACGAAGCGGGGGCGTTCCGGGCGCGACTGGTCTTAGGCCGCGCCTTTCGCCTGGCTGGCGGTTTCTTTGGCCCGCGGGCCGTCTTTGCCGCCTGCGGCGGCGGGCGCCCTGCGGGCGCGTCCTCAAGCGCCGGACGGGCTGGTTTTCGCTGAGCCCGGCCGCATCGAACCCGTCCGGCGCTGAGGACAGCCGGTTCAGGCCAGCGTCCGGTACCGGCCCCGGAAGTACGTCAGCGGTCCGGCCTCCGAGGTCGGGGCCGCGGCCGTCAGCACCCGGCCGATGACCAGCGTGTGGTCCCCGGCCACGACCCGCTGCTCGGTCCGGCACTCCAGCACCGCCAGCGCGCCCCCGACGAGCGGCGCGCCCGAGGCCTCCCCGCGGGTGTACGCGATGTCCTCGAAGAGCAGCCGGTCGCTGATGCGCCCCTTCATGGCGAAGCGTCCCGCGACGTGACGCTGGCTCTCGGCGAGCACGGACACCGCCCACAGCGGCTGCTCCGCCAGCAGGTCGTCCATCCGTGAGCCGTTGCGAACGCTCACCATGACCAGCGGCGGGTCGAGGGAGACGGACAGGAAGGCCGTCGCCGTCATGCCGACGTCCTCGCCGCGTGGGCCGTCCTCCGGGTCGTGCGCGGTCACCAGCACCACGCCGGCGGCGAGGCGGGCGAGGGCGGCACGGAATTCGTCGGCGCTCACCCCTTCAGGATGGGCTATGGCGGTCTCGAGGGCCGTAGTCGTCTGCAACACGCTCCGCACGCTAGCCGTACTGTCCGTCGTGCCGCATCGGGCCGGGGAACCACTCGGGGCCGATCCGGGGTCCTAGGTCGCGAGGGTTCCGGATTTGCGTTCAGGAAGCATAAGAACGCCTTCGAACGCCAGTAGTAGGACTCCACCGCCCTCTGTGACATGGGTCACAGAGGGCGGTAATTGTTGACCCTGTGTACCGAGTGGTCAGCTCGCTGTGATTCAGTGGCCGGGGTAAGCGGACGACAAGAAGCCTGGAGTTGCTGTCGGGGTCTCGGGGGAGAGCGAGCTATGGAGACCGAGTCGGAGCCGTATGTCCGCCTGGCGACCTTGAGGCAGTTGCATCAAGTAGTCGCTGATCTGAACACCGCGCGCAGCCTCGCGGACACGTTGCAGACCGTGGCGGACGGCATCATCGCCGGGCTCGGCTACGAGCTCTCGGCCGTCAATCTCGTACGCCCCGACGGGGACCTCGTGGTGGCCGCCGTCGCGGGCAGCGCCGGGGCGGAGGCCCTGATGGCGGGCCGGGTCGGCTCGCGGGTGTCCTGGGAGCGCCGGCTCGCGATGGGCGACCACTGGGGCGATCTGCGCTTCATCCCGTACACCGAGGGCTGGGTCCTCGACGACGACGACGTCCCGCAGTGGCACACCACCGGACCCGCCCCGCGCTTCGCCGACGAGTGGCATCCCATGGACCGCCTCTTCGCCCCGATGTACACCGCGGGGGCCTCGGGCGGCGAGCTGCTCGGTGTCATCTCGGTCGACAAACCGCGCAACGGCCGCCGCCCCGGCGCCTGGGGGCGCGAAGCGCTCCAGATGTACGCCTTCCAAGCCGCGATTGCGATCAGTAACGCTCGTCTACGCGCAAATATGCAGCGCGCCCTGGTCAGACTGGAGCGCGAACAGCAGGCGCTCCGCGCCAGTGAGGAAAGCTTCCGCCAGGCCTTCGAGTACGCGCCCAGCGGCATGGCCATCGCCGAGATGGGCGGCGACCAGCACGGTCGGCTGCACCGCACCAACGACGCCCTGTGCCGGCTGCTCGGCCGGTCCGCCTCGCAGATGCGCCGCTACTCCTTCTCCGATCTCGTGCACCCCGAGGACGTCGGCACCCTGCTGCGGACCTCAGCCGAGGGCGGCCGGGCCGAGCTGCGCCTCGGCCGTCGTGACGGCACCTACGTCTGGGTCTCGCTGCGCAATTCCGTGGTGGCCGACGCCGCCGACGGGCCGCGCTTCCTGCTCACCCACGTCGAGGACATCGAGGAGCGCAAGCGCCATGAGCTGCAGCTCGCCCACCGCGCCAGCCATGACTCGCTGACCGGGCTGCCCAACAGCGCCGAGCTGAGAGCCCGCCTCGGCAGCCGGCTCTGCGACCGCCCGGCGGGCAGCGAGACCCACGCGGCGGCGGCCGTCGGGCCGTACGGCTGTCTCGACGGCTTCGCCGAGGTCGAGAGCGCCGCGTACGGACACGGCTTCGGCGCCGACGTCGGCCCGGACTACGCGCCGGAGCGGGGCGGTGAGCCCGCCCCCGACGAGTACCGCGGCGGTCCGGAGGCGGGTTACGACCACCATGTGCACACCATCGCGCCCGACGAGGAGACCGACGACGGCATCAAGGGCCTGGCCGTCCTCTTCTGCGACCTCGACGGCTTCAAGTCGATCAACGACCGGTTCGGCCACCACACCGGGGACGCCGTGCTGATCGAGGTCGCCCGTCGGCTGAGCAACGGCGTGCGCGACGGCGACACGGTGGCCCGCCTCGGCGGTGACGAGTTCGTCGTCCTCGCCGACGGGCTGGGGCCGGCGGACGCGGAGGATCTGGCCGTCCGCCTGCGCAATGCCATCATTCCGCCCATAAGGGTGGAAGGCCGGGCGGTTCGCGTCGGGGCCAGTTTCGGCATCGGCTGGGCCGCCTGCGGAATGTCCGCGGAGGAGGTTCTCGCCTCCGCCGACCAGCGGATGTACGTCGAGAAGCGGTCCCGGTCCAAGGCCGGGCGCCGGGCCTGCTGAGGTCCAGACCACGGCGTGGTCTCCCCCGATCGGGGTAGGCTGCGCCGATGCGGCACCGACGCCGCCCGTGAATCGATCATGAATTTTGGCCATCCGAACCCGCGGTAGCCGGCCGGGCCCCCGGCCGCCTCGGCCGCGGGTTCAGGCACATACGCAGTGGGTGCCGATGGGCAACACCATGTTGGGAGTGACAGGGGATGACGGCGGGTAATAACGGCCAGGGCACGCCGGAGGGCGACGACCCGTTCGGCTACCTCTACCGCGGCGGCGACGGGAGCACCGACGGCGGTCAGCCGGCGCACCAGCCCGGCGTCCCCCGTACGTCGTACAACCAGGTCCGCCCGGTCGGCTCGCGCCAGTACGGTCAGCAGCCCCAGCAGCAGGTGACCTACGGCCAGCAGCCCTCGCAGGGCCCCGCCCCGCACTACGCCGCCCCCGAGACCCTCCCCGGCGGCGCCCCCCAGGCCCCCGCCCAAGGCGGTCGCGGCGGCGCCCGGCCCAAGCGGCGCGGGCCGCTCATCGCCGCCATAGCCGTCGTCGCGGTCGTCGTGGCCGGCATCGGCGTCGCGATCTTCACCAACGGCTCGGACGAGAAGAAGGAACAGCAGAACACCGCGAACGGCGGCGGCGAGGACAAGCCGGCCCCGGCGAAGGACGACAAGCCCGCCGAGGAGAAGAAGACCGAGCCCGCCAAGCGCAAGCCCGCCAAGCTGCCCAAGGAGGACGCGGCGAGCCTGCGGCTCAGCGGCGGCGCCGTCACGGAGAAGACCGTGCCGGGCGCGCAGGGCGACGGTGGTCTCTACATCGCCGGCATGAACAAGCAGGGCGCCGGCGTCGAGTGGAAGGTCGACGTCGAGAAGGCGGGCGACTACCGGCTGAACGCGCGCTACGGCGTGCCCGGCACGGACGCCGCCCTCACGATCTCCGCCAACGGCAAGGCCGACTCCCGGCCCATCAACATGAAGAACTTCGGCGGCACGAAGGACTGGGAGAACGGGTGGAAGACCACCTGGTCCCTGGTCAGGCTCAACGAGGGCACGAACATTCTGAGGCTCTCCTGCGAGGCCGGTAACTCGTGCGACGTGCACCTCGACCAGCTCTGGATCTCGCCCAAGAACGGCTGATGATCCGGGGCGGACAGTGGCGGTCAGCCGCTGACGGTCCGTAGGAAGTGCGCCACCGTCCGAGCCATCGCCTCCCGCGCCGGTGCCAGGTACTTGCGCGGGTCGACCGTCGAGGGATGGGCCTCCAGGAAGGCCCGGACCGTGCCCGTGAACGCCGTGTTCAGGGCCGTGCCGACGTTGATCTTCACCATGCCGGCGGCGACCGCCCGGCGCAGTTCCGCGTCCGGGACGCCCGACGAGCCGTGCAGGACCAGGGGTACGGGCACGGCGTCCCGGAGCCGGGTGATCAGGGCGTGGTCGAGGGCCGCCGTGCGTTCGGTCATCGCGTGGGAGCTGCCGACGGCCACGGCGAGGGCGTCGACGCCGGTGTCCCCGACGTAGGCGGCCGCCTCGGCCGGGTCGGTTCGTACGCCCGGGGCGTGCGCGTCCAGTGGTGGTTCGCCCGCCTTGCCGCCCACCCGGCCCAGCTCCGCCTCCACCCACATGCCGCGCTCGTGGCCCCAACGCACGGCCTCCGCCGTCGCCTTGACGTTCTCGCCGTAGCCGCGCCGGGACGCGTCGAACATCACCGAGCCGAAGCCGTGCGCGTGCGCGGCGTGCAGCAGTGCCACGTCCTCGACGTGGTCGAGGTGCAGCGAGAGCCGCGCGGTCGAGGCGCGGGCGACGGCGGCCGTGGCGGCGGCGATGGGCGCGAGGTCGCCGCCGTGGAACTTCACCGCGTTCTCGGAGACTTGCAGCACCGCGCCCGTGCCCGCGGCCTCGGCGCCCGCCGCGATGGCCTCCGCGTGCTCCACGGTGATGACGTTGAAGGCGGCGACCGCGCGGGCGGCGGCGCGGGCTTCGGTGACGAGTTCGGCGGTGCTGACGAGTGGCATGGCTTGCCTCAACCCTCCGGCCGTAACGGCCCTCGTGTGACGGTGGCGCGCCGCCGTGGGGCCGTGGCGCCGGCCGGCCGCGCCGTCATACCTGAGCGACCTTCACCTGCGGCAGCAGGCTCTCGTACGTCGCGCGGTCGAACTCGCCCGCCGCCGGGGCCCGTACGGTCGCGGCCGACAGGGCCACCGCGCGGGCGACGCGGTCCGGCCAGGACAGGCCCTCGGCCCAGCCGGACAGCAGACCCGCCACGGCGGAGTCGCCGGCGCCCGTCGGATTGCCCGTCAGCCGGCGGGGCGGCGCGGCGCGCCAGGCGCCGTCGGGGGTGAGCGCCAGCAGCCCGTCCGGGCCGAGGGACGCGGCGACGGCGTGGGCGCCGCGCCGGCGGGCGTCGTGCGCCGCGCGCAGCGGCTCGGTGGAGCCGGTGAGCGCGGCCAGTTCCGCGGCGTTGGGCTTGACCACGTCCGGCCGGGCGGCGATGCCGCGCCGCAGCGGTTCCCCGCCGGTGTCCAGCAGCACGGGCACCCCGGCCGCCCGCGCGGCCCGTACGAGCTGGGCGTACGCCCCCACCGGCACCCCCGGCGGCAGGCTCCCGCACAGCGCGACGGCCTCGGCATCGCGCAGCAGCCGGCCGTAGACGTCGCAGAACGCGGCCCACTCCTCGGGGGCGACGTCCGGCCCGGGCTCGTTGAGCTGCGTCGAGTCGCCGGTGGACTCGTCGACGATGCCGACCGTGCGGCGGGTGTCGCCGGTGAGGGTGACGAGGGCGTCGGTGATCCTGTCCGAGCCGTTCGCGAGGTGCCGCCGCAGGATGTCGCCCGTCGCACCGCCCGCGAAGCCCGTCACGACGGTGTCGTGGCCCAGCGCGGCCAGCACCCGGGCGACGTTGATCCCCTTGCCGCCCGGGCGTTCCGCGGCGTGGGTGACGCGGTGCGAGGTGTGCGGACGCAGCCGTGGGACGCGGTAGGTCACATCGAGCGCGGCATTGAGCGTGACGGTGAGGATCACCGGCGTCTCCCTCCCGGGGCCGTCGTGCGGGAACGTCGTGCGGGACCGTGCGGCGGCAACCCTGCTGTCCTTACCGGGGGTTCGCGGACGCCCGGCGCGAGCGATCATGCCAAAACAGCGGCGGCAGGCCCAGACCTGGGGACCCGCCGCCGCTGTTTCCGCCGCCGTTCAAGGGCTTCAAGCGCGGGGCAAATTACTTCACTTCGGGCTTAATCAGCCATTCGCCCTTGCGCATGACGCCCACCAGGTCGTACGAGCCGTTCAGCACGACCAGGTCCGCGTCCTTGCCGGGCTCCAGCGAGCCGATCCGGTCGGCGAGCCCCAGCAGCCGGGCCGGGTTCACCGACAGCGCCCGCACGGTGTCCTCGACGGACAGCCCGTCGACGGTCACCGCGCGCTTGAACGCCGTGTCCAGCGTGAGCGTCGACCCCGCGATCGAACCCGCCGTCGGGCCGTCGGCGATCCGCGCGACGCCGTCCTTGACCTCGACCCGCATCGGGCCGAGCGGGAACATGCCGTCGGTCATGCCGGCCGCGCCCATCGCGTCGGTGATGAACGCGACCCGGTCCGCGCCCGCCCGGGCGAAGGCCAGCTCCAGGACGGCGGGGTGCAGATGCGTGCCGTCGTTGATCAGCTCGACGGTGACCCGCTCGTCCTCCAGCAGCGCGGCGATCGGGCCGGGTTCGCGGTGCAGCAGCCCCGGCATCGCGTTGAAGAGGTGGGTGGCGACCGTCGCGCCCGCGTCGATGGCCTCCAGCGTGGCCCCGTACGTGGAGTCCGTGTGTCCCACCGCCGCGATGACGCCGCTGTCGGCGAGCATCCGCACGGAGTCCAGGCCGCCGGGCAGTTCCGGCGCCAGCGTCATCATGCGGGCCGCGCCGCGCGCGGCGTCGACCAGCTTGCGCACGTCCGCCGGGTCGGGGTCGCGGAGCAGCCCGGGCTGGTGCGCGCCGCAGCGGTGCGGGGAGATGAACGGGCCCTCGAAGTGGATGCCCGCCAGATCGCCCTGCTCGGTCAGCTCGGCCAGCACGGCCGCCTGCCGGGCGAGGTCGTCCAGGTCCCCGGTGACGGTCGAGGCGACCATGGTGGTCGTGCCGTGCGCGCGGTGCGCCGCGATGGCGGTGAGCGCCTCCTCGGCGCTCCCGGCGGAGAACGACGCGCCGCCGCCGCCGTGCACGTGGACGTCCACGAAGCCGGGGACGATCCAGTGACCGGTGAGATCGACGGACGGCTCCTCCCGCGCCGTGTCGTCCACGATGCGCCGACCCTCGACCGTGACGCGGCCGTTGTCGACCACGCCGGTCGGCAGCACCACGCGGGCGCCGGTGAGAACCGTTCGTTCGACCATCAGGCGGATACCTCCGTGGATTCGGGGGACGGGGTGGGGCGGGGGGCGGGGGGCGTCTTGTGCGGGGGCGCGCTTGCCGGGTCGGCCGCTTCGGCGGTGACGCTCACCGTGCCGGCCGCTTCGGCGGTGAGCAGGTCCCAGGCGAGCAGGCCCGCGCCCAGGCACCCGGCGGTGTCCCCGAGCGCCGCGGGGACGATGCCGGGAAGCCTCTGGAACGTGATCCGCTCGGTGACGGCCGCGCGCAGCGGTGTGAACAACGTTTCCCCCGCTTCGGCGAGCCCGCCGCCGATGATCAACGTACGGGGGTCCAGCAGGGTGAGGCCGGTGACGAGGCCGTCGGCGAGCGCGTCGACCGCCTCCTGCCACACCGCGCGTGCGGTGGTGTCCCCGGCCGCGACGGCTCGCGCGCAGTCCGCGGCGTCGGCGTCCGCGTCGCCGGACGCCTCGGCCCAGGCGCGGCTGACGGCGGAGGCGGAGGCGATGGTCTCCAGGCACCCGCGCCCGCCGCACCCGCAGACCGGGCCGCCGGGCCGGACGACGATGTGGCCGATCTCGCCCGCGTAGCCGTGGGCCCCGGCCTCGATCCGCCCGTCCATGCCGATCGCCCCGGCGATGCCCGTGCCGAGCGGCACGAACAGGAACCGGTCGGCACCCCGCCCCGCCCCGATCCGGCCCTCGGCGAGGCCGCCGGTCCGTACGTCGTGGCCGAGGGCGACCGGTACATGGCCGAGGCGCTCGCTCACGCGATCGCGCAGGGGGACGTCGCGCCAGCCGAGGTTCGCGGCGTAGACGGCGATGCCGTTCGCGTCGTCGACGATCCCGGGCACGGCGACGCCCGCCGCCTCGGCCTGCCGCCCGTACCGCTCCTGCCCGAGGGCGCGCAGTTCGGCGGCGAAGTCGAGGATCCCGGCGACGACGGCGTCCGGCCCCCGGTCACGGCCGGTGGGCCGCCTGGCCTCGTACAGAAGCTCGTGGTCCGGTCCGACCAGGGCGGCCTTGATGCCGGTGCCGCCTACATCGAGCGCGATGACGTGTCTCACGGGAACAGTCTCGCGCGATTGCGTGTGAAAGGTCTAGTCCACTCGTTTGCAGGCTGCTGCCCCTGCGTGTCGCGGGTTGCGCGTTCGTTGCCGGGTTCGCCGGGGGCGGGCCTTTGCTCGCCGGGTGCGGCGTCGTTTCCCGCCTTCGGCGGGGGTGGGGGTTTCGGGCCGTCGCGCCGCCGCGCGTTGGTTGGGGGCGGGCCCGTGCCGCTCCGGTGGGTCGCGGGGCTGCTTCGCTTTACGCCCCGCGACCCACCTGCGCGTCCCGGGCCCTCAGCCCGGTGGGCCTGCGGCGCCTCCACCCCTGGGGGAGGGAGGGGGAGGCACCCGGCATGCCTCCACGCCAGTGGACCGTCATGCCCGCCGCTCAAGGGATGCGCTTTACGCCCCGCGACCCACCTGCGCGTCCCGGGCCCTCGCGCCGGTGGGCCTGCGGCGCCTACGCCCCTGGGGGGGGGGGAGGGTTGGGCACCCGGCACGCCACCACGCCGGTGGACCCGTATGCCCGCCGCCCAGGCATTCGCGGCGGCGCCTCCGCCCCTGGGTGGGGAAGGGTTGGGCACCCGGCAGCCCGTAGACGTCAGTCCGTCGGCAGGATCACGCTTCGCGTGAGGTGGCGGGGGTGGTCCGGGTTGTGGTTTTTGGACTCGGCCACCGCTACCGCCAGGCGTTGCGCGCGGATCAGGTCCGCCATCGGGTCCAGTCGGGAGCCGTCCGCTATCAGCGTGCCGCCGGTCGCGGTGATGTCGGCGGCCAGGCCCTCCGGGCGGGGGCCGAAGACCCACGCCACCCGGCCCGGGGCCGTGATCGCGATCGGGCCGTGGCGGTACTCCATCGCCGGGTACGCCTCCGTCCAGGCGCCCGCCGCCTCCCGCATCTTCAGGGCCGCCTCCTGCGCCAGCCCGTACGCCCAGCCGCGCCCCAGGAACGTCCACTGCTCCGCTGCGAGCACCGACGGCGGCAGCGGTTCGGCGACGGCCGTCTCCGCGTCCGCCGCCGCCTCGGCGACTGTGCGCACCCCGGTCGGCAGCGGGCCGTGCGTCTGGAGGCCGGAACGCAGGTACGCCAGGGCCGTCGTCGCGAAGCGGGTCTGGACGACGGACTCCTCGTCCGCCCAGTCCAGCACCGCCACCGTGTCCGCCGTCTCCATCACGGGCGTCTTCGGGTCGGCGGTCAGCGCCAGCGTCGGGGTCCGGCCGCGCAGCGTGGTCAGCAGGGTCAGCACCTCGCTCGTGGTGCCGGAGCGGGTGATCGCCACGACCCGGTCGTAGACGCGGGCCGCGGGGAACTCCGACGACGCGAAGGCGTCCGTCTCGCCCTGTCCGGCGGCCTCGCGCAGGGCCGCGTAGGCCTGTGCCATGAACCAGGACGTGCCGCAACCTGTGACGGCCACCCGCTCGCCGGGCAGCGGCAGCCCCGGTGCCCCGGCCGCGGCCTCGGCCGCGCGGCGCCAGCAGTCGGGCTGGGTGGCGATCTCCACGGCGGTGCGGGAGGTACTGCGAGCGGACTGTTCCATGCGCGGGTGCTCCTTGCGAGGTGCGTGCGGGTAACGGTCAGCACCGTGGATAGCACCCCCTGTGACATGGGGGGAAGGGCGATACCGAAGCGAGACTCCGGTCGGGTAGACCGTAAGGTGGCGAGCGGGAGAGACTCACGGTCTCCAGCGGACAAATCACCAACCTCAAGGGTGGGAAGCAGCAGTGCAGCGGCGGCGTTTCTTGGGTCTGACGGCGGCAGGTGCCGCCACGGCGGCGTTGGCGCCCGCACTGACGGCATGCGGTAGCGAAGCGACCGGCGGTGACAAGACGATCCGGCTGATCGCGGCGGACTACGGCGACAAGCCGACCAACAGCTCCAAGAAGTACTGGGATTCGCTGGCCCGCGAGTTCGAGTCCAAGAACAAGGGCATCAAGGTCAACGTCAGCGTCTACAGCTGGACCGAGGTCGACAAGAAGGTCGCCGACCTGGTCGCGGCCAGCAAGGCCCCCGACATGGCCCAGATCGGCGCGTACGCCGACTTCGCCGCGGTGGGCAAGCTCTACAGCGCCGAGCAGCTTCTCTCCATCCCCACCCAGGCCGACTTCATATCCTCGATCGCCAAGGCGGGCGAGGTGCACCGGGTGCAGTACGGTCTGCCGTTCGTCTCCAGCACCCGTCTGCTCTTCTGCAACCAGAAGCTCTTCGACAAGGCCGGCATCGCCAAGGCCCCCGAGACGTGGTCGGAGCTCCAGGCCGCCGCGAAGAAGCTCCAGGCCTCCGGCGTGAAGATGCCCTACGGGCTGCCGCTCGGCCCGGAGGAGGCGCCGGCCGAGACCATGATGTGGATGCTCAGCGGCGGCGGCAGCTACACCAACAACATCGGTGTTTACACCATCGATTCGCCCGAGAACATCAAGACCTTCGAGTGGCTGCGCGACGAGCTCGTCGGCAAGGGCCTCACCGGCGGCGGCGACCCCGCCCGCACCAACCGGCAGGAAGTCTTCGACGCGTTCACGCGCGGCGAGGTGGGCATGCTCAACGGCCACCCGACGCTGATGCAGCAGGCCGACGCCAAGGGCATCAAGTACACGATGGTTCCGCTGCCCGGCGTGAGCGGCAAGGCCAGGTCGACCATGGGCGTCGCCGACTGGATGATGGGCTTCAAGCAGAACGGCCACCGCGCTCAGATCGGTGCCTTCCTCGACTTCGTCTACAGCAAGGAGAACGTGCTGGACTTCACCGGTCAGTACGACCTGCTGCCGGTGACCACGCCCGCGTCCGCGGCGATGGCCAAGGACGAGGAGCACAAGCAGCTGCGGCCCTTCCTGAAGGAGCTCCCGAACGCGGAGTTCTACCCGGCGGACAAGACGTCCTGGGCGAAGGTCAGTAAGTCGATCAAGGAGAAGATCGGCTCGACCGTGCAGAAGGGCGGCGACCCGGCCGCGGTGCTCGGCGAGATCCAGCGCGAGGCCATGGCGACGGAGAACGCGAGTCGTTAGGTTGGAGCACGTGAGCCAGCCGGAGGAGCCGACCCCGGACGATGGTTCGGAGCCCGCGCCGGAAAGCGGCGGGCTCTCCGACCGGGACCGTGCCGTGCTCGCTCTGGAACGACGCACGTGGTCCGGCCCCGGTGCGAAGGAGCGGGCCGTGCGGGAGCAGCTCGGGATCACCCCGACCCGCTACTACCAGCTCCTCAACGCCCTCCTCGACGACCCGCGCGCCCTCGCCCACGACCCCGTCACCGTCAACCGGCTGCGCCGCGTGCGGGACGCTCGGCGCGAGCGTCGCTAGGGCCTGACCGGTGGTCGACCGTTGTGCCGCCTGCGGCGGCGAGCGCCCTGCGGGCGCGTCCTCAAACGCCGGGCGGGCTGATAGCAGCCCGTACAACTGACCACCCCCGTGGCGCTCGCACCGATAGGGTCGGACGTATGGGTCCTCTTCCCGATCCCGTGACTTCCGCCGGCCGCGACGGACTGGGCGCGCTGCTGGCGCGGCCCGGGCGCGCGGTCGTCGCGCTCGACTTCGACGGCACGCTCGCCGACATCGTGCCGGACCCCGAGCAGGCCCGCGCCCACCCCGGCGCCGTGCCCGCCCTCACCCGGCTCGGTCCCCTCCTCGGCTCCATCGCCGTGGTCACCGGCCGCCCGGCCGGGGTCGCCGTCCGCTACGGCGGCTTCGCCGGGGTGCCCGGCCTTGAGCACCTCGTCGTGCTGGGGCACTACGGCGCCGAGCGCTGGGACGCGGTCACCGGGACCGTGCACGCCCCCGCCCCGCACCCGGGCGTCGCGGCCGTGCAGGCGGAGCTGCCCGGGGTGCTGGACCGGTCCGGTGGCTGGCGGGGCACCTGGGTCGAGACCGCGCACATCGAGAACAAGGGCGGCCGCGCGATCGCCGTCCACACCCGCCGTGCCCCCGACCCGCAGGCCGCGTTCGACGCGCTGCGCGGGCCGCTCGAAGAGCTCGCGGAGCGGAACGGGCTGATCCTTGAACCGGGCCGGATGGTCCTGGAGCTGCGCCCGCCCGGCATGGACAAGGGCGTCGCCCTCGCCGAGTACCTCCGGGAGGTCGACGCGTCCGCCGTGCTGTACGCGGGCGACGACCTCGGTGACCTCGCCGCCTTCGCGGCGGTCGAGAAGCTCCGCTCCGAGGGGCTGCCGGGGACGCTCGTGTGCAGCGGCAGCTCGGAGGTCGCCGAGCTCGCCGAGCGCGCGGACCTCGTCGTCGACGGCCCGAGCGGCGTCGTGGAGCTCCTCGGCGCCCTCGCGGACCGCCTGGCTCTCTGACGGGAGGGTGAGCGCGCCTGTTGGTGCGCGGCACCACCGCTGCGCGGCGGTTGTCCTCAAGCGCCGGACGGGCTTGGCGGCTGAGCTCAGCCACATCAAGCCTGTCCGGCGCTTGAGGACGCGCCCGCAGGGCGCTCGCCGCCGCAGGCGGCAAAGATGGTCCGCAGGCCAATGAGCCGCCGGCCAGGCGAAGGGCGGCAAAGATGGTCCGCAGGTCAAAGAACCGCCGGCCAGGCCAAAGCCGAAGTTCCGGCTACCCCCGCAACGCCCGCAGCTGGTCCAGGAACCAGCGCGCGGGCGGCAGCGCCGTCGCCGCCGAGGCCAGCCGCTTGGTGCGCTCCACGCGCTCGGCCGGCTCCATGAGCAGGGCCTCGTGCAGCGCCCGGGCCGTGGCCTCCACGTCGAACGGATTGACGGTGATCGCGTCCTCGCCCAGCTCCGCGAACGCCCCGGCCTCCCGGGACAGCACCAGCGCGCAGCCGTGGTCGGAGACGACCGGCACCTCCTTGGCGACGAGGTTCATCCCGTCGCGGATGGGGTTGACCAGGGCCACGTCGGCGAGGCGGTACGCGGCGAGCGAGCGGGCGAAGTCGTCCTTGACGTGCAGGACGACCGGCAGCCAATCCGCTGTGCCGAACGCGGAGTTGATCTCCTGGGCGACCTGTTCCACCGCGGCCGTGTAGTCGCGGTAGACCGCCAGGTCCTGCCGGGAGGGGTAGGCGAAGGCGATGTGCACCACCTTGCCCCGCCACTGCGGCCGGTCCTCCAGCAGCCTGCGGTAGGCGCGCAGGCCGCGCACGATGTTCTTGGACAGCTCGGTGCGGTCGACGCGGACGATCGCCTTGCGGTCCGGGCCGATCTGCTCGCGCAGCGCGGCCATCCGCTCCTCGACGTCCGCGCGGTGCGCCCGCTCGCGCAGGAAGTCGGCGTCGGCGCCCAGCCCGTGCACGCCGAGCCGGGTCGTCCGGCCCTCGAAGCGCACCGACAGGGCGCCGTCCGGCCCGTCGCCGTCGCGCATGATCTCCGCGCCCAGCACGTCCGCGCAGCACGCGGCGAACGCCTCGGCCCAGCGGCGGGTGAGGAAGGCGGCGCGATCACTGCCCAGCACGCCGCGCAGCACCTGCTCGGCCACGTCGTCCGGCAGCATCCGGAAGTAGTCCGGCGGGGCCCAGGGGGTGTGCGAGAAGTGGCCGACGCGCAGGTCCGGGCGCCGCTCGCGGAGCAGGCCCGGCACCAGGGTCAGGTGGTAGTCCTGGACGAGGACCATCGCGCCCGGCGCGGCCTCCTCGGCGAGCGCGTCCGCGAAGGCGGCGTTGTACGCCTCGTAGGCCGCCCACTGGGCGCGGAAGTCCGCGTCGAAATCCGGCTCCAGGGGGGTCTGGTACAGCAGGTGGTGGACGAACCACAGCACGGAATTGGCGATGCCGTTGTACGCCGCGGCGAAGACCTCGGGTGCGATGTCGAGCATCCGCACGCTCATGCCGCCGGTGTCGGCCGGATCCAGTCTGCCGCCGGTACGCCGGACGGCCTCGCGGTCGCCGTCACCGAGGGCGGAGCACACCCACAGGGCCCCGGCGTCGGTGCCGATCGCGCTGAGCCCCGAAACCAGCCCGCCCCCGCCCCGGCCCGCCGCGAGCGAGCCGTCCTCGCGTCGCTTGTAGGAGACGGGTCCGCGGTTGGAGGCGACGAGAATCGGGGCAGCGTGCTCAGCGACCATGTGGCCAGCCTTGCCAGTGCGGGAAGCACTCAAACGTACGCACGACGGACGGTTACGCGGCGTGCCTCTGTGCGTACTCGGGTATCCCGGCCATCGGCGGCCGCTCCTCGGTGTCCACCGCGTACGTCCGCGGAACGAAGCCCTCCGGGGTGCGCTCGAACTGGGTCAGGGCCGGACGCACCAGATGGCCGCGGGCCAGTCGGAGCTGCGCGGTCCGGTAGATCGCGGCGGCCATCCGGCCCAGCGCCCGGCCGTCCTGGTGCCGGTGCTTGCGCACCCCGACGTCGACCTGGGCCAGCGCGTCCAGACCCACCGTGTGCAGCGCGTCCACCAGCAGCCCGAGCTCGACGCCGTAGCCGACGGGGAACGGCAGCCGCTCCAGCAGCGAGCGGCGGGCCGCGTACTCACCGCCCAGCGGCTGGACGAAACCGGCCAGCTGCGGCCAGTGCAGATTCAGCAGCGGGCGGGCCACCAGCTCGGTCACCCGGCCGCCCTGGCCGACGGCCTCGCCGAGCGGTCGGTCGTACATCGCCTTGACGAAGTGCACGTCCGGCTCGGTCAGCAGCGGCCCGACGATGCCCGAGACGAACTCGGCCGAGAAGTCCCGCAGATCGGCGTCGACGAAGCAGACGACGTCGCCCTCGGTCGCCAGCAGCGACCGCCACAGCACCTCGCCCTTGCCGGGCAGCGCGGGCAGCCGCGGCAGCACCTCGTCCCGGTGCACGACCCGCGCCCCGGCCGCGGCGGCGACCACGGCCGTACGGTCGGTCGAACCGGAGTCCAGCACCACCAGTTCATCCACCAGCGGCACCGCCTCGGTCATCAGCTCACGGCGGATCGTCGCCACGATCGCGCCGACCGTCGCCTCCTCGTTCAGCGCCGGCAGGACGACGCTGACGGTGGTGCCGGCGCCGCGCTTGGCGGCGAGAATCCGGTCGAGCGGACGGTCTGCGGCGGACCAGGACCGCCGGGCCAGCCAGCGCTCCACCTCTTCCAGCACGTGTACGACTCCTTAGGCCTGTTCGGGGTGTGACCCATCTCGCGGTACGGACGACTGGTTCGAGCGTCCATGCCTTCCGTTACAGTCTTGAACAACGCGGACGGCCATCGCATGTCGGGGTCGTCGCGCGAACAAACGCCTGGGCTGTGCCCAGTGCCATACCGCTCATCCAGAGGGGCAGAGGGATACGGCCCGTTGAAGCCCCGGCAACCCTCCCGCCGGCCTTGCGTCTACCGCGAGGCTCCCGGTGGGGAAGGTGCCAATTCCGTCCCGTGGCGACGTTCGCCGCGGGGAAGATGAGGAGAAAGGGCCTCGCCTCATGGCTGTGCACACCGTCGCCACCACTGTCGCTCTCGGACCCGCCGTCGGCCTCTCGTGCCGCGAGTGCGGAGAGCGCTTCGATCTCGGACCGATCTTCGCCTGCGCCGTCTGCTTCGGACCGCTCGAAGTCGCCTACGAGCTGCCCACCGGTGACCCCGAGGCGCTGCGCCGCCGGATCGAGGCCGGCCCGGAGAACATCTGGCGTTACGCCCCCCTGCTGCCCGTCCCCGCCGACGTCGCGGACAAGCCGAGCCTCAACCCCGGCTTCACCAAGCTGGTCAAGGCCGACAACCTCGCGCGTGAGCTGGGCGTGAGCGGCGGTCTGTACGTCAAGGACGACTCCGGCAACCCCACGCACTCCTTCAAGGACCGCGTCGTCGCCATCGCCGTCGAGGCCGCCCGCGCCTTCGGCTTCACCACCCTCTCCTGCTCCTCCACCGGCAACCTGGCGGGCGCGGTCGGCGCCGCGGCCGCCCGCGCGGGTCTGAAGTCCTGCGTGTTCATCCCGCACGACCTGGAGGCGGGCAAGGTCGTCATGGCCGCCGTCTACGGCGGCGACCTCGTCGGCATCGAGGGCACCTACGACGACGTGAACCGTTTCTGCTCCGAGCTGATCGGTGATCCGCTCGGCGAGGGCTGGGGCTTCGTCAACGTCAATCTGCGCCCGTACTACGGGGAGGGCTCCAAGACCCTCGCGTACGAGATCTGCGAGCAGCTCGGCTGGCGGCTGCCGGACCAGATCGTCGTCCCCATCGCGTCGGGCTCGCAGCTCACGAAGATCGACAAGGGGCTCAAGGAGCTGATCGCGCTCGGTCTGGTCGAGGACCGGCCGTACAAGATCTTCGGCGCCCAGGCCGAGGGCTGCTCACCGGTCTCGCGCGCCTTCAAGGACGGCCACGACGTGGTGCGCCCGGTGAAGCCGGACACGATCGCGAAGTCCCTCGCGATCGGCAACCCGGCCGACGGGCCGTACGTGCTCGACATCGCGCGGCGGACGGGCGGTGCGGTGGAGGACGTCACCGACGCGCAGATCGTCGACGCGATCAAGCTGCTGGCCCGCACCGAGGGGATCTTCGCGGAGACGGCGGGCGGGGTGACGGTCGGCGTCACGAAGAAGCTGATCGAGGCGGGGGTGCTGGATCCGGCACTGACGACGGTCGTGCTCAACACGGGCGACGGGCTGAAGACGCTCGATGCCGTCGCCCCGACCACCGGGCCCTCCGCGACCATCCGCCCGAGCCTCGACGCGTTCCGCGCGGCGGGCCTGGCCGGTCGCTGAGCCTGCGGCCTCCGTTTCTTGGGGCCCCTGCCCCCCGGCACCTCGACGGCCGGTGTCGGCCCCTCACGTCTCTCTAGCCGGAAGGCGCATTCGCATGAGCATCAACGTTCGCATCCCCACCATCCTGCGCACCTACACCGGTGGTCAGGCCGAGGTCTCCGCCGAGGGCGGGACCCTCGCCGAGGTCATCGCCGACCTGGAGAAGAACCACCCCGGCATCGCCGCCCGCGTGCTGGACGAGAGCGGCAAGCTGCGCCGCTTCGTGAATGTGTACGTCAATGACGACGACGTGCGCTTCGAAGGCGGCCTGAATGCGGTGACCCCCGACGGCGCCGGTGTCTCGATCATTCCCGCGGTCGCCGGCGGCTGACCCTTTCGAAGGTTTCCTGCGGAAGTCCCGTGAATCGCCCCGGCCGGAAAACGGACGGGGCGATTCCGTCTGTTGAAGCGCGATACAGTTGAGGCGTTCCCCCTCCTGCGTCAGTGCCGTACGCATATGAGAACCCGTCAAGTTGTGTGCCGAGTGTGTGCACGAATTGTCGGGTTGGTTGCGTTATGTCCGGCCCGACTTGCCCGGGAATCCTTGGAATTCTCCGCTTATCGCCAATCGGCCGCGCCCGGAATTCTCGTCCGAGTGACCTGTTGCAGACGGCATCCGTGCAGATACATTCAGCCGCGGTCGACGCGTTCCGGCGCACATCTTCCGGGGTTCCCCATGTCGAAGATCAGGGGACTGTCGGAGGGTGAGGTCTGACCCGGGTCCGCGAAGTGCGGTCCTGCGCAAGGGCCAGTAATAGGGGAGTTAGGCATGGCTCAGGGCACCGTCAAGTGGTTCAACGCGGAGAAGGGGTACGGCTTCATCGCGGTCGACGGTGGTGCGGATGTTTTCGTCCACTACAGCGCGATTCAGATGGACGGCTACCGCACCCTCGAGGAGGGGCAGCGAGTCGAGTTCGAGATCTCGCAGGGTCAGAAGGGTCCGCAGGCGGACATGGTCAAGCTGGCGGTCGGCTGATCTCGGCGCATCGACCACCTAGGCTCAATCGGCTCGCCGAAGGGCCCGTACCTCCAGGGGGAGGTACGGGCCCTTCGTGTTCCCGGCCTCGGGGCGCGGCCGGGCCTCGTGTGTGACCGCCGCTCGTGTGGGTAGCTCTCGTGTCTTGGGCGCTTGCGCCCCCAGCTACCGCTGGGAGGTGCCCCCAGGTGCCACTGGCGCGAGTGGAACAACCCCCGGACCGCTTGCACTCGACGGGGTCGAGTGCTAATCATTGGGCTTAGCACTCTCCGAGTGAGAGTGACAGATTTGGACCGTCGGTGAGGTCCGCAGGCCAGGCGGGGCAAGGAACCGCCAGGTGTGCAGACCGTCCGTCGCGGGCGCCAGCGCGGTCCGGAGCAATCCACCCCGTCCTGGGAGGACCACTTCACATGGCCAAGATCATCGCGTTCGACGAGGAGGCACGGCGCGGTCTCGAGCGCGGGATGAACCAGCTCGCCGACGCCGTCAAGGTCACCCTCGGCCCCAAGGGCCGCAACGTCGTCCTCGAGAAGAAGTGGGGCGCCCCCACGATCACCAACGATGGTGTTTCCATCGCCAAGGAGATCGAGCTCGAGGACCCGTACGAGAAGATCGGCGCCGAGCTGGTCAAGGAGGTCGCGAAGAAGACGGACGACGTCGCCGGTGACGGCACGACGACCGCGACCGTCCTCGCCCAGGCGCTGGTCCGTGAGGGTCTGCGCAACGTGGCCGCCGGTGCCAACCCGATGGCGCTGAAGCGTGGCATCGAGAAGGCCGTCGAGGCCGTCTCCGCCGCGCTGCTCGAGCAGGCCAAGGACGTGGAGACCAAGGAGCAGATCGCCTCCACCGCCTCCATCTCCGCCGCTGACACCCAGATCGGCGAGCTCATCGCCGAGGCGATGGACAAGGTCGGCAAGGAAGGCGTCATCACCGTCGAGGAGTCGCAGACCTTCGGGCTCGAGCTCGAGCTCACCGAGGGCATGCGCTTCGACAAGGGCTACATCTCGGCGTACTTCGCCACCGACATGGAGCGTATGGAGGCGTCGCTCGACGACCCGTACATCCTGATCGTCAACTCGAAGATCGGCTCGGTCAAGGACCTGCTGCCGCTCCTCGAGAAGGTCATGCAGTCCGGCAAGCCGCTGCTGATCATCGCCGAGGACGTCGAGGGCGAGGCCCTGTCGACCCTGGTCGTCAACAAGATCCGTGGCACCTTCAAGTCCGTCGCCGTCAAGGCCCCGGGCTTCGGTGACCGCCGCAAGGCCATGCTCGGCGACATCGCCATCCTCACCGGTGGCACCGTCATCTCCGAGGAGGTCGGCCTCAAGCTCGAGAACGCCGGTCTCGACCTGCTCGGCCGCGCCCGCAAGGTCGTCATCACCAAGGACGAGACGACCATCGTCGACGGTGCCGGTGACAGCGACCAGGTCCAGGGCCGCGTCAACCAGATCCGCGCCGAGATCGACAACAGCGACTCGGACTACGACCGCGAGAAGCTCCAGGAGCGCCTCGCGAAGCTGGCCGGCGGCGTGGCCGTCATCAAGGCCGGTGCCGCGACCGAGGTCGAGCTCAAGGAGCGCAAGCACCGCATCGAGGACGCCGTTCGCAACGCGAAGGCCGCCGTCGAGGAGGGCATCGTCGCCGGTGGTGGCGTGGCCCTGCTCCAGGCCTCCGCGGTCTTCGAGAAGCTCGAGCTCGAGGGTGACGAGGCGACCGGCGCCAACGCCGTGAAGCTCGCCCTGGAGGCCCCGCTCAAGCAGATCGCCGTCAACGGTGGTCTCGAGGGTGGCGTCATCGTCGAGAAGGTCCGCAACCTGCCCGTCGGCCACGGTCTCAACGCCGCGACCGGTGAGTACGTGGACATGATCGCCGAGGGCATCATCGACCCGGCGAAGGTCACGCGTTCCGCCCTGCAGAACGCCGCGTCCATCGCCGCGCTGTTCCTCACCACCGAGGCCGTCATCGCCGACAAGCCGGAGAAGGCCGCCGCGGGCGGCGCCCCGGGCGGCATGCCGGGCGGTGACATGGACTTCTGACCCTTTCGAGGATCAGCTGTTCCAGCAGTACGTGCCGAGGGCGGCACCCCCATCGCGGGGGTGCCGCCCTCGGGCGTTTTTCGGCGGGCGGGCGGCCTCAGCCCCGCGTCGCGTCGAGCGCGGCGCGCAAGTGGCCCTTGGAATCGGCCAGCAGGCGCGTGGCCGTGGGGCCGTCGACGCGGCCGAGGAGGACGAGGATCGCGTTCTTCACCTCGCCGCCGGTCGCGCCGAGCGCCGCCTCGATCTCCTCGTCGGAGGCGCCCGTGGCGAGCGCGACGATGTGCCGGGAACGGGCCCGCAGCTTCTCGTTCGAGGCGCGGACGTCGACCATCAGATTCCCGTACGTCTTGCCGAGCCGGATCATCGTGATGGTCGAGAACATATTGAGCACCAGCTTCTGGGCGGTGCCGGCCTTCAGCCGGGTCGAGCCGGTGAGCAGTTCCGGCCCGACGACGATCTCGACGGCGTGCTCGGCGGCGGCGCCGAGCGCCGAATCCGCGTTGCACGCCAGGCCGACGGTGAGCGCCCCGGCCCGCCGCGCGTACGCGACGGCCCCGATCGCGTACGGCGTGCGGCCGGAGGCGGAGACGCCGACGACGGTGTCGGTCGGCCCGATGCCGAGCGCGGCGAGGTCCGCGGCGGCCAGCTCCGCGCTGTCCTCGGCCCCTTCGACGGCCCGGACCAGGGCGGACGGGCCGCCCGCGATCAATCCGACGACCTCGGCCGGGTCGGTGTTGAACGTCGGCGGGCACTCGCTGGCGTCGAGCACCCCGAGCCGGCCGGCCGTGCCCGCGCCGGCGTAGACCAGGCGGCCCCCGCCCGCCATCCGGGTGGCGGCCGCGTCGATGGCGGCGGCGATCTCCGGGAGCCGGGTGGCGACGGCGGCGGGGACGGTGGCGTCCTCGTCGTTCATGAGCCGGGCGAGGTCCAGGGTGGGCAGCCGGTCTATGTCCGCGAGTTCGGGGCGGAAGGCCTCGGTGGTCAGGGTCGCGAGCTGGGCGCGGAGGGCGGCGTAGGCGGCGGGAGAGGTCATGGGCGGGCGGCTCCTTCCGTGCGAGGGGCGGTCAGCGCCGGCTCCGCGGGGTGTGCCGGTGGGCGAGCGCCTCGTAGGAGGCGGACAGCGCGGGGGCGGCCCTGTCGTAGGTGCGCTGTGCGACGCCGATGAAGAGGCAGTCCACGACGAGGAGTTGGCTGGTGCGGCTGGACATGGCCGCCGGGCGCAGCTCGCTCTCCCGGGCGGAGGACGTGGTCAGGACGTGGTCCGCGTACTGGACGAGCTCGCCGTCGGGGCGGCCGGTGATCGCGAGCGTCGTCGCGCCGTGCTCGAAGGCGACCCGCAGCGGCTCGATGACGTCGGTGGTCCGCCCCGAATGGCTGATGGCGATCGCGACATCGCCGGCGCGCAGCTGGACGGCGTTGGTGACGGCCAGGTGCGGATCGCCGGGGGCGTGGGCGATCAGGCCGATGCGCAACAGCTTCTGGACGAGGTCCTGGCCGACGAGGTGGGAGGCGCCGATGCCGTACACATCGATGCGCCGGGCCCCGGCCAGCGCGGCGACGGCGGCCTCCAGCTGGGTGGTGTCGAGGGCGGCGGCCGTGTCCGCCAGGCACTGCGCCTCTTCCTGGGCGAGCTTGGCGACGACGCTCGGCAGTGGGTCGTCCACGGCGATGTCGGCGGTGACGGCGGGTGCCGCGCCCGCCGCCTGCTGCGCGGCCAGCGTGGCCAGCGCGATCCGCAGATCGCGGTATCCGGGGTAGCCGAGGATGCGGGCGGTGCGCACGACGGTGGCCTCGCTCGTGCCCGTGCGCTCCGCGAGCCCGGTGACGGTGAGCGCGGCGGAACCGGCCGGGTCGCCCGCGACGGCCTCGGCGACGCGCTGCATCGAGCGGGTCATGGAGGGGGCGAGGGTGCGGACCTTGGCGGCGAGGGCCGCGGGCGCTGGAGGTACCGGATTGACGGGCGATGACGCGGCGTCGAAAGTTTCCTTCAGTTTGCTGCTCACCTTTTGAAAGGTATTTTCGGTCCGGTGAACCGTCAACCCTCGCGGTCCCCGACAATGGACCGTATGGAGCTCGAACAGGCACTGCACATCGCACGCGCGCTCGTCCTCGCCGATCTGGCGGCGGGGGACGTGGCGGAGGCGGAGGTCGTCTCGCTGGTCGAGGACGCGGTCACCCACCGGCGGTGGTGGGTCGAGCAGTGGCCGCAGGGCGCCGCCTTCCTGCCCGGTCTCGTCGCCCAGGACGTTCAGGACGCACTGCTGGAGCGGCACGGGCGCTGGCCGCTGTGCCCGCTGTGCACGGGGGAGGGCGACCCGCACGCGCTGGAGGTCGAGCCGGAGCTGGGCCCGGACCCGCACTGGGCATGCGCGAAGCAGGCGGTGCTGGTGGCGCCGGTGGGATCCCTGGCGACGGCGCTGCGATGACTCTCTACATCGACCCGCCCACCTGGCCGGGACACGGGCGGATGTGGTCGCATCTGGTCAGCGACGTCAGCTATCAGGAGCTGCACGCGTTCGCGGCCCGGCTCGGTGCCCCGGCGCGGGCCTTCGACCGGGACCACTACGACGTGCCGTCGTCGTCGTACGGCGAGGCCGTCCGGCTGGGGGCGGTGGAGGTGGGCACCAAGGAGCTGGTGCGGCTGCTGACGTCGGCGGGTCTGCGCAGGCCGAAACACGAGCGGCCTGGCCGGGTCTAGAGGCTGCCCGGCTGGTGTCCGCTTTGCCCTGCGGGCCGTGGTGGGTGCACCTCCGCTGCGCGGCGGTGTCCTCAAGCCCGCTGGGGGCACCTCCCAGCGGTAGCTGGGGGAGCTTGAGGACGCGCCCAAAGGGCGCTCGCCGCCGCTGGCGGCGCTTTCCGACAGCCGGGCGCCGGGGCGGATCGGTGCGCCCACCGGCGTGCGGAATGGCCGCGCGCCAGGGCGTTCAGTTCTCGGCGCGCGCCCGGGCGGATTCCGGTGCCTCGGCCGGCGCAGCCGACGCGGCAGGTGCGGTCCGGCCGGCTCCCGCGACCACGCGCGAGCCGGTCGTCGCGTGGTGCAGCCGGGACGCGACCGCCGTGGTGCCCACGGCCAGGGCCGCCAGGCCCGCACTCGTCCAGGCGACCGCCGGATAGCCCCAGCCCGCTCCGATGACGAGGCCGCCGAGCCAGGGGCCGACCGTGTTGCCGATGTTGAACGCGGCCGTCGTCGTGGCACCCGCCAGCGTCGGCGCGGCGTTCGCGACATTGAACATCCGGGCGTTCAGCGCCGGTGCCGTCGCGAAGGCCGTGACACCCAGCAGCAGCGCCATGCCCACGGCGGCGGCAGGGGTGTGCGCGGTCAGCGCCAGCACGGCGAGCACGGTGGCCGAGGCGGCGATGCCGCCGTACATCGTGCCGAAGAGATGGGCGTCCGCGATCCGGCCGCCGATGACCGTGCCGATCAGCGCCCCCACGCCGAACAGCCCCAGCACGGTCGGCACCCAGCCCTCGTCCATCCCGGCGGTCTCGGTGAGCAGCGGGGCGAGGTAGGAGAACAGGCAGAAGACGGCGGCGCCGTTCAGTGCGGTGGTCAGGAGCGCGAGCCAGACCTGCCGGTCGCGGTAGATGCCCAGCTCGGTGCGGAGCCGGGGCGCGTCGGCGCCGGTCGGCGGCTTGGTGCCGGGGACGAGCGCGAGCACGCCGACCAGGCCCAGCGCCGACAGCCCGGCCACCGCCCAGAAGGCCGCCCGCCAGCCCGCGTGCTGCCCGAGGAACGCCCCGGCGGGCACGCCCGCGATATTGGCGATGGACAGCCCGCCGACCATCACCGCCATGGCTCGCGCCCGCGCGGTCACCGGCACCAGCGACACGGCCACCGCCGCGCCGACCGCCCAGAACCCCGCGCACGCCAGCGCGCTCACCACCCGGGAGGCGAACAGCACCGCGTACGTGGGGGCGAGCGCCCCCGCCACCTGTCCGAGCCCGAAGACGGCGAGCAGGGCGACGAGGGTCGTGCGGCGCGGCAGTTTCAGCGTCGCGGCGGCGAGCAGGGGCGCGCCGACCACCATGCCGATCGCGAAGGCGGACACCAGCAGCCCGGCCTTGGGTATGGAGACGCCCATGTCGCGGGCGAGGGGCTGCAGCAGCCCCGAGAGCATGAATTCGGATGTTCCGAGGGCGAATACTGACAAACCGAGGACGTGGACGGCGACTGGCATGCGGTTCGGGCCGGCGGTGGGCATGTCCGGTGCCAGCGCGCATTCCGGCCACGGTATTCCCGTGGCCGAGGCCCGTCTCACCCAGTGGAAGGCGGTGCCGTCGCCGGGTCCGCGATATGCGGGTTTGCGGCGTTGTTCCACACGCTTTCGGTGGGGAGTCCGCCGATTACCGTCCGGCGGCGGGGCGGCTGCGGCTATATTGCCGATTCCTGCCCTTGCTGGCCGCCCGGACAAAGAGAGCGGATACATCTGTCGAGGGGCGTATTGAGTCGCAGTGACGGCGCCCCGGTCATGAGCGCCCCGCAGGCTGCTCCGATGCGCTCGGGGTAGGTGGGGAACGTGGGGTCCAAGTGGGTCGACGTCAGGGTGAACGCCGGGATAATCGCTGCTGTCACGGTGCGTTTCGGTCCGTCGAAAGCAGGTGCCATGTCTCTGAAAAAGAAATCGCAGGATTTCGCCTTTTATGTGATGCCAGTTGTTTCTCCCGGATTGACGATCGGATTTACGGCGCTGGCCAATGAGTCCGCCGGTTCCGCAAAGTTTGCCCTCTTTTTCGCGGCGGCGCTCGCGGCGATCATTGCCCCTTTCCTTTCGTCCCTGCTGCGGAAGCGCTACCGACGTATCGAGGGAATTAAATTCGAAGCGGCCATGTCGGCGATCGTCGATCACATGGGCACCTTGGTGGGCGCCAAGCCGGCCCAGGTGCCCAGGATCCTGGGGCAGATTCATGACCGGCTCATCACTGTCGTGGCCAACGGCGCGAGCAGGAAGGCCCGGTCGTCCTTCTATTCCCTGGGTGGCGACGGGCACTTCGACCTGGAGGTCGTCCACGGGCAGGCGACGCCTCCGGTGCAGTTCGACAGGAAGACCGAGAAGGCCCTGATCAACGTCCTGAATCAGGGGCAGATCGTTTACATCCATGACAATCGGAACACCAATGGGAACCTGAAGATCAACCTGGGGGACGATTATCTGTCCGCCATCGTCGCCCCGGTGTGTGCCGGCAGCGAACCCCAGGGGGTGCTGATCATCGATGCGCCCAAGGTGGGGGATCTGCCCGAGGGGAAAGTACGCAAGCCTTATCTGATGGTCATCACCGGAATGCTCGGCACCGCGCACGCTCTGGGCCGCCGGGCGATGGAGTCCTGACGGGCGCTGCCGGGGAGTTACGGCATTCGTCCAGGTGAAACTACCTCAACGACGGGGTAGAAGCAGTGAAGTTGTGGCGAAACGGACGCCGCGGAGGGCGGGGTCCCTATCGTCGACGTACGGCTACGCATAGGTGGGGGTCAGCATGATCGTGCGCGAAGGCGAGATCATCGAGTCGGGGCGGCGCTGGATGGCCGGAGAGGCGACCAATGACGAATATTTCTCCAAGGTGCTGCAATCGGCGCCCATAGCCCCGGGCCGGGAGCTGGTCCGCAGCATCCGTGCCTGGATGCTCGCGGTCCTGCGCTCCCGGCGCACGTCCTAGGTGTGTTGTTCGGACAGGTTGGTGACGCGGCTGGCTGGTGGGTGGCCGTCGATGCCGGTGTGGGGTCGGTGGTAGTTGTACCAGTCCAGC
>NZ_JBVIQR010000021.1:110388-133607 GCF_055576875.1 Streptomyces sp. NPDC033229 | reverse complement strand
GCGCGGCCCGGGACCTGGACGTTGGGCTGTTCATGACGGCGGGCAACGACGGCAGCGGCGAACGGGGGACGGCGTACTTCAGCGCCTGGCGGCTGGGCTGAGGAAAGCGCGCCGGGCGCGGCCGCACAGCTCTTCCGGTGGCCCCGGACCGTCACCCCGATGGGCGCGGCCGGCCGTCCCGCGGCTGCCGCGCCTCGCGCCCGCGTACGTGGGGGGCGTGCGGCTCGGCGCGTACGCCATGGGCGGCTGCTCGTGGGCGGCGTCGGCTTCGGGCAGGGGCGGCGTCGCGCACTTGGCCACTGTTCGCCACAATATCGGTAGATATCCGATAAAGGAGCTGCGCGTATGCCACACCAGTTCGATGTCTCGACCATCGTCAACCTCCGCGACCTCGGTGGCATCGCGCTCGCCGGAAACTCCGCCGTCCGCCCCGGCCTGCTGCTCCGGTCCGGCCAGCTGGACCGGCTCGATCCGATGGCCGACCCCGCCGTCGCGGCGCTCGGCATCCATACGGTGGTGGACCTGCGCACCGAGCACGAGCGGCGCGACCGGCCCGACCGGGTGCCTGACGGCGCCCGGCTGATCGTCGCGGACGTGCTGGCCGGTGCCCTCCCCGCCGCCGTCCAGGGCGATCAGGTGCCCGCCCGGATCGAGTCGGTGCTCGGCAGCCCCGCCCTCGCCGAGGAGCACCTCGGCGGCGGCAAGGCGGAGAAACTGCTCTGCGACTCCTACCGCGCCTTCGTGTCCTCCCAGGCCGCCTGTGACGCCTACCGGCTGCTGCTGTCCGCGCTCGCCGAGCCGGACTGCGGCCCGCTGCTCTTCCACTGCACGGCCGGCAAGGACCGCACGGGCTGGGCGGCCACCGTGATCCTGCTGCTGCTCGGCGCGGACGAGGCCACGGCCGAACGCGAGTACCTCGACGTCAACCCGGCCGTGCGCACGGCCTTCGCGCCGATCATCGAGCGGTTCGTCTCGGCGGGCGGCGACCCCGGCATCGCCGACGCGATCCTGGGCGTGCGCCCCGCCTACCTCGCGGCGGCGCTGGAGGAGATGTACCGGACGCACGGCGATGTGGAGCGTTACGTCCGCGACGGGCTCGGCGTCCCCGACGACGCCGTCGACCGGATCCGCGCCCGCTACGTCGCCTGACGGCTCCCGTGCCGGGCCGCCGACCGGGGTGCACCACCGCTGCGCGGCGGTGTCCTCAATCGCCGGACGGGCTGGTTCTGGCTGAGCTCAGCCACCAGCCCGTCCGGCGATTGAGGACTCAGCACTGCCCCCGGCACGGGTGAGGTGACCATCCCACCATTCACTCGTTCTATGGATCGTGGAGCAGCAAGCGACAGCCCCCCGCCCCCGGTCCATCGCCCCCGTCGACGTCGAGCAGGCCGAGGCCGCGCTCATCGAGCACTACCCCCGCCTGGTGCGGCTCGGGTATCTCGTGCTGCCGCCCGCGCTGGGCCGTAACCGCCGTGTGCTGACCGCGCACGCCCTCGTCCAGCGGTCGCTGCCGCGCAACCGGGTGGGCGGTGCGGAGCTGACCGTACCGGCTCCGCGCGGCACCGACGGGGTGCCGAGCGAGCCGGGCTACACCTACGTCCGCCAGCGGGTGCTGCGGGCCGCGCTGGACGCGGGGCGGCCGCGCGGCCGCTGGCAGCCGCCGCGGCCGGGCCAACTCCCGCCGCTGCTGCCGCAGGTGTGGGGGCTGCGGCTGTTCCCCCGCTCGGGCGGAGCCGACGAACTCGCCTTGGACCAGGCGCTCTCCTCGCTGTCCGGGCCGGGCCGGGCCGCGTACGTCCTGCGCGGCCTGGAGCTGTCCGACGACCGGGACGTGCGGCGGGTGCTGTCCGCGGCCGGGGTCGAGGACCCGGGCGCGGCGCTCGCCGAGGCGGACCGTGTCCGCACCCCGGCGGGCAGCCGCGACACCCCGCTGCTGGAGTCGGTGGAGTTCGACCCCTGCTCCCTCCAGGCCCGGCCGACGGACCTGATGCGCCGCCGCCAGCACACCCGGGCCGCGCTCGCGGCCGCCGCCGCGGCCGTGGTGTGCGCCACGCTCCTCGGTCTGCCCGGTGACGGCT
Source organism: Streptomyces sp. NPDC033229 (assembly GCF_055576875.1). Taxonomy (NCBI): domain Bacteria; kingdom Bacillati; phylum Actinomycetota; class Actinomycetes; order Kitasatosporales; family Streptomycetaceae; genus Streptomyces; species Streptomyces sp. NPDC033229. The sequence continues at coordinate 131,529 of NZ_JBVIQR010000021.1, read as the reverse complement.
GGGGCCGGGACGGCGCCGCCGCGCCCCCGTACGCGCGGAACGCGGCGGCCGAAGCGGCCCTGGACCCGGCCCGGTTGACCCAGGCCACCTCCTCGGCCTGGAAGAGCGCGGACCGCCCCGGCTTCGCCACGTGGCCCGCCCGCGGCGACCGCACGGGCGACCGGGAGCTGCTGCGCCGGGCACTCGCCGCCTGGGCCCGGCCGGGCCGCGCGGTGCGGGTCACGGCCACGCCCGGCACCCCCGTCGGCCCCGCGTCCGGGCCGCCCCAGCTGCTGTACGCGGGCGAGGTCGACGCGGCGGCCGTCGTGCTGCTCCACGACGGGCTGCGCGTGGTGCGCTACGCGGAGGCCAGGAGCGGCGAGGCCGGTGCCGCCGCGCTGGACTTCGCGCGCGCGGACGCGGCGGACGCCGACACCTCCACCGCGGTCGTCGTCGGCCGCACCGACGGCAACGTCCGCTATCTGACCGCCCCCTGGGTGACCGACGCGGCCGTGCGCGACCTGCTCGCGCCGACGGGCGCCGGGCAGCCGCTGCACCGGGACGCCGAGGGTGTGACCGACGCGATGCCCAGCCCCGCCCCGGACGGCGGCTGCCGCGCCTGGCCCGCGCTGCGGCTCGGCGGCCGGCTGGTCACCGACCTCGGCGAGCTGCTCCCCGCCCGGCTCACCGTCGGCGCCCCCGGCTCCCCCCGCGATGTGGCGGGCGACCGGGCGCTGGCGGGCTGGGCGCACTCCGCCTGCCATCTGCAGACCGTGCGCTCGCAGGGCGTCCGGTCGGTGAACGCCTGGCAGTTCGCGACGCAGCCGCTGCCCGGCGGCGCGGGCAGCGCGGTCTGGCTGTGCACCCGGGCCGAGACATGGCGGGGCCCGGGCAGCCGGGTGCAGGCGCAGTTCCAGGCCCCCGGCGCCCGGCCCGGCGCACCGGGGACGGTCGTCGCCCGCGCCGAGGACTCCGCCGCGTGCGGGGCCCGCGACCCGCACGTCCTGGCGGGGGTGCTGTGGAAGTCGAAGGCCGGTGCCTGGTACGCGCTGGCGGCGGGCAGCGACGACGTCGCCTCGATCACCGCGACGGGTGGAGTGCGCGGCAGCACGCGCGGCGCCCTGCTGGCCCTTCCGGCCCGGGCGGGCGCGCACGCCGAGCTGAGCGCCCTGACCGCCGCCGGGAAGAAGCTCACGACTCTGCGGTGAGCAGCGCCTGTTGAGCGGCCCGCCGGGCTTTCACGCCCGGGGGGCCGCCGCGCGTCGGCATTAGGATGACCGCATGACGACCGGGGTGCGCCGCAGAATGGGCGTCGAGCAGCGACGCGAGCAACTGATCGCGGTGGCGCTCGACCTCTTCAGCAGGCGCTGCCCCGACGATGTCGCCATCGACGAGATAGCCGAGGCGGCCGGCATCTCCCGGCCGCTGGTCTATCACTACTTCCCCGGCAAGCAGAGCCTGTACGAGGCCGCCCTGGGCCGCGCCGCCGAGGAGCTGACGTCCCTCTTCGACGAGCCGCGCGAAGGTCCGCTGGGGGCCCGGCTGTTGCGCGTCATGCGGCGGTTCTTCGACTTCGTCGAGACGCACGGGCCGGGGTTCTCGGCGCTGATGCGCGGCGGCCCGGCGGTGGGCACCGGCCGGGCCGACGCCCTGATCGACGGGGTGCGCCGGGCCGCGTACGAGCAGATGATCGGGCACCTGGGCGTGCACGCCCCGGCGCCGCGCCTGGAGCTGGCCGTCCGGTCCTGGATATCGCTGGCCGAGACCACGGCGCTGCTCTGGCTGGACGGCTGCCCGGTGGCCCGCGCGGAGCTGGAGTTGCAGCTCGTCCATCACTTCGCGGCCCTCACGGCGGTGAGCGCCGCCTACGACGAGGACATGGCGGCCGTGCTGCGCCGCGTGCTGCGGGACGAGCCCGCCGACGGGCCCTTCGGGGACCTGGTCGGACGGCTGGCCGCGCTCGCGCCGCAGCCGTCCTGACCTCGGCCCTGTCCCTGCTCCTGCCTCCCGCGCCGGTCAGCCCCGGCGGAAGACGGCGACCGTGCGGCCCGGGACCGTGAAGGTGCCCGATTCCCGTGCGTACGAGGCGGACTTGACGACGGCGTCCGCGCCGCGCGCCTGGACGGGGTGCAGCGCGTAGTCCGTTCCGGAGAGCGCCCCGATCCGCTGGGTCACCTCGTGCGGTGCGGCGTTGAGGACCACGACCAGGTTCCCCAGCCGCATCGTGACGACGCCCGGTGTCTCACCGGCGCCGGACAACGGGAACGACAGCGTCCGCTGGACGTCGGCGGTGGTCGCCTGACGGAACGCCCGCTCGGTCGTCCGGATGCGCAGCAGGTCCCGGTAGGCGGCGGAGGCGGCCCGGATCGGCCCGCAGCCGGGGCGCAGGGCCGGATCGGCGAGCAGCGGACGGGCGTAGGGCCACTTGGACCGGTTGTCGGCGGCGGGCGGCAGTCCGCGGCCGAAGCCGTTGCCGTCGGCGCAGTCCCAGTGGATCGCGTTGAACCAGTCGCCGCTGTCGTAGGAGTTGCGGTCCAGGGATTTCGAGCGCAACAGGTCCGTGCCGGCCTGGGAGAGGGACGGCCCCTGGGAGAGTGCGGCGGCGGCCATCGCGAGGACCTGCGCCCTGGCCCGCTCGGCGGCGGGTGTGGCGGGCGGGAGCTTGTAGGCGAGGGCGTCGTAGAGGGATTCGTTGTCGTGGGCGTCGGCGTAGGCGAGGGCGTCGCCGGGGGCGGCGGCGTAACCGGCGGGCGAACCGTTGTAGTCGACGTCGGCGCCGCGGACCACGCGGCCGGTCGCGTCGGTGAAGCGGTAGTCGGCGAGATGACCGGTGAGCCCGACCTTGATGAGGTCCTGGGCATGCAGCAGCCGGGCCCGCTGCTCGTCGGGGCTGCCCGCGGGCGAGCCGTTGGGGTCGGTGAACAGTCCGGAGGCGAACCCCTGGACGCGGGGGTCCTCGTCGAAGGGGCCGCCGCCGCGGATCGCGTCGCGGGAGCGGTCGGCGAAGGTGGCGATGCCGGTGCCCGCCATGTTCTTCTGCGTGGCCTGGACGAAGCGGGCGTCGTTGGCCACCTCACCGAAGTTCCAGCCCTCGCCGTAGAGGACGACGGCCTTCCCGTCGACGCCGTCCCTGGCGACGGTGAGGGCGTCGAGGGCCTTGCGCACGGCGAGGAGGTTGGCCTTGGGGTGGTGGCCCATGAGGTCGAAGCGGAAGCCGTCGACCTTGTACTCCTTCGCCCAGGTGACGACGGAGTCGACGACGAGCTTGCCCATCATCGCGTGCTCGGGCGCCGTGTTGGCGCAGCAGGTGGAGGCGGCGACGGCGCCGTCGTCGAGGAGGCGCTGGTAGTAGCCGGGAACGATCCGGTCGAGTACGGACTTCGGATCCTGCCCGGAGGCCACGGTGTGGTTGTAGACGACGTCCATGACGGTCCGCAGCCCCGCCCCGGCGAGGCCCTGCACCATCTGCCGGAATTCACGGGTGCGGCGCGGCCCGTCCGGATCGGAGGCATAGCTCCCCTCGGGGACGGTGTAGTGCAGCGGGTCGTAGCCCCAGTTGTACGCGTCGCGGCCCGCCGTCTTCCCCACGCACTCCTGCTGTCGCTCGGAGTCGGCGGGCAGGGCGGCGAGGTCGCAGTCGGGGGTGGCCTGGTCGGCGCTCCGCTCGGGGACGGTGCCGAAGTCGAAGGCCGGGAGCAGATGGACGTAGGAGGTGCCGGCGGCGGCGAGCGCGCGCAGGTGCCGCATGCCCGCCGAGGACCGGTCGGTGAAGGCGAGGTAGCGCCCGGGGTGGGCCGAGGTGCGGTCGGCGACGGAGAAGTCGCGGATGTGCAGTTCCTGGATCTGCGCGTCGCGCAGCGGCACGGCCGTCGGCTTGCGCAGCCGCGACCAGCCCTCGGGAGCGAGGGCGGGGTCGGCGAGATCGACGACGAGGCTGTGGGTGGAGTCGGCGGTCAGGGCGGTGGAGTACGGGTCGGTGACGTGATTGGTGACGACCTTCCCCACGGAGGGGGCCCAGACGGTGACGGCGTAGCGGTAGGGCTTCGCGGCCCAGTCGCGCGGACCGGTGACGCTCCAGACGCCGCTGCCGGCGTCCCGTCGCATGGGGACGGTGCGGCCGTCGAGTTCCAGGGCGACGCGCTGGGCGGTGGGTGCCCAGACGGAGAGGGTGGGATGGCCGCCGCGGAAGCGGGGGCCGAGCTGTGCCTTGCCGGCGTTCGCGGCGTAGAGGTCGTCCAGTACGCCGGGTATCTGCACACCGGTGGCGACACCGTCCGTCTCGGCGACGAGCCGGCCGGTGAGGGCCGTGCGTTCTTGGCCGTGGGCGTCGACGCGGAAGGCGTCGTAGTGCGCCAAGTGCGGGTACTTCGCTCGTTGTTGCGCTGTCAGCCCGCCGGGCTGGGGGGTGAGTGCGAAGCTGCCGTGGTCGTGGGTGAGGCGGTGGGGGCGGGTGGGAGTGCCGAGGTTTTTGGGCCAGGCGACGGTGTTTTTGTCGATCCAATGGACCTTGGCCCCGGCGGCGGGTGCGGTGGCCTGAGCCGGGCCCGTCCCGACGAGGGGCAAGGCCAGGGCTATGACTGCGGCCAGGGTGGCCAGTCGTCTCATGGAAACGTGCTCCTTTGGCTGGGGTTGGGACGTGGTTCTTCTCCCCTGACCCGCCCCTTCCCGTAACTGGGGGGCGAGCCCCCAGCCCCCCGTTGTCCTCAATCGCCGGACGGGCTCGATTTGCCGCCGGTCCGGGCAACAAACAGCCCGTCCGGCGATTGAGGACCGGGGTCCGGGGCGGAGCCCCGGGGTCAGGGGCAAGGTTCCTACTTCCCGCAGGCGCGAGCCCCGGCGCGCAGCGCCAGTGCCGTATTCGCGGCCAGCGTCGCCGTGAAGCGCCCGTCGTCCCCGACACGGACACCGTGTCCGCTCTGCACGTCGCAGTACTCACCCCCCGGCAGCGACGTCTGGAAGGTGCGGCTCAGCGCGGACGTCTCGTGGTTGATGGCGACATAGCCCTTGTTCCCCCGGCCGAAGGCGATGGCCTGGGAGCCGTTGTCCCACCAGTTCGTCACCGCCGTGCCGCGTACCGCGTTGCGGAAGCCCACCATGCTCTTGATCTCCGGCCACTTGTGCTGGCACTTCCAGCCGTCCTGCCAGCACGCGCCGACCTTGCCGCCGTTCGGCGGCCCCGCGTCGCGGTCGGTGAATTCGTAGCCGGAGTGGATGTCCGGTGAGCCGTAGGGCCAGGCGAGCATGAAGACGTTGGCGAGGGTGTAGTCGGCGCCGTCCTTGTAGCTGAGGGTGTCGCCGCCGCGCTCGGTATCGTGGTTGTCGACGAAGACGGAGGCCTTGCCGGTGGGGAGGTAGCCCCAGCCCTCGCCGTAGTTCTTGAGGTAGGCGAGCCGCTCGCGCTGGAAGACGCGTTTGAGGTCGCGGGCGTAACGGAACTCCTGGACGTCGCCGTTGCCGAGGTATTCGTCGGGCTGGACGGCCTCCCCCGCGCCGAAGATGGTCTCCTGCTTCCAGTACACGCCGGGGTTGCGCAACTTGGCCTTGATCGCGGTGAGGTCCTCCACGGCGATGTGCTTGGCGGCGTCGATCCGGAAGCCGTCGACGCCGAGGGACAGCAGGTCGTCGAGGTAGCGGGCGATGCGTTCGCGGACGTGTTCCTCGCCGGTGTCGAGGTCCGCGAGGCCGACCAGTTCGCAGCGCTGGACGTTGCCGCGGTCGCGGTAGTCGGTGATGACCGAGGTGCAGTCGTCCATGTCCTGGCGTTGGTAGGTGCCGGGGTAGTCGTACTTCGTATACGACGAGCCGCCGGTGCCGGTGCCGGAGCCGGCGGCCATGTGGTTGACGACGGCGTCGACGACGACCTTGACGCCGGCGGTGTGGCAGGCGCCGACCATGCGGGCGAAGGACGCGCGGTCGCCGAGGCGGCCGGCGATCCGGTAGCCGACGGGCTGGTAGGAGGTCCACCACTGGGGGCCCTGGATGTGTTCCTGGGGCGGTGAGACCTGGACGTAGCCGTAGCCGGCGGGGCCGAGGGTGTCCGCGCACTCCTTGGCGACCGAGTCGTAGGCCCACTCGAACAGGACGGCCGTCGCGGGTCCTTCGGCCGGGTCGCCGGGTGCGCTCGCCTGGGCCGGTGGGGCGCAGAACAGGGCGCTCGCGACGAGGGCGAGGGCGGCGGGCAGGGCTCTCCGGGGGGATGTGGGCATGGCGGTGGGGGCCATGGATTCTCCTGGGGGGTGAGGAGCACAAGGCGGGGGGAAACCGGCGGGACACGGCCGGGCGAAGGCAACCCGCCGTGCCCGTAAGGCCCATGAAGGTTCTTGCGGTTCTTGTTGCAAGGCCGCCCGCACGACAGCGGTCACTTGCCGCGCACTGGACCGTACGAGCCGCCCCGTCGCTGGTCAAGCCTTTGGACACAGTCAGGTTACGACCCGGAAATCTCGCTGTTTCCTTCTTGCAAGGTCTTTCGCAAGAGATTGCAGCCTGTTAGCTTCCTCCTCAGCTCGGGCCGCCCGCGACAGGTCGGCCTCTTGAAGAGGAGATCCCCTATGCGAAGAGGCATATCGGTCGCCGCCCTCGTCGGCGTGCTGGCCCTCACCGCGACCGCGTGCGGCGGTGACGGCGGCGGTGACGCCGGTGACGGCTCCAAGGCGGCGAGCGATCCGAGCAGCGTGAGCGGCACCATCACCTGGTGGGACACCTCGGACGCCACCAACGAGGCGCCGACGTTCAAGAAGCTGGTCGCGGACTTCGAGAAGAAGTACCCGAAGATCAAGGTCAATTACGTCAACGTGCCCTTCGACCAGGCACAGCAGAAGTTCAAGACGGCCGCCTCCTCCAACCAGGGCGCGCCCGACGTGCTCCGCTCCGACGTGGGCTGGACCCCGGGCTTCGCCCAGCTCGGCTACCTCAAGGACCTGACGGGCACGCCCGCCCTCGACAAGACCGACGACTTCCTCGAAGGGCCGCTGAAGAACGCCGCGTACCAGGGCAAGACGTACGGCGTCCCGCAGGTCACCGACACCCTCGGACTGCTCTACAACAAGGAGCTCTTCCGGAAGGCCGGCATCGACAAGCCGCCGACGAACTGGAAGGAGGTCAAGGAGGCCGCGGAGAAGATCAAGGACAAGACGGGCACGGCCGGCATCGGCCTCAACCCCGACAGCTACTACTCGCTGCCCTTCCTCTACGGCGAGAAGAGCGACATGGTCGACGTCGAGAAGAAGAAGATCACCATCTCCGACGCCGCCTCCCGCAAGGGCATCGAGACCGCCGTCGACCTCGTGAAGTCCGGCGCCGCGCCCAAGCCGGCCGGTACCGACGGGTACAACAACCTCAAGACGGACTTCAAGAACGGCAAGCTCGCCATGCTGATCGACGGCCCCTGGGCGACCAAGGAGATCTTCGGCGGCGAGGCGTACAAGTCGAAGGACAACCTCGGCATCGCGGCCGTCCCGGCCGGTTCCACCGGCACGGCGGGCGCCCCGGTCGGCGGGCACAACCTCGTCGTCTACGCCGGCACGAAGAACTTCGACGCCTCCTACCTCTTCGCCAGGTTCATGACCGAGGCGACCCAGCAGGAGACGGCCTCGACCACCATCGGTGTGCTGCCGACCCGTAAGTCCGCCTACACCAAGGCCGTGCTGTCGGACCCGGTGCGCGACGCCTACTACCGGGCGCTGGACAAGGCCCACCCGCGGCCCGCGATCCCCCAGGGCGGCGACCTCTTCACCGACTGGCTCCAGCACTACACCAAGATCATGACCCTCAAGGAGGACCCCAAGACGGGTCTGGACGCCACGGCGAAGGCCTGGAAGTCCGCGCTCCTGAAGGACTACGCGATCCAGGAGTAGGCGGCCCGCCTCTCGCCTGACCGGCGGACCTTCGACTGCGGACCGTCGTTGCCGCCCCTCGCCTGACCGGCGGACTGCGGGCCGTCGTTGCCGCCCCTCGCCTGACCGGCGGACCTTCGACTGCGGGCCGTCGTTGCCGCCTGCGGCGGCGAGCGCCCTGCGGGCGCGTCCTCAAACGCCGGACGGGCTGAATGCAGCCCGTCCGGGCGCTTGGGGACACCGCCGCGCCCCCACCCCGTCTTCTCCCCCGAGGAAAGCCGCCGAGTCATGACCACAGCCGTTTCCGAGACCGGAAGCCCGCCCGAGCGACAGGTGCACAGGCCCGGCCTGCTCACCCGTGCCAGGCGCTCGTTCGACACCCACTGGTACGCCTGGGCGATGGTGCTGCCGGTGGTCGTGGTCCTGACCGTGCTGGTCGGCTATCCGCTGGGCCGGGGCATCTATCTGTCCTTCACCGACGCCAACGAGGCCAACATCGGCCGGACGATCGGCGTCAACCACATTCCCTCGACGTACGAGTTCGTCGGCCTGGACAACTACTGGAAGGTGCTCTCCGGCCAGGAGGGCCACTTCTACTCCCGGCTCACCTGGACCGTCGTGTGGACCGCGTCCTGCGTCTTCCTGCACTACACGATCGGCCTGGGGCTGGCGCTGCTGCTCAACCGCAAGATGCGGTTCCGCTCGCTGTACCGGGTGCTGCTGATCCTGCCGTGGGCGGTGCCCGCGTTCGTCGCCACGTTCTCCTGGCGGCTGATCTTCAACGAGAAGTACGGCGTCCTGAACGCGTTTCTCGCCGAGCTGGGAGCGGGGCCGGTCGACTGGCTCGGTGACGAGACGCTGCAGAAGCTGTCGGCCGTCGCCGTCAACGTGTGGCTGGGCGTGCCGTTCATGATGGTGGCGATCCTGGGCGGTCTGCAGTCGATACCCGCCGAGCTGCACGAGGCCGCGGAGATGGACGGCGCGACACCCTGGCAGCGGTTCCGCCATGTGACGCTGCCCGGGCTGCGGCCGGTGAGCGGCACGGTGATCCTGCTCGGCGTCATCTGGACGTTCAACATGTTCCAGGTGATCTACCTACTGATCGGGCAGGGCGCGAGCTCGGAGAGCGAGATCCTCGTGACCTACTCCTACCGGCTCGCCTTCCAGGGCGTACGCGACTACGCGGGCTCGGCGACGTACGGAATCCTCATCCTCTCGCTGCTGCTGGTCTTCGCCGTCTTCTACCGCCGGATGCTTTCCCGACAGGAGTCCGTGCGATGAGCGCGATGAGTTCCGGCACCGCCGGCCCCGTGAAGTCCCGTCCGCGCGGTGAGCGCTCCCGCGGTGTCTCCGTCGCCCTGCACACGGCGCTGGTCGTCGCGTCCCTGGTCTCGGTCTTCCCCGTCCTGTTCGTCGTCTTCGTCTCCCTGCGCGGGCGCGACGGCTGGCAGGAGCCCACGAAGTTCGTCGGCTTCGAGCTCTCGAACTACACGCACATCCTGAACAACACCGAGTTCCTGACCTGGTTCGGCAACTCCGTGATCATCGCGCTCGGCGCGACCGTGCTCGGTGTGCTCGTCGCCGCGACCGCGGGCTACGCCGTCTCCCGGATGCGCTTCCCCGGCCACCGGCCGCTGATGTGGACCTTCCTGGTCGTCCAGATGTTCCCGATGGCGGTGCTGATCGTGCCGCTGTACAACATTCTCGGCCGGCTCGAACTGCTCGACTCCTACACCGGCTTGATCCTGACGTATTGCTCGATCTCGGTGCCGTTCTGCGCGTGGATGCTCAAGGGTTATTTCGACACCATTCCGGCCGAGATCGACGAGGCGGGCCGGGTCGACGGGCTGAGCCCGTTCGGCACGTTCTGGCGGCTGATCCTGCCGCTCGCCCGGCCGGGCCTGGCCGTCACCGGCTTCTACTCCTTCATCACCGCCTGGGGCGAGGTGGCCTTCGCGACCCAGTTCATGAGCAGTGAGAAGCACTACACGCTGGCGGTGGGCCTGCAGACCTTCGTCGGCCAGCAGAAGGCGGAGTGGGGTCTGATGACGGCCGCCGCGGTGCTCATCACCGTGCCCGCCGGGCTCGTCTTCTTCCTCGCGCAGAAGCACCTGGTCGCCGGACTGACCGCGGGTGGCACCAAGGGCTGATTCCATCCGTCACCGGTCGCGTGACCGCGCGTTGAGCAGTTCGTACCACTTTCGCTCGTCCCCCTGCTCGCCGACTCGCTCGCGCACGTACGCACGGCTCCCACGCACCGCTCCTCCACATCGCTCTTCCGCACAGCTCCTCCGCAACGCCTTACGCATCGCAGCCCCCTTGGTTGGGCCCACCCGATAGGGAAGTACATGACCCAGGACCTCGCGCCCTCCGTCCGCGACGCCGCCGTCCCCGCCGCCCGCCGGCCGGAGAAGTGGTGGCGCAGCGCCGTCATCTACCAGGTGTACGTGCGCTCGTTCGCCGACAGCGACGGCGACGGCATCGGTGATCTGCGCGGGATCCGCGAGCGCCTGCCGCACCTGGCCTCGCTGGGTGTGGACGCCGTGTGGCTGACGCCGTTCTACGCCTCGCCGCAGGCGGACGGCGGCTACGACGTGGCGGACTACCGGGCCGTGGACCCGCTGTTCGGGGATCTGTCGGACGCCGACGACCTGGTCCGCGAGGCGCACCGGCTGGGGCTGCGCGTCATCGTGGACATCGTTCCCAACCACACCTCCGACCGGCATGTGTGGTTCCAGGCGGCGCTCGCGGACCGATCCGGGGGGACGGCCCGCGAGCGCTATCACTTCCGGCCGGGCAAGGGCGCGGCCGGCGAGCTGCCCCCCAACGACTGGGAGTCGGTCTTCGGCGGTCCGGCGTGGACCCGGACGGTGGACCCCGACGGCACCCCGGGCGAGTGGTACCTGCATCTCTTCGCGCCCGAGCAGCCGGACCTGAACTGGGACAATCCGGAGGTCCGCGAGGAGTTCGACTCGGTCCTGCGGTTCTGGCTGGATCTGGGCGTGGACGGCTTCCGGATCGATGTGGCGCACGGCATGGTCAAGGCGCCGGGGCTGCCGGACATCGGCCGCAAGGAGCAGGCGAAGCTGATCGGCGCGCAGGTGCTGCCGTTCTTCGACCAGGACGGGGTGCACGAGATCCACCGCTCCTGGCGGCGGCTGCTGGACTCCTACGAGGGCGAGCGGATCGGGGTGGCCGAGGCCTGGGCGCCGACCTCGGAGCGGCTCGCGCTGTACGTGCGCCCGGACGAGCTGCACCAGGCGTTCAACTTCCAGTTCCTGACCTGCGCGTGGGGCGCCGACGCGATGCGGACCGTCATCGACGAGTCGCTGGCCGCCACCTGCTCCGTCGGGGCGCCCACGACCTGGGTGCTGTCCAACCACGACGTGGTGCGGCACACCACCCGCTACGGCGGTGGCGAGCGGGGCCGCAGCCGGGCCCGGGCGGCGGCGCTGCTGATGCTGGCGCTGCCCGGCTCCGCCTATGTCTACCAGGGCGAGGAGCTGGGGCTGCCGGAGGTCGTGGAGCTGCCGGACGAGGTCCGCCAGGACCCGGCGTTCTTCCGCGGGGACGGCCAGGACGGCACCCGCGACGGCTGCCGGGTGCCGCTCCCGTGGTCGGGCGAGGAGGCGCCGTACGGCTTCGGGCCGGGCGGCAGCTGGCTGCCGCAGCCCGCCGAGTGGCGGGGGCTGTCGGTCGAGGCGCAGTCGGGCGACCCGCGCTCGACGCTGGAGCTCTACCGCTCGGCGCTGGCGCTCCGCCACGAGCTGCCGGGGCTCGGCGACGGGGAGATGACCTGGCTGGAGGCGCCCGAGGGCGTGCTGGCGTTCTCCCGTCCGGGTTTTGTGTGCACGCTCAACACGGGCGAGGCCGAGGCGGAACTGCCGGTACCGGGACGGCCGGTGCTCGCCACCGCCGCCCTGGAGTTCACCGGCGGCACGGTGCGGGTCCCCTCCGACTCATGCGTCTGGTGGGCAGTCTGAGATGCGACGGGTAAGGTCCAGTCCTGTGACCGCCCGGCTAGCCGATATCGCGACCCAGGCGGGTGTCAGCGAAGCAACCGTCAGCCGCGTCCTCAATGGAAAGCCTGGGGTCGCCGCTTCCACCCGCCAGTTGGTGCTGGCCGCGCTCGACGTGCTGGGCTACGAGCGGCCCGTGCGGCTGCGGCAGCGCAGCGAGGGGTTGGTCGGACTGATCACCCCCGAGCTGGACAACCCGATATTCCCCGCTTTCGCCCAGGTCATCGGGCAGGCGCTGACCCGCCAGGGGTACACCCCCGTGCTGGCGACGCAGACCCCGGGCGGTTCGACGGAGGACGAGCTGACGGAGATGCTCGTCGACCGGGGGGTCGCGGGCATCATCTTCGTCTCCGGGCTGCACGCCGACACCTCCGCCGACATGCAGCGCTATGAGCGGCTGCGCGGCCAGGGTGTGCCGTTCGTCCTGATCAACGGCTTCTCCTCGAAGGTACGGGCGCCGTTCGTCTCCCCCGACGACCGCGCGGCCGTCAAGCTCGCCGTCACCCATTTGGCCGCACTGGGGCATCGCCGTATCGGGCTCGCGCTGGGGCCCAAGCGCTACGTGCCGGTACAGCGGAAGATCGAGGGGTTCCTGCTGAGCATGCGCGAGCAGCTCGGGGTGGCGGAGGCCGAGGCCGAGCGGTTGGTGGAGCACTCGCTGTTCTCCCTGGAGGGCGGCCAGGCGGCCGCCGCGGCCCTCATCGACCGTGGCTGCACGGCCGTGGTGTGCGCGAGCGACATGATGGCGCTGGGCGTGGTGCGCGCGGCCCGGCAGCACGGGCTGGAGGTGCCGCGCGATATCTCGGTGGTCGGTTTCGACGATTCGCCGCTCATCGCCTTCACGGATCCGCCACTGACCACGATCCGGCAGCCGGTGCAGTCGATGGGCCAGGCGGCCGTACGGGCGCTGCTGGAGGAGATCGGCGGCACCCCGGCCCCGCACAGCGAGTTCGTCTTCCTTCCCGAATTGGTGGTTCGGGGTTCAACGGCTTCTGTACCAGGGCCTCGTCGCGATTCCGGGACGGTCGTCACGAATAGTACGCAAAGCCGGGAAGACCAGACTTGGGGATGATCTGCGCCCGGCGGCTATCTGGCAGACTGTTTCCCTATGGGTGAACCGACAGTAAGGACCGCGGAAGGCCGGACGGCCACCCTGCCACCCACCGGGGAGAGCGTGGAGCGGCCGTCCCCGGACCGGCGTGTCCTGGCGGGTCTGCGCTCACCGCGACGGCCACGGCTGTGGTTCGAGGTCCTGCTGATCGCGGTGAGCTACTGGACGTATTCCCTTGTGCGCAACGCGGTCCCGGAGCAGCGGGCCGCCGCCCTGCGCAACGCCGACTGGATCTGGCAGGCCGAGCAGTCCCTGCACATCGCGGTCGAGCACACCGTCAACCAGGCCGTGAATTCGGTGACGTGGCTGATCGTGGGCATGAACTACTACTACGCCACGCTGCACTTCGTGCTGACGATCGGCGTGCTGGTGTGGCTGTACCGCTGGCATCCCGGGCGGTACGCGGCCGCGCGTCTCATCCTGTTCGCCACCACGGGTGTGGCCCTGCTCGGTTACTACCTGTATCCGCTCGCTCCGCCACGGCTGATGAACGGCGGCGGCTTCACCGACACGGTCGTGGTGCACCACACCTGGGGCTCGATGGCCTCGGGCAATCTCGCCGACATGTCGAACCAGTACGCGGCGATGCCGTCGATGCACATCGGCTGGTCGACGTGGTGCGGCATCACCATCGCCCTGCTGGCGCGGGCGGTCTGGGTGCGGGTACTGGGCCTGCTGTACCCGGTCGCGACACTGGTCGTCATCGTGTCGACCGCCAACCACTTCTGGCTGGACGCGGTGGGCGGCCTGCTCTGCCTCGCCTTCGGCTTCGCCCTGTCCTACGCTTGGTACCGAGCGTTCCCGCACCGGCTGGCCCGCCATGTGGCGGCGTCCACGCGGCGCTAGGGTCTGCCCGACGGGTCTTCGGCTCGCGGGCCGTCGTTTGCCGCCTCTCGCCTGACCGGCGGGCCTTCGACTGCCGACCGTCTTTGCCGCCTGCGGCGGCGGGCGCCCTGCGGGCGCGTCCTCAATCGCCGGACAGGCTGCATTGCAGCCCCTGGGGGTACCTCCCAGCGGTAGCTGGGGGAGATTGAGGACACCGCCGCGCAGCGGTGGTGCGCACACCAGGACCCGCCGGCCAGGCCTACGCCCCGTAGAACAGCTCCTCGACAACGGCCCTGGCCCGTCGCGTCGTGCGGCGGTAGTCGTCCAGCATCTCCCCGACGTGCCCCGGTTCGTAGCCGAGGTAGCGGCCCACGGCGCCCAACTCGCGGGGGTCGCCGGGGAAGGTGTCCCCGGGGCGGCCCCGGACCAGCATCACGGCGTTACGGACGCTGGTCGCCAGCACCCACGCCTCGTCGAGGATGCGGGCGTCCTCCGTGCTCAGCAGCTCCGCCGCGCAGGCCGCCGCGAGCGCCTCGCGGGTGCGCGTCGTGCGCAGCCCCGGCTCCGCCCAGCCGTGCCGCATCTGCAGCAGCTGCACCGTCCACTCCACGTCCGACAGCCCGCCCCGGCCCAGCTTCGTGTGCGTCGTCGGGTCCGCGCCGCGCGGCAGCCGCTCGGTCTCCATCCGGGCCTTGAGCCGGCGGATCTCGCGCACCGCGTCCTCGCCCAGCCCCTCGGCGGGGTAGCGCAGCGGGGCGATCAGGTCCACGAACCGCGCCCCCAGTTCCGCGTCGCCCGCCACCGGCTCGGCGCGCAGCAGCGCCTGGCTCTCCCACACCCGCGACCAGCGGCGGTAGTAGGCGGCGTACGAGGCGAGGGTGCGCACCATGGGCCCGGCCTTGCCCTCGGGCCGCAGATCGGCGTCGACGAGGAGCGGCGGGTCGGCGGTCGGCAGTTGCAGCAGGCGCCGCATCTCGGTGGCGACGGCGTGGGCGGCCTTGGCGGCCTCCTCGTCGCTGACGCCGTCCCGTGGCTCGTGGACGAACAGGACGTCGGCGTCCGAGCCGTAGCCCTGTTCGCGTCCGCCGAAGCGGCCCATGCCGATGACGGCGAAGCGGGTGGGGAGGGTGTCCCCCCACTCGGCGCGGACGGCGGCGCGCAGCGCTCCGGCGATGGTGGCGGCGTTGAGGTCGGAGACGGCCTTGCCGACGGTGTCGACGGCCGCGCGCGGGCCGGCGCCCACCGCCTCGCCCGCCCGGTACGCCCGGAAGCCGTGCTCTTCGGCGGCGTGCGCCCCGGAGTCGGGGCCGGCGCCGCCGTAGGCACCGATGATGTCGGCGGCGGCGGTGCGGAACAGCTCGCGGCGCCGGACGCCGCGCACCGCGACGATCGCCGCCTCCGCGTCCTCGGCGCGCCCCACGGCGGCCAGTATTTCCTGCTCCAGCGGCTCCCGGCCGCGCGGGCGCAGCCCCTCGGGGTCACCGAGCAGGGCGACGGCCTCGGGGGCGCGCAGCAGCAGGTCGGGGGCGAGCCGCCCGGCGGACAGCACCCGGGCGAGGTTCTCCGCGGCCGCGCCCTCGTCGCGCAGCAGCCGCAGGTACCAGGGGGTCTTGCCGAGCGCGTCGGAGACCTTGTGGAAGTTGAGCAGTCCGGCGTCGGGGTCGGCGGAGTCCGCGAACCAGCCGAGCAGCACGGGCAGCAGATGGCGCTGGATGGCGGCCTTGCGGCTGACGCCGGAGGCCAGGGCCTCCAGGTGGCGCAGCGCGGCGGCCGGGTCGGCGTAGCCGAGGGCCTCCAGCCGGTGGCCGGCCTCCTTGGGGCTGAGCCGGATCTCGCCGGGCTCCAGCTGGGCGACGGCGTCCAGCAGGGGCCGGTAGAAGAGCTTTTCGTGCAGCCGCCGCACCTCGCGGGCGTGCCGCTTCCACTCCTTGCCCAGCTCGTCGACGGGCTCCTTGCCGCTCGGCCAGTGGAACGTCCGGGCGAGGGAGCGGCCGAGTCGGCGCAGGTCGGCCTCCTCCTCGGGGACGAGGTGGGTGCGGCGCAGCCGGTAGAGCTGGATGCGGTGTTCCATGGTGCGCAGGAAGCGGTAGGCGGCGTCGAGGGAGGCGGCGTCGGCCCGGCCCACATAGCCACCGGCGGCGAGCGCGGCCAGCGCGCCGAGGGTGCTGCCGCCGCGCAGGGTCGCGTCACTGCGGCCGTGCACCAACTGCAGGAGCTGGACGGCGAATTCGACGTCGCGCAGCCCGCCGGGGCCGAGTTTCAGCTCCCGGTCGACCTGGGTGGCGGGGATGCTCGCGACGACGCGGCGGCGCATCTGCTGGACGTCGGTGACGAAGTTCTCGCGCTCGGCGGCCTGCCACACCAGGGGGGCGACGGCGTCCACGTACTCCTGGCCCAGCTGGGGATCGCCGGCCACCGGGCGGGCCTTGAGCAGGGCCTGGAACTCCCAGGTCTTGGCCCACCGTTGGTAGTAGGCGAGATGGCTGGAGAGGGTCCGCACGAGGGGGCCGTTGCGTCCCTCGGGGCGGAGGTTGGCGTCGACGGGCCAGATGGTGCCCTCGGGGGTGATGTCGGAGCAGACCCGCATCATCCGGGAGGCGAGCCGGGTCGCGGCCTGCACGGCCGCGCCCTCGGCGGTGCCGCTCCTTGCCTCGGCCACGAAGATGACGTCGACGTCGGAGACGTAGTTCAGCTCCTGGCCGCCGCACTTGCCCATGCCGATGACGGCGAGCCGGCAGGCCGCGGCGTCGGCCGGCTGTTCCCGTGCGGCGATGTCGAGGGCGGCGCGCAGCGTGGCGGTGGCCAGGTCGGCGAGTTCGGCGGCGGTCTGGGCGACGTCGATGGTGCCGCAGACATCGCGGGCGGCGATGGCCAGCAGGGCGCGGCGGTACGCGGCGCGCAGCGCGTCGGCGGGCGCGAGACCCGCGCCGCGCTCGCCGCGCACCCCTTCGGTGAGGGCCTTCTCGAACTCCGGTGTCGTGGGGTGCAGATCGGCCGACTCGTAGGTGACGAGCGCGTGCCAGTCGTCGGGGTGCCGCACGAGGTGGTCACCGAGCGCCTCGGACGCCCCGAGCACGCCCAGCAGCCGGTCGCGCAGTGGTTTGGCGGAGACGAGGGTGTCCAGGAACGCCTGCCGCCGGCCGGGGTCCCGCGCCTGGAGCACCTCCACGAGCCGGACGAGCCCGTGCAGCGCGAGGTCGGGGTCGGCGGTGGCCCCGAGCGCGTCGAGGAGCGCGGTGTCGTCCCGGACGGCGGCCAGCTCCGGGGCGTCGAGCAGCCGCTCGGCGGCGGCCGCGTCGGTGAAGCCGTACTTCAGCAGCCGGGTGTACGCGCTGCTGCGACGCCCCTGCGGCACCGTCATCGACAACCCTCTCGTCCGCTCGCCCCGCCGAACCCCGAACCCGTGCCTACAGCACCGGCAGCATCTTCCGCAGCTCGAAGGCGGTGACCTCGGAGCGGTACTCCTCCCACTCCTGCTTCTTGTTGCGCAGGAAGAAGTCGAAGACGTGCTCGCCGAGGGTCTCGGCCACCAGCTCGCTGCGCTCCATGAGCTCGATGGCCTCGCCGAGGTTCTGCGGCAGCGGCTCGATGCCCATGGCGCGGCGCTCGGCGTCCGACAGCGCCCAGACGTCGTCGTCGGCGCCGGCGGGGAGTTCGTACCCCTCCTCGACGCCCTTGAGGCCGGCGGCCAGCAGCACGGCGTAGGTCAGGTAGGGGTTGGCGCCGGAGTCGATGGAGCGGACCTCGACGCGGGCCGAGCCGGTCTTGCCGGGCTTGTACATCGGGACGCGGATCAGCGCCGAGCGGTTGTTGTGGCCCCAACAGATGTAGGAGGGGGCCTCGCCGCCGGAGCCCGCGGTGCGGCTGGAGCCGCCCCAGATGCGCTTGTAGGAGTTCACCCATTGGTTGGTGACGGCCGAGATCTCGGCGGCGTGCCGCAGCAGTCCGGCGATGAAGGACCGGCCGACCTTGGAGAGCTGGTACTCCGAGCCGGACTCGTAGAAGGCGTTCCGGTCGCCCTCGAAGAGAGAGAGGTGGGTGTGCATGCCGGAGCCGGGGTACTCGGAGAACGGCTTGGGCATGAATGTGGCCTGCACGCCCTGCTCCAGGGCGACCTGCTTCATGACGAGGCGGAAGGTCATGATGTTGTCGGCGGTGGAGAGGGCATCGGCGTAGCGCAGGTCGATCTCCTGCTGGCCGGGGGCGCCCTCGTGGTGGCTGAACTCGACCGAGATGCCCATGGATTCGAGCATGGTGATGGCCTGGCGGCGGAAGTCCATGCCCACGTTCTGCGGGGTGTGGTCGAAGTAGCCGGAGGAGTCGGCGGGCACCGGGCGGGTGCCGTCGACGGGCTTGTCCTTGAGCAGGAAGAACTCGATCTCGGGGTGGGTGTAGAAGGTGAAGCCGAGGTCGGAGGTCTTGGCGAGGATGCGCTTGAGGACGTAGCGCGGGTCGGCGTAGGAGGGCGAGCCGTCCGGCATGAGGATGTCGCAGAACATGCGGGCGGTGCCCGGGGCCTCGGCGCGCCAGGGCAGGATCTGGAAGGTGCCCGGATCCGGCTTGGCGATCATGTCGGACTCGTACACCCGGGCGAAGCCCTCGATGGCCGATCCGTCGAAGCCGATGCCCTCGTCGAAGGCCTGCTCCAGCTCGGCGGGTGCCACGGCCACCGACTTCAGATAGCCGAGCACATCGGTGAACCACAGCCGCACGAAGCGGATGTCGCGCTCTTCGAGGGTGCGGAGCACGAACTCCTGCTGCTTATCCATTTCCACCAATCCTCGCCGGTTCGGCCCCCTGCTCCCAGGCCGCGGAGCACGGGGGCACATGAGCATCCCACCACACGGTTTCGTCCGCGTTGCGTACAGGCGTCTGAACGTCCCGCATCACCTGGGTGTACCGCTCTCTCCCCATACTGCCCGTCCGCCCGCGCCCCGGGTACTCGTGGAGCACCCCGGAGCACGTGCGACTTGTCTCCATTGTGGGACACGCCCTGATCTTGGTCGACCCACACTTTTGGGGCCCTACGTTCCGTAGTCGCCGATCACGTACGGCAACCCGCGCCCCGGCGGGGCCGCGACCCTATAGAAGTGGGCGGTCAAACGCGACACGAGCGCCACGGGCGGGTGAAACGGCCCGCCGGTCCGGCTGTGAACGGACCGGCCGGGGCAGGCTGCCGGTGCGGATCCTCCCCGCCCCCGTACGGCGTGGGCGCACGCCTCGGGCCACCCGGAGGCCGCCCCTCACCCTGAACCACCAGCCGACGGAGGCCGAAGGCCGACATGCCAGACATCAACGACACACGGCGGCAGGCGGGCGCCGCGAAGGCGCCCGGCGGGCGGGGTGGGAAGCGGTGAGGTACCTGATCACCGGGGCCACCGGCTTCATCGGCCGGCATCTGGCCCGGCACCTGCTCGAGCGCGGCCACCACGTGACCGCCCTCGTCCGCCGCGACGGGCGCGTCTTCGGGTCGCTGACCGTCCGGGGGGACCTCGTCACCGGTGAGGGACTGGCGGCGGCCGTGCGGGGCGTCGATCGCGTCATCCATCTCGCCGGGGTCACCAAGGCCGCCGACCCGCGCCTCTACACCCTGGTCAACACCGTCGGCACGGAGCGGCTGTTGGCCGCCGTCGCCGCCCGGCCGGAGCCGCCGCGGCTCGTCTACTGCTCGTCGCTGGCCGCCGCCGGCCCCGGGCGGCGGCGCCACGAGGACGATCCGCCCGCCCCGGTCTCCGCGTACGGCCGCAGCAAGCTCGGCGCCGAACTCGCCCTGCGCGAGGGCGTCGGCCGGGTGTCCGCCGTCGTCGTCCGCCCGCCGATCGTCTACGGGCCGGGCGACCGCGAGTTCCTGCCGCGCCTGGCCGCCGCCGTCCGCACCGGGCTGCTCCCCGCCGTCGGCCGGCCGGGCCCGCGCCACTACTCCCTGCTCCATGTCGAGGACCTGTGCCGCGCACTGCTCACGGCCGCCGACTCCGGTGTGCCCGGCGCGACTTACCACGTCAGCGACGGTGTCGAGCACCTGTGGGACGACATCGGGGCCACCGCCGCCGAGGTGCTCGGCAGACGCCCGCCGCGGGTCGTCCACATCCCTCTGCGCCTGGCGCTGACGGTGGCCCGCACCCTGGGCGGCGCGTCCGTGCTGAACCCGGGAAAGGTCGCCGAGGCCGCGCACCCCGCGTGGACGAGCGCGGTCGGCCGGCTGCCGATCGGCCCGTGCGTGCCCCTGTCCGAGGGGCTGCGGACGGCACTGACCCCGTGATGCCCGGCCCTCAGGTCCGTACGGGCGGCATGGCGAGGACGGCGGCCGCGATGGCCTGGGGCCGGTCGAACATGACCAGGTGACCGGCCGGAGCGACCGCCTCGAAGCGGGCGTCGAGGCGGTCGGCGAGGGCGCGCTGGCGCTCCAGCCAGCGGCGCTCCAGCCAGGAGCCGGTACCCGGGGAGGCCGCGAGGACGGTCACCGGGACGGGCGGCAGCGGGTGCTGGTCCCGCAGTTCGTCCAGCTCGGCGGCCACGTCGTAGTAGCGGGCGTTCTCCATCAGCAGGGCACGGGCCACCCGGCCGCTGCCGTAGGTGCGGCGCACCAGTTCGTCAGGGGTGGGATCACGGCGCTTGACGGAGGAGACGCGGACGGCCAGCCGGCGCAGGGCGGGGCCCAGGGCGCGGGGCAGTCCGGTGGCGGCGACGGCGTGGCCGCGCGCGTGGGCGGCGGCGGTGCGCAGCTCACGGGCCGGGATGGGCCGGACGTCCTCCTCCACGCTGCCGTCGACCAGGACGATCCCGGCCGTGCGCTCCGGGTGCAGCCGGGCGAAGGCCTCGGCGTGGAACCCGGCGAGGGAGTGGCCGACAACGGTCGCCGGACCGGGCAGGTCCAGCGCGTCCAGGACGCCCGCTATCCGGGCGGCCTCGCCCGCCGCGGTGGGTGGCTCGACGGCCGGTGCGCTGAACCCCAGCCCGGGGCGGTCGAAGCGGACGACCGTGCGGTGCTCGGTGAGCAGCGGCACGACGGGCTCCCAGTCGAACCAGCCCATGCCGAGCCCGGCGCTGAGCACGCACACCGGTCCGGAGCCCTCGCGCAGCACGTGCAGCGGCACGCCGCCGACCCGCAGCATGCGCCCTGGTGGCCGCTTCATCCCGTCGCCCCCTGGAGGTTCGTCGTTCACGCCGCCGCCCGTGCGCGGCGCGGCGCCGGTCGCGGAGCGGATCCTTGACCTGGGATGACCGTACCTGGGCCTGGCCGGCGGTACTTCGGCCGCGGGCAGTCTGTGCCGCCTGCGGCGGCGAGCGCCCTGCGGGCGCGGGGGGGGAAAAAAAAAAAAAAAAAAAGGGGGGGGCGGGGGGGAGAGGAGGAGAAAAAAAAGAAAACAAAAACCCT
>NZ_JBVIQR010000021.1:48022-110378 GCF_055576875.1 Streptomyces sp. NPDC033229 | reverse complement strand
ACCCCCCTAAACCACCCGGCAGGGTGGGGGGTGCCTAACACAAACAGAACCAAGCCCGTCCGGCGTTTGAGGACACCGCCGCGCAGCGGAGGTGCGCACGCCACGGCCCGCGGCCGAAGAACCGCCGGACAGGCTACGCGCGGTGCTCCGGGGCCACCCAGTGCGGCTTGCGGAACTTCAGGAACGCCAGGGGCGCCAGGAGGCCGAGGACGAGCAGACCACCGCCGACGGTGAGCAGATAGCGCCACAGCGGGCCGCCGCCGAACTGGTCCGGCGGTACGAAGCCGATGCACATGGCCGCGACGGAGGCCACGAAGCCGACACCGGCGACGAGCCGCACGGCAGGCACCCGGAAGCCGCGCGGCCGGTCGGGCTGGGTGCGCCGCAGCCGGACGACGGCGGCGAACATCAGCAGATAGACGACGAGATAGATCTGCGTGGTGATGACCGAGAAGATCCAGTAGGCGCTGGAGACATCGGGAATGAACGCGTAGAGCAGGGCGATCAGGGTGGTGAGCGCGCCCTGGGCGACCATGATGTTCCGCGGCACGCCGCGCTGGTTGAGCTTCTGCAGGACGGGCGGCAGATAGCCCTCCTGGCGGGAGACCATCAGCAGCCCCTTGGCCGGCCCCGCCAGCCAGGTGAGCATGCCGCCGAGCGCGGCGGCGACCAGCAGCACTCCGACGACCTTGGTCAGCCAGCCCACACCGAAGTGGTCGAAGAAGCCCTGGAAGGCCTGCATCACTCCGGCCGTCAGGCTGAGGTCCTCACCCGGCATGACCCAGCTGATGGCCAGCGCCGGAAGGATGAAGATCAGCAGGACGAGACCGGTGGCGGCGAAGACCGAGCGCGGGAACTGCTTGCCGGGCTCGCGCAGCGAGGCGACGTGCACGCCGTTCATCTCCATGCCCGCGTAGGACAGGAAGTTGCCCACGATCAGCACGAGGCTGGCCAGCCCGGTCCACGGCGGGAGGAAGTGGCCGGAGTCCATGGGGGCGGCCGACGGGTTGCCCTGGGCGAGGAAGACCAGGCCGAGGGCGACGAGGACGACGCCGGGGATCAGCGTGCCGATCACCAGTCCCATGCCCGCGAGCCCCGCCACCGCCTTGGTGCCGCGCGAGGAGATGAACACGCCCGCCCAGTAGATGACGACGATGACGACGGCGACGTAGAGGCCGTTGTCGGCGAGCCTCGGGTCGATGACGTACGCGAACGTGCTCGCCACATAGGCGAGCAGGCTCGGGTAGTAGGCGATCGTCATCGCGAACTGGCACCAGACGGCCAGGAAGCCGAGCGGCTTGGACAGCCCCTCGCTCACCCAGCGGTAGACCCCGCCGGTCCAGCCGGAGGCCAGCTCGGCCGAGACGAGGGCGGTGGGCAGCAGGAAGACCACGGCGGGGACGAGGTAGAGGAAGACGGCGGCCAGCCCGTACAGCGCCATGGACGGGGCGGGCCGCAGGTTCGCGACCGAGGCGGTCGTCATCATCGCGAGGGTCACCCATGAGATGAACTGCTGCGTCTGCGGGGCGGACGGGGTCGGAGGGGTCCCGGCGGTGGGGGTCTCCCGGGCCGGTTCCGTGAGGGTCATGGGTGGAGCGTCCTTCGGGCCGTGCGGCGAAATGAGACGGGGAATATGAGACAGGGAATCGAATCGCCCCATAATCGGGCCTTGGACCCCCTCCACGCACATCCGTCACTCTCACCGTGGAGCGCCGATACCCCGAGGGGGTAAGGTGCGGGCGAGGATTCCGAGGCTGTGGAGGCTCGTGATGGACGAACGGCGGAAGGCCACCGCCTGGTGCGGCCGGCTGCTGCTGTTCGCCGCGCTCCTCCTGGGCATCGTCACGATGCACACCCTCGGCCACCCGAGCGAGCACGCCCCGGGGCAGCCCGGCCCGGCGGCGGCACAGCCCGCCGCCCACGCGATGCCGGATCACGCCGCGCACGCCCCGGCCGACGACACCGCGCCGACCGCACGGGCCGTTATGGCCGCTCCGGCGGCCGACGCGCCCCGCATCGGTCCCCCGCCGCACAGCGGCATGGACCCGATGTCGGTCTGCCTCGCCGTGCTCGCAGCGGGCTTCGCCGTCGCCCTCGCCCTCGGCATGGCCGCTCTTCGCCGCCGGTCCGGCGCGCTCGCCTCCGTGGCCCGCGCCCGCCTGCTGCGCACCCTGTGGCCCATACCGCCACCCCGTCACAAGGCCCTCGCCCGGTTGTCGGTACTGCGCGTGTAGAGCCGCGTCCCGCCGCTGCTCCCGCACGCGGCGGACGCGCTCCGACCCGTACCCGAACGACAACCTCACGAGGTGCACTCCCATGCGTAACCCCACCCGCCGCGCCGTACTCGGCGCGGGCATCGCCGCTGCCGGCGGCAGCCTGCTCGCCGCCTGTTCGAAGGGCTCGGACAGCGGCTCCTCCGCCGCGCCGGCGCCCGCCGACCTGGTCTCCCCGGACGGGAAGGAGGTCGCCGCCGCCGAGGCGGAGCGCGGCGGCGGCCCCGTACGGAAGGTCGCCCTGACGGCCACGCCGACCCGGCTCGACCTCGGCGGCCGTACCGTCACGACCTGGGCGTACGGCGACCGGCTGCCCGGCCGGGAGATCCGCGTCACCGCGGGCGACACGCTCGCGGTGACCCTCGCCAACCACCTGCCCGAACCCACCTCCCTGCACTGGCACGGGCTCGCGCTGCGCAACGACATGGACGGCGCGCCGGGCGTCACCCAGCGGCCCGTCAAAGCGGGCGCGTCCTTCGACTACCGCTTCGCCGTCGCCCACCCGGGCACGTACTGGTTCCACCCCCACTCGGGCACCCAGCAGGACCGGGGGCTGTACGCGCCGCTGATCGTCGAGGACCCGAAGGAGCCGCTGAAGTACGACAAGGAGTGGGTGGTCGTCCTGGACGACTGGGTCGACGGGGTGGACGGCAGCACACCCGACGCGGTCCTCGCCGAGCTGAGCCGGGGGATGGGCGGCATGGACCACGGCGGGGGCAGCGGCGGCATGGACCACGGTGGCATGGACCACGGCGGACACGACATGTCGCACATGTCGATGACGTCGAGGTCGTCGGGGGCAGCGAGGTCGTCGAGGACGCCGGCGTCCGCCACCCCGTCCCCCTCCGGCCCGTCCCGGATGATGATGGGCGCGACAAGCCCGCTCCTCGGCGGTGACGCGGGCGACGTGGCCTATCCGCACTACCTCGTCAACGGCCGTACGCCCGAGGACCCGGAGACGTTCACGGCGAAGCCCGGCGACCGGGTGCGGATCCGGTTCGTCAACGCCGGTGGCGACACGGCCTTCCGGGTCGCCCTCGGCGGCCACCGCATGACGGTCACGCACACCGACGGCTTCCCCGTCGAGCACCAGCAGGCCGACGCGCTGCTGCTGGGCATGGGCGAGCGGTACGACGTTCTGGTCGAGGTGAAGGACGGTGTCTTCCCGCTGACCGCGCTGGCCGAGGGCAAGAAGCGGACCGCCCTCGCGCTCCTGCGCACCGGCGGGGGCGCGGCGCCCGACGCCGACGTGCGCCCCAAGGAGCTGGAGGCCGCGCCGCTCACCGCCGACCGGCTGCGGGCCGACCGTTCCGTGACGCTCCGGGAACGCCGCCCCGACCGTACGATCACCCTCCGACTGACGGGCTCGATGGCGAAGTACGACTGGGCGATCAACGGCAAGAAGTACGCGCCGGAGCCCGGCTATCTCGTGGGAGCGGGTGAGCGGGTCCGGCTGGTCTTCGTCAACGACACGGAGATGTGGCACCCCATGCACCTGCACGGACACACCTTCGCCCTGCCCGGGCGGGGGCCGCGCAAGGACACCGCGATCGTCCTGCCGGGGCGGCGGCTGGCGGTCGACTTCGACGCCGACAACCCGGGCCGGTGGATGGTCCACTGCCACAACGTCTACCACTCGGAGTCCGGGATGATGACGGTCCTCGGCTACCGGAAGTAGCCGGGCGGCGGCAGCGCCGTCCACGCCGACGCGAACACTGCCGGCGGTGTTCGCGTCGGCCACATGGCCGCGCTCCACCCCACATTGCGTCAGACAGACGATTACACTGGACGGCGTGCCTCAACTTCGTCTCGCCCTGAACCAGATCGACTCCCGCGTCGGCGATCTCGCCGGGAACGCCGAGACGATCGTCCACTGGACCCGGCACTCCGCCGAGCAGGGCGCCCATCTCGTGGCGTTCCCCGAGATGGCGCTGACCGGCTACCCGGTCGAGGACCTGGCGCTGCGGTCCTCCTTCGTCGAGGCCAGCCGGGCCGCGCTGCGCGCGCTCGCCGCCCGCCTGGCCGCCGAGGGCCTCGGGGAACTGCCCGTCGTCGTCGGCTATCTCGACCGCAGCGAGCAGGGCAGTGTCCGCTTCGGCCAGCCCGCCGGCGCCCCGCGCAACGCCGCCGCCGTGCTGCACCGCGGTGGGGTCGCGCTGACCTTCGCCAAGCACCACCTTCCCAACTACGGCGTCTTCGACGAGTTCCGCTACTTCGTGCCCGGTGAGACGCTGCCCGTGGTGCGGGTGCACGGCGTCGACGTAGCGCTCGCGATCTGCGAGGACCTGTGGCAGGAGGGTGGCCGGGTGCCCGCGACGCGGTCCGCCGGGGCCGGGCTGCTGCTGTCGATCAACGCCTCCCCGTACGAGCGCGAGAAGGACGACACCCGGCTGGAGCTGGTGCGCAAGCGCGCCCAGGAGGCCGGCTGCACGACCGCGTACCTCGCGATGACCGGTGGTCAGGACGAGTTGGTCTTCGACGGCGACACGATCGTCGTGGACCGCGACGGCGGGATCGTCGCGCGTGCCCCGCAGTTCGAGCAGGGTTGTGTGCTGATCGACCTCGATCTGCCGGCCGCCGCGCCCGAGGCCCCGTCCGGGGTCGTGGACGACGGGCTGCGCATCGACCACGTCACCCTGTCGGCCGAGCCGCTCCCGGCGTACGAGCCGGAGACGCCGGGCGGTCTCGCGCCCCGGCTGGGCGACGCGGAGGAGGTGTACAAGGCGCTGGTGGAGGGCCTGCGCGCGTATGTCGTGAAGAACGGCTTCCGCAGCGTGCTCATCGGCCTGTCCGGCGGCATCGACTCGGCGCTCGTGGCCGCCCTCGCCTGTGACGCCATCGGCGCGGAGAACGTCCACGGCGTGGCGATGCCGTCGCGCTACTCCTCCGACCACTCGCTCGGCGACGCCGAGGAGCTCGCCCGGCGCACCGGCCTGAACTTCCGCACGGTGCCGATCGGGCCGATGTTCGACGCGTACATGGGCGCGCTGGGCCTGACCGGTCTCGCCGAGGAGAATCTCCAGTCGCGGCTGCGCGGCACGCTGCTGATGGCCCTCTCCAACCAGGAGGGCCACATCGTGCTCGCGCCGGGCAACAAGTCCGAGCTGGCCTGCGGGTACTCCACCCTCTACGGCGACTCGGTCGGCGCGTACGGCCCGATCAAGGACGTCTACAAGACGCTGATCTTCCGCCTCGCCCGATGGCGCAACCAGGCGGCGGCCGAGCGCGGCGAGACGCCGCCGATCCCGGAGAACTCCATCACCAAGCCCCCGAGCGCCGAGCTGCGTCCCGGCCAGGTCGACACGGACTCGCTACCGGACTACGAGGCGCTCGACCGGATCCTGGAGCTGTACGTCGACCGCGACCAGGGCCGGGACGCGATCGTCGCGGCGGGCTTCGACGCGGAGCTGGTCACCCGGATCCTGCGGCTGGTGGACACGGCGGAGTACAAGCGCCGGCAGTACCCGCCGGGCACGAAGATCTCCGCAAAGGGCTTCGGCAAGGACCGCCGGTTGCCGATCACGAACGCGTGGCGGGAGAGCGTCTGACGGGCGCTGCCTGACGCGCGCTGCCTGACGGGGACTCAGGCGCGGGCCGGGCCGGATCTCACGACCAGCCCGTCCAGCAGGCGCGCGGTGGCCTCGGTCACCGCGTCCACGGCTTCGTCGAAGACCGCCTGATTGTGCGCGGCCGGCGCCCGGAAGCCCGACACCTTGCGCACGTACTGCAGGGCGGCCGCCCTGATGTCCTCCTCGCCCACTTCGGGTGTCATGGGCGGTCTGAGCGTCTTGATGCTGCGGCACATACCCCCAGTGTGACGCGCCCCACCGACATCGCGCCGAGCGCGACAGATCCGGGCCGGACATGGACGACCGGGTCAGGCCCCCCGGGCCGACGCCGTCCCCCGGCAGCCCGGCACCCGCACCGGGCGTCCCCGTCAGCCGACGCGCTCCGCCTGCGGCATCCGCTCGCTGCCCGCGGCGACCAGCCGGGACGCTCCCGGGCCGCCCCGGTCGAGCAGCCCCGCCGTCACCGCGATGGCCAGGCCGATCACCGCGAGGACCGCGCCCACCAGGGTCGGGGAGGTCCAGCCCCAGCCCGCCGCGATGGCGACGCCGCCGAGCCAGGCCCCGCCGGCGTTGGCCAGGTTGAACGCGGAGTGGTTGGAGGCGGAGGCCAGGGTCGGGGCGTGCCGGGCCTTGTTCATGACGAGCATCTGCAGCGGCGTCGTGGTCATGAAGCCGACCGCGCCGAGGACGACGACCGTCGCGAGGGCCGCCCACTTCACGTGCACGGTGAAGTCGAAGAGGACCAGCACGGCCGCCAGCGCGGCCAGCGACCCGTAGAGCGTGGGCCGCAGCGCCCGGTCGGTGAGCGGACCGGCGACGAGGGCGCCGAGCGTCATGCCGATGCCGAAGAGGGCGAGGACGAGCGTGACGGAGGTCTCGGAGAAGCCCGTGACCTCGGTCATCATCGACGCGAGGTAGCTGTAGACCGCGAAGACCCCGGCGAAGCCGAAGACCGCGGTGAGCAGTCCGAGCAGCACCTGCCGGTCACCGAGGGCGCGCAGCTCCTGGCCGAGGCCCTCGTGCCGTTCGCGCGGGAGCTGCGGGACGAGCAGGGTGAGTGCGGCCATCGCCGCCAGCCCGATGCCCGCGACCACGAGGAACGTGGCGCGCCAGCCGAGGTGCTGGCCGAGCAGGGTGGCGGTGGGTACGCCGACGATGTTGGCGACCGTCAGGCCGAGGAACATCGTCGCGACCGCCCGGGCCTGCCGTCCCTCGGTCACCAGCCGGGCGGCGACCACCGCCCCGACGCCGAAGAACGCGCCGTGCGGCAGCCCCGCCAGCACCCGCCCCGCGACGAGCAGCCCGAAGGTGGGGGCCAGCGCGGAGGCGAGGTTGCCGATGGTGAAGAGGCCCATGAGCAGGACGAGCATCCGCTTGCGCGGGATGCGCGAGCCCAGTGCCGTGAGCAGCGGGGCGCCGATGACGACGCCGAGGGCGTAGGCGGAGACCAGGTATCCGGCGGTGGGCACCGAGGTGCCGAGATCGTCGGCGACGTTGGGCAACAGGCCCATCATCACGAACTCGGTGGTGCCGATACCGAACGCGGAGATCGCCAGGGCGAGCAGCGCCAGGGGCATGGAGGACAGACCTTTCAGAGGATGTTCCCTTCCGGAACAAAGCCTCTCAGGTCAAATGTTCCCGCCCCCGGACGGGAAGGTGAACAGCCGGTCAGATCTTTACCCGGGCGGCCACCGGCAGGTGGTCGCTGTCCGTCTCGGGGAGGGTCCAGGCCGAGACGGGGTCCATGCCGCGCACCATGATCTGGTCGATGCGGGCCATGGGGAAGCTCGCGGGCCAGCTGAAGCCGAAGCCGTCGCCCGCCGCGCCCTGCGCCGAGCGCAGCTGCGAGGTGATGGGCGCGAGCGAGCGGTCGTTCATCGTGCCGTTGAGGTCGCCGAGCAGGACGACCTTGCGCACCGGCTCCCGCGCGATGGCCTGGCCGAGCGCCTCGGCGCTGTTGTCGCGCTGACCCGCGGTGAAGCCCGCGTTGAACTTGACCCGCACGGAAGGCAGGTGCGCGACGTAGACGGCCACGGGACCCTGGGGGGTGTTGACCGTGGCCCGCAGGGCGCGCGTCCAGCCCATGTGGATGTCGACCGGCCGGGCGTCGGCGAGCGGGTACTTGCTCCACACCCCGACGGTGCCCTGCACGGAGTGGTATTTATACGTGCCCGCCAGGGCCCGCTCGTACCGTGAGGCGTCGCTGAGCTCCTCCAGCGCGATGATGTCGGCGCCCGAGGCGGCGACGGCGCGGGCGGTGCCGACCGCATCGAGGTTCTCGGCGTTGACGTTGTGGCTGACGACCGTGAGGTTGCCGCCCTTGCCCGACTTGTCGCTGAGCAGCCCGCCGAAGAGGTTCGTCCAGACGACGATGGGCAGCAGCAGCGCGACCAGGGCGGTCGCCGACCGGCGCAGCACGGCGAGGACGAGCAGGACCGGGACGCCGAGGCCCAGCCAGGGGAGGAACGTCTCGGTGAGGCTGCCGAGGTTGCCGACGCGGTTGGGGAGCCCGGAGTGGAACAGCATCAGCAGCCCGAGCAGCGCGGCGAAGGCGGCGACGACGAGCCCGCGCCGCCAGACGCCCCGGTCCCGCCACTGGCTCACGAAGCGCTCGAAGCTGGATCCGGTGCGCTCCGGGCCCGGCCCCTCGTGGCCCGTCTCCTCCATGTACGCCTGCGACATCCGTCGTCCTTAACTCTTCAGCTGCTGCGTCCCCGCCACCTGACGATAAGTGATCACCGTGGGCCGGGTTTCTCCGCGGCGCCCCTGGCAGGGGCGTCGGTCTGGAGGACGAGGGCGCGGGCCGCCCGGGTTCCTGTCGAGCGGCTGTGCGGGCGTGCTGTGACACAACGGGCATATTCGCCGCGTTCCGCGGTCGGGGGACGACCGCGGGGCGGTCACCTCTCCCCCGGACGCTCCCCCTGTGGCCGTGCGCCCTCCAGGACGGTGTCGACGATCTGCTCCGCCAGCCCCTCGGGCATCTCCTTCCACTCGTGGAGCATCGCCCGGGTGAGCATCGGGCCGACGAACAGGTCGGCGAGCAGATCGAGGTCCCGGTCGGCGCGGATCTCCCCGGTGAGCGTCCCGCGGCGCAGCACCGCGAGCAGCGCCTCGCGGCGGGCCGTGACGACGGTGTCGTGGTACTCCTTCCACAGCTTCGGCTGCGCCTGCATCTGCGCGACCACCGTGCGCAGCAGCGCCGAGGAGCGCTTGGCGAGGCCGCGGCGGCGCATGAACTCCAGCATGGTGACGAGGTCGTCCCGGACGGATTCCCCGGCGGCCGGGGGTTGCCGGACGGCGTCGAGGGAGCGCATGACGTCGAGCATCAGCGCCTCCTTGCCCGCCCAGCGGCGGTAGACGGTGGCCTTGCCGACGCCCGCCTCGCGGGCTATCCGCTCCATCGACAGATCGCCGATGGTGACGCCTTCCTCCAGGAGCCGCAGCACCGTTTCGATGACGGTGGTGTCGACGGCGGCGTTGCGTGGACGGCCCCGCCGTTCGGCCACCGCGCTGACGCCCTCCCCCGGCTTTCCTTCGCCCTGCCCGTTCACGCGTCCGCTCCCGCCTGCTCCTTCTCGGGTTCCGGCCGGGGCGCTCCGGCCGCCGCGGCCGCCGCCTTGCCCGGCAGGAAGAGCGCGACGACGGCCGCGCCGAGCAGGGCGACGGCGGTGGAGCCGATGACGGTGACGTGCATGGCGTGGATGAAGGCGTCCTGGGCGGGGGCGATCAGCCCCTTGCCGGCCGGTCCCAGCTTCTCGGCGAGGCCGAGGGTGCCCTCGATGGACTCGCCCGCCGCGTGCCGGGCGGAGTCGGACAGGCCGGGGACGTCGTCGAGTGCGCCGGAGATGCCGTCACGGTAGGTGGTGGAGAGCACCGAGCCGAGCACGGCGACGCCGAGCGCGCCGCCGACCTGCCGGAAGGTGTTGTTCACGGCGGAGCCGGAGCCGGCCTTCTCCCGCGGCAGCGACTGCATGATCGAGACGGTGGCGGGCGGCATGATGTGCGCCATCGCGGTGCCCTGGCAGAAGAACAGCACCTCCAGGACCCAGATCGGGGTGTCCCGGTCGAGCAGCAGGAAGCCCGCCGTGGTCGCGGCGACCAGCAGCATGCCGAGGGTGCACACCACGCGGGCGCCGTACCGCTCCACGACCAGCCGGGCCCGCGGGGCGAAGAACATCTGGGCGACGGCGATCGGCAGGAGCAGCAGACCGCTCTGCAGCGGGCTGTAGCCGCGCACGCTCTGGGTGTAGAAGACGATGAAGAACGTCGTGCCCATCAGCGCGAAGAAGACCAGCGCGATGGAGGAGACGGCCGCCGAGAAGGCGGGGTTGCGGAAGTAGCGCACGTCGATGGCGGGGTGCGCGCTGCGCCGCTCGTGCAGCACGAAGAGGACGAGGACGAGCACACCGCCGCCGACGGTGCCGAAGACCTCGGGGTCGGAGAAGTCGGCGAGCTGGCCACCCTTGATGATGCCGTAGACCAGCAGGACCAGGCCGACGACCGACAGCAGCACGCCGATCGGGTCGAGACGGCCGGGCTTCGGGTCCTTGGAGTCGGGGACGAGCAGCACCATGGCGATCAGACCGGCGATCACGATGGGCACGTTGACGAGGAAGACGGAGCCCCACCAGAAGTGGTCGAGCAGGACACCGCCGGTGACCGGGCCGATGGCGATGGCGAGGCCGACCGCGCCCGCCCAGATCCCTATGGCCTTGGGCTGCTCGTCCCGCTCGAAGACGTTCATGATGATGGCGAGGGTCGCGGGCATCACGAAGGCGCCGCCGAAGCCCATCACCGCGCGGAAGGTGATCAGCTCACCGGGCGATCCGGCCATCGCGGAGAGCACCGAGCCGATCCCGAACACGACCATGCCGAAGAGCAGCACCTTCTTGCGGCCGAGCCGGTCGCCCAGCAGACCCGCGGTGAAGAGGATGCCGGCGAAGACGAGCGTGTAGGAGTTGATCGCCCACTCCAACTGGCTCTGCGTCGCGCCGAGTCCGGTGGGGGCGGGTGCGGCGATCGTCTTCATCGCCACGTTGAGGATCGAGTTGTCCAGCACCACGATCAGCAGGCTGAACAGCAGGACAGTGAGGATCGCCCAGCGTCTGCGGTGGATCGCCTCGGGGACCCGGCGGGGCGGCGCCGCGCCGGAGGAATCGGAGGGGTTGGAAGGCGCCGAGGGGTCGGGGGTGCCGGAAGGAGCTGCCATGCACACCACCATAGACCTTTTCGATACGAGCCCGTCTCGTATTGGAAAGTCTTTACGAACGGGTGCCCGCCCTAGGCAACCGGGGCAGGGGGGTTCCCTTCCCCGCCCGCGTGCGGCGTGTCAGCATGGGAGGTGATCCGGGGACGCCGTGAGGGCGCCTCGAGACACTTCACAGGAGCCATTGCCATGACGCATGCCTTGAATGCCGCGAGCCGGCCCGACAGCAGCCCCGCCAACCCGAAGGCGCTGTACGGCGGTACGAGTTCCCGGCGCGTCACCGTCCGCGACATCGCCGCGGCCAAGAACCGCGGCGAGAAGTGGCCCATGCTCACCGCCTACGACGCGATGACCGCCTCGGTCTTCGACGAGTCCGGCATCCCCGTCCTGCTCGTGGGCGACTCCATGGGCAACTGTCACCTCGGCTACGACTCCACCGTGCCCGTCACGATGGACGAGATCGCCCTTCTCTCGGCCGCCGTCGTACGGGGCACCAAGCGCGCCCTGATCGTCGGCGACCTGCCGTTCGGTTCGTACCAGGAAGGCTCGGTCCAGGCGCTGCGCAACGCCACCCGGCTGGTGAAGGAGGCGGGCGTCGGCGCGGTCAAGCTGGAGGGCGGCGAGCGCTCCGCCGACCAGATCGATCTGCTGGTCCGCTCCGGCATCCCCGTCATGGCCCACATCGGCCTCACCCCCCAGTCCGTCAACGCCTACGGCGGCTATCCCGTGCAGGGCCGCGGCGAGGAGGCCGCGCAGCAGTTGCTGCGCGACGCCAAGGCCGTCCAGGACGCGGGCGCGTTCGCCGTCGTCCTGGAGCTGGTCCCGGCCGAGCTGGCCGCCGAGGTCACCCGGACGCTGCACATCCCGACGGTCGGCATCGGCGCGGGCCAGGAGTGCGACGCCCAGGTGCTGGTGTGGACGGACATGGCGGGCATGACGGCGGGCCGGGTGCCGCGCTTCGTGAAGCAGTACGCGAATCTGCGCGAGGTGCTCGGCGACGCGGCGAAGTCCTTCGCGGACGACGTGGTCGGCGGCCTGTACCCGGCGGAGGAGCACGCCTTCCATTAACGGGGTCGCCGGACGGGCTTTTCGAGCCCGTCCGGCGCTCGAGGACACCGCCGCGCAGCGGTGGTGCGGACACACCGACGCCCCATCGGCGAGATGTCGGCGGGCTGTCGATTAAATATCGGCGCGCTGTCAGTGCCCCCTGGCACTGTGGCTTCCATGACGCGAAACGACATCCCTGGAAGCGGCAAGAACGCCGTAGAGGTCCGGGGGCTGGTCAAGCACTACGGCGAGACCAAAGCCCTCGACGGGGTCGACCTGGACGTACGCGAGGGCACCGTCCTCGGTGTCCTCGGCCCCAACGGCGCGGGCAAGACCACGCTCGCGCGAGTCCTGTCCACCCTGATCCGGCCCGACGCGGGCAGCGCCCGCGTCGCGGGCTACGACGTGGTGACCCAGCCCCGGCAGCTGCGCCGGGTCATCGGCCTGACCGGGCAGTACGCCTCGGTCGACGAGAAGCTGTCCGGCATCGAGAACCTCTACATGATCGGGCGGCTGCTCGACCTCTCCCGCAAGGACGCCCGGCGCCGCGCGGCGGAGATGCTGGAGCGCTTCTCGCTCACCGAGGCCGCCAAGCGGCCCGCCATGCAGTATTCGGGCGGTATGCGCCGCCGGCTCGACCTGGCCGCCTCGATGATCGGCCTGCCGTCGGTGCTCTATCTGGACGAGCCCACCACCGGCCTCGACCCCCGCACGCGCAACGAGGTGTGGGAAGAGGTCCGGCGGATGGTCTCCGAGGGGGTCACCGTGCTGCTCACCACGCAGTACATGGAGGAGGCGGAGCAGCTCGCCGACGAGCTGACCGTCATCGACCGCGGCCGGGTCATCGCCGGCGGCGGGGTCGACGAGCTCAAGGCGAAGGTCGGCGGGCGCACCCTGCAGATCCGCCCGGCCGACCCGGCCGAACTGCCCCGGATGGTGGGCGCGGTGGCCCAGGCCGGGCTGGACGGCATCGCCGGCGCGACCGCCGACGCCGCCGAGGGCGTGGTCAACGTCCCGATCGTCAGCGACGAGCAACTGACCGCCGTGATCGGGCTGCTGGGCGAGCGGGGCTTCGCCATCGCCGGCATCAGCACCCATCTGCCCAGCCTCGACGAGGTGTTCCTGGCCGTCACCGGCCAGAAGACCTCCGAGAGCAGCGCGCCGCAGGACCGTACCGACGAACTCCAGGAGGTCGCGGCATGAGCGCGGCGACGATTCAGACGCCCGCGAAGGCGCCGACCGACGAGGGCCGGATCGGCCTGCGGGGCAATATGCGGCACATCGGGGCCCTCGCCCGCCGCAATCTGCTCCAGATCAAGCAGGACCCGGAGTCGATGTTCGACGCCGTGCTGATGCCGATCATCTTCATCCTGTTGTTCACGTACGTCTTCGGCGGCAACATCGCCGGCAAGGGCAATGAGCAGCAGTACGTCAGCTATCTCGTGCCGGGCCTGATGGCGATGATGGGCATGAACATCGCCATGGCGGTCGGCACGGGAGTCAACGACGACTTCAAGAAGGGGGTGATGGACCGCTTCCGGACGATGCCGATAGCCCGGTCGTCCGTCCTCATCGCGAAGATCGTCGTCGAGGTCGGGCGGATGCTCATCGCGACCACGATCCTGCTGGTCATGGGCTTCATCCTGGGCCTGACCATCAGCACCTCGGTCCTTCACCTGCTCGCGGCGGTGGCGCTCGCCATGGTCTTCGGCGCCTCACTGATGTGGATCTTCATCCTGCTGGGGCTGACCCTGAAGACCGCGCAGGCCGTCCAGGGGGTTGCCATGATCGTCCTGATGCCACTGCAGTTCGGCAGCTCGATCTTCGCACCGACCCAGAAGATGCCGGGCTGGCTGGAGACGTTCACCGACTACAACCCGCTGTCCAACCTCGCCGACGCCTCCCGCAATCTGATCAACGGCGGCCCGGTCGCCGACTCGGTGTGGATGACGCTGGCCTGGGCCGCGGCCATCACCCTGGTGACCGCGCCGATCGCGATCTCCAAGTTCCGCAACAAGACCGACTGAGTCGCACGGCCGAGCCGGCGGTGCCAGGGGGCGCCCCGGGGGGCGCGTCATACGAGGGCGGTGGCCTCCTCCAGCGTGAGGCCGCCGCCTTCGGCGTACGCGCGCTCGTACGCGAAATCGCCCAGAGCGGCGCGCGTCGCGGTCTCCGTCGCCGCCCGCACCTCCCGCTCGACGGACGCGACATGGACGCCCGGGGTGCGCAGCGCGGCACTGGCGCCGAGCAGCCGGGCCGCCGTCAGGGCGTGCTCCTCGCCGCCGAGCGCGACGTGGGCGTGGGCGGCGTACAGCAACTGCACCATCGCCAGGTGCGGTGCGATCAGCCGGGACAGCGGCTCGGTCCCCTTCACCAGTGCCCTGCGCAGCCTCGGCAGTGCCTCGGCCGGGCGGGCCTCCAGCGTGTCGACCCAGGCGATCAGCCCGCAGATCGTGCCCGCGAGGATCTCGATGGCCCGGTCCTCGAACTCCGTCTCGAGCCCTTCGAGGATCTCGCGCGCCGCCGCGGTGTCCCCGTGCTGGGCGAACCGCACGCCGAGCTGGAGACGGGCGAAGATGGCGGCGTCGGGGCTGACCCGCTGCGCCTCCGCGATGACCTCGCGGAGCGTGCGCTGGACCTCCTCCGCGTCGACGAGCCCCGCCTCCGTGCGCACCTCGACGAGGCGGCCGCGCAGCATCGGCACCATGGCGGTCGAACCCAGTTCCCGGACGTGGTCGACGGCCTCCGCGTAGTCCTCCGCGGCCAGCTCGTACTCACCGCGCCGTTCGCGTGCCTCGCCGCGCCCGGACAGCGCCTCGGCCACGCCCCAGGAGTCACCGAGCCGACGGAAGATCTCCAGGCTCTCGTCGGCGTCCCGGGCCCCCTGCTCGGAGCGGTCCACGCTGTCGTTGAAGAGCTTGGCGCGCAGTTGGAGCGCGTTGGCCAGTTCCCAGTCGTAGCCGAGCCGGCGGCAGCGCTCCACCCCCTCGTCGATCATCGTGTAGAGGTTCTCGGCGTGACCGGTCAGGAGGGCCGCGTAGATCCACGCCATGCCCGGGACACGGCAGTTCTGCGGCTGCCCTCCCCCGTAGGCCTCGACGATGCCGCGCAGCCGGGTCTGCATGCCGGGGTCCTCGAACACCCGCATGTCGCTCTCCATGTTGGACAGCGCCACCAGCCGCACCCCGCGCCGGGCCTCCTCCAGCAGGTCCGGCGGCATCGGCGGCGGCGCGGCCGTGCACGGGACGAGCAGCGGCGGGGCCGGGGCGACGGGCGCCGCGAACGGGTCGGGGCCGAGCGCGGCCGCCGCCTCGGCCCAGGTCCGGGCGTCGGTGCGGTGGTCCCGCAGCTGCCAGAACCAGCCCAGGGACAGCACCAGGCACAGCGCCTCGTGCTCGTCCCGCGCCGCGACGGCGTGCCGGAGCGCGGTCCGCATGTTGTCGTGTTCCCGCTCCAGCCGCTCCAGCCAGGTCCGCTGCGCGGGGCCGCGCAGCAAGGGGTCGGCGGTGCGGGCCAGTTCACGGTAGGCGACCAGGTGCCGTCGTTCCGTCGCGGCCCGCTCCCCCGCCTCGTCCAGCCGCTCGGCGGCGTACTCCCCCACGGTCTCCAGCAGTCGGTAGCGCATCTGGCCGTCGGCGGCGGGCGCCGCGACCACCAGCGACTTGTCGACGAGGGAGCCGAGCAGCGCGGCGACGTCCCGCGCGTGGACGGCATCGGGGCCGTCGGCCGCGCACACCTCCTCGGCGGCGGGCAGCTCGCAGCCGCCGGCGAAGACCGACAGCCGGCGCAGCACGGCCCGCTCGGGGCCGGTGAGCAGGTCCCACGACCAGTCGACGACCGCGCGCAGCGTCTGCTGGCGCGGCAGGACCGTGCGGCTGCCGGAGGTGAGCAGCCGGAAGCGGTCGTCGAGGCGGTCGGCGAGGCCACGGGGGGTGAGCAGCCGCAGCCGGGCGGCGGCGAGCTCGATGGCGAGTGGCAGGCCGTCGAGGCGGCGGCAGATCTCGGCGCACGCCGCGGGGTCGTCGTCGAGAAGGAAACCGGGGCGGGCGGCGGCGCCCCGGTCGGCGAGGAGCCGCAGGGCGACCGGGTCGGGCAGGGGCTCCACGGGCCGGACCAACTCGCCGGGCACGGCGAGCGGTTCGCGGCTCGTGGCGAGGACGGTGATGCCGGGGCAGTGGGTGAGGAGCGTCTCGGCGAGCCGGGCGGCGGCGTCGATGACGTGCTCGCAGTTGTCGAGGACGAGCAGCATGCGGCGGCGCGCGCAGTGGTCGGCGAGCCGTGCCAGGGGGTCGAGCGCGGTCGCGTCGGTCGCGGCCCGCAGCCCCTCGGCGGCGGTGCCCCGCACGACGGTCTCGCGGGCCCCCAGCGCGGTCAGCACGGCCTCGGGCACGGTGTCGCCGTCGTCGACGGGCGCGAGCTCCGCGAACCACACCCCGTCGGGCCAGGCCCCGTCCGCCCGCGCGGCGGCCTCGGCGGCCTCCTGCGACAGCCGCGTCTTCCCGGCCCCGCCGGGCCCCAGCAGGGTGACGAGCCGGTACCGCGCCAGATCCCCCCGGATCAGCGCGAGCTCGTCCTCCCGGCCGACGAAGGAGGTGTGCCGGGCGCGCAGATTGCCGGGCGGCGGGAGCACGGGCGGCGCCGGTACAGGCGTCCCGGCACCGTAGGGCGCGGTGGTCTCGGCGCCGCCCGCCCCGCCGGGCGTCGCCGCTTCGCGGGCGCCCGGTCCCGGGTCCGCTCCCGCACCGGGCCCGGCGACTCGCCGCGTCCCGCCCCGCGTCGGCTCCCCCTCGACAGCCGCCTCGGGCAGCAGCCCGCGGCCGCCCGCGCGCACCTGCGCCTGATCGGGCAACGGCTCCGGCGTCAGCAGTTCGGCGTGCAGGGCGCGCAGTTCCGGGCCGGGGTCGGTGCCGAGCCGGTCGGCTATGGAGGTGCGGATCCGCTCGTACGCGGCCAGGGCCTCGGCCGGGCGGCCCGCGGCGCGCAGGGCGCGGAGGCGGAGGGCCTGGAGGGGTTCGTCCAGGGGGTGGGCGTCGCAGAGGTCGGCGAGCTCGGGCAGGACCGCCGCCGCGTCACCGAGGGCGATCGCCGCGGCTGCGCGGTGCCGGCGGGCGTCGAGACGGCGGGCCTCGTGGCGGACGGCCAGGGCGCCTGAGTCCGGGAGGTCGGCGAGCGCCGGGCCGCGCCACAGCGCGAGGGCGTCGTCGAGAAGGACCGCCGCCTTGGCGGGGTCGCCGTCGTCGAGGGCGCGGGCCCCCTCGTCGGCGAGCCTGCGGAAGCGGTACAGATCGACGTCGTCGGGCTCGGCCCGCAGCAGATAGCCGCCGGCCACGAGGTCCACCGCCGCGTGGCCGATCGCCCGCCGCAGCCGCCCGACGAGCGCCTGCAGCGCGCCCGGTCCGTCGGCGGGCGGCGCGTCACCCCAGACCTCGTCGATCAGCGCTTCGGCGGGGCGGGGCCGGCCGGGGTGCAGGGCCAGCGCGGCGAGGAGGCCGCGCAGCCGGGAGCCGCCGAGGGCGGTGATCCGGCCGTCGGCGGAATGGGCCTGGGTGGTGCCGAGAATGCCATAGCGCACGGACCCATTCTCACCCGGCGCGCACGGGTCGGTACGACACGCCGGGTCGAGCAAGTACCGTCGGCCGGTACGTTCGTACGCCCCGGGCCGCGCCCCCACCGTCCCGGCGGTTCCACCGAGATCCACAGGAGCATCAGGTATGGCATCCACAGCGACCCGCGGCGAGGCGCGCGTGAGCCCCGTCTTCCTCGCCCTCGTCGCCATCATGGCGGTCTCCATATGGGCGGTGTGGACGGACTTCTCGGCGAGCCCCGGCTTCGCCGTCTTCCTGTTCGTCGTCTCGGGCTGGATCGTCTCGCTCTGTCTCCACGAGTACGCGCACGCGCGCACGGCCCTGCACGGCGGGGACATCTCGATCGGCGCCAAGGGCTATCTGACCCTGAACCCCTTGAAGTACACGCACGCGCTGCTCAGCATCGTGCTGCCGGTGATCTTCGTGATCATGGGCGGGATCGGCCTGCCGGGCGGGGCGGTGTTCATCGAGCGGCACCGCATCCGGGGGCGCTGGCAGCACAGCCTGGTCTCGGCGGCGGGCCCACTGACGAACGTGCTGTTCGCGGCCGTGGTCAGCGCGCCGTTCTGGCTGGACGCCCTGGACGGGGTGCCGGACAACTTCCGCTACGCGCTGGGCTTCCTGGCCCTGCTCCAGCTGACGGCGGCGATCTTGAACTTCCTGCCGGTGCCCGGCCTCGACGGCTACGGCGTGATCGAGCCGTGGCTGTCGCACAAGCTGCGGCGGCAGGTGGAGCCCTTCGCGCCGTTCGGTCTGATCGCGGTCTTCGGTTTCCTGTGGATCCCCGGGGTCAACCACGCCTTCTTCGACATGATCGACGCGATTCTGCGCGGCCTGGGCGTGACCGAGTGGGACACCTACTGGGGCCAGGAGCTGTTCCGCTTCTGGCAGGGAACGCCGGACATCCCGCCGCTCACCTCGGTCGACATCGGTCTGTGAGACCCCTTCAACCCGCGCGGCTCACCCCGCGCGGCCGGCCTGCTCGGCGGCCCGGTCGTTCTTCTCCTTGCGCACGTAGTACCAGGCGATGTTCGACGCGACGCCGAGCAGCAGGATCCAGATGACGCCGAGCCAGCTGCCCCGCGCGAAGGAGACGACGGCCGCCGCGAGCGCGAGGGCGCAGACGGCGATGGCGTAGAGGGCGAGGCGGGGCATGGGGGCGGCTCCTGGTCGGCGGACGCGGATGCGTGGATCCCGCCCATTATCTCCCAGGTGTCCCCCACGCCCCCGGGCGGCCCAGGGCGTGCCCGGCAGGTCCTGCCGGGCTCACGGGGCCTGCCCACCGGGCACGCCTCTATACGTCGGTGACCCGCAGGCCCGCGTGCGCCTTGTGGCGGCGGTTCACGGAGATCAGGTTGGCGACCAGGGACTCCACCTGGTGGGCGTTGCGCAGCCGCCCGGCGAAGACGCCGCGCATACCGGGGATACGGCCGGCCAGGGCCTGGACGATGTCCGTGTCGGCCCGCTTCTCGCCGAGCACCATCACATCGGTGTCGATCTCCGCGATCTCCGGGTCGGAGAGCAGCACGGCCGACAGGTGGTGGAAGGCGGCGGTGACGCGCGACTCGGGCAGCAGGGCGGCGGCCTGCTGGGCGGCGCTGCCCTCCTCCGGCTTGAGGGCGTAGGCGCCCTGCTTGTCGAAGCCGAGCGGGTTGACGCAGTCGATGACGAGCTTCCCGACGAGGTCCGCGCGCAGCGACTGGAGGGTCTTGGCGTGGCCGTCCCACGGCACGGCGACGATCACGACGTCGCTGCGCCGCGCGCACTCGGCGTTGTCGGCGCCCTCGATGCCCAGGCCGAGCTCCTCGGCTGCGGTGTGCGCCCGGTCGGCGGCGCGGGAGCCGATGATCACCTTCTGGCCGGCCTTGGCCAGCCGGTAGGCGAGGCCGCGGCCCTGGTCACCGGTGCCGCCGAGCACGCCGACGACGAGGCCGGAAACGTCGGGGAGGTCCCAAGGGTCCTTGGCGGGGGCCTTCTTCACGTCATCAGGAGTAGTCATGACAGCGATACTGTCACGCTGCGATTTCGCCTCCGGCGAGGGTGGCCGTGTCGTCCGCACCACCGCCGGGCGGTCTGGTTTCGGCTGAGCTCAGCCGAATCAAGCCCGTCCGGCGATTGAGGACGCGCCCGCAGGGCGCCACCGCCGCAGGCGGCAAGACAGGCTCGCAGCCGAAGACCCGCCGGCCAGGCGAGACGCACATACGGGTGAGGCCGCCACGAAACCGCTTGGCCCGCGCAGCGGCTACGGCAGGATGCGGGCGCATGGACGCCGTACGGGTCGCGCTGCTGCGCGAAGCGCTCGCCGGGACCGAGTGGTTGCGCACCACGCGCCACTTCGCGGGGACCTTACGGACGTCGGTCACCCGGCACGGCGGCGGGCTGCTCCTCGTCGGCAGCCCGCGGTACGAGCCGTGGCACCTCGCCGCGCACCTGGACGACGAGGCCGCCTGGTCCGGGCTGCCGGAGCTGTCCCCCACGCTCGTCCGGCACCGGGTGCCGGACGGCGTCCCCGCGCATCTGGCGGTCGGGCTGGGCCGGCTGGAGGCCGCGCGGCGCGGGGAGACGCTGCTGGTGGTGACCGCCGAGGATCCCGGCGAGGGGCTGCTGGAGCGGGTGCACGACGCGCGGCGCGGCGGGGCGACCGTGCTCGCCCTGGACGGCGCGGGCGACGACGAGGGCAGCGACCTGCGGGCGCTCGCGCACGACGCACTGCCCGTGCCGGCCGCCGCGGAGCTCGATCTCGACACCGTCCAGCACCTGGTCAGCGCCGCCGCCGGGGAGAACGCCCCACCCGCGCCGCGTGCTCGCCACCGCTTCCTCGACCGGCTCGCCCGGCTCGCGGAGCAACTGTCCGCACCGCCGCCGACCCGCTGGTAGCGGCGGCCGGGGGCGACGGCGACCCGGAAATTCGTTTGCTCCCCTTCGTCCCGGCGCGGACCATGGTCCCCCGTGACCGAGCACCATCCCCCCTCCGAGCCCCCGGCGCCCTCCGAGACCTCCGCCGCCTCCGCGCCCCCCTCCGGCGGATTGCGCGCCCTGCTGCCCGACCTGACCCCCTGGCACGCCTCCCCCGACTTCCGCCGCATGTGGCTGGCGGGGCTGGTGACGGTCTTCGGCAGCTTTCTGACCTTCATCGCGGTACCGCTGCAACTCAAGGAGCTGACCGGCTCGGCGCTCGCGGTCGGCGCGGTCGGCGCCGTCGAACTCGTACCGCTGATCGTCTTCGGTCTCTACGGCGGCGCGCTCGCCGACGCCATGGACCGGCGGAAGCTGATCCTGTGGACCGAGGCCGGGCTCGGTGTCCTGTCCGGGATCCTGCTGCTCAACACCCTGCTGCCGCACCCCCTGGTCTGGCCCCTGTACGTGGTGGCCGCGCTGGTCAGCGCGCTGACCGGGCTCCAGCGCCCGGCGCTGCAGGCGAT
The DNA here is from genome assembly GCF_055576875.1 of Streptomyces sp. NPDC033229. Taxonomy (NCBI): domain Bacteria; kingdom Bacillati; phylum Actinomycetota; class Actinomycetes; order Kitasatosporales; family Streptomycetaceae; genus Streptomyces; species Streptomyces sp. NPDC033229. Next base: position 89,276 of record NZ_JBVIQR010000021.1, on the reverse strand, counting down.
CGTGCCGCGCATCGTCGCGCACGAGCAACTGCCCGCCGCCATCGCCCTGAACTCGATGCGCTGGCAGGTCGGCGCCATCGCGGGACCGTCCCTGGCCGGCGTGATCATCGCCTTCGCCGGGCTGCCCTGGGCGTACGTCCTGGACATCGTGACCTACGCGGTCTCGCTCGCCCTCACCGTCGGCCTCGCCGCGTCGCCCGCCTCCCACGACGCCGACAAGCCGTCGCTGCGCGGCGTCCTGGAGGGCGCGCGCTACGCGTGGCGCCGCAAGGAGCTGCTCGGTACATACGCGGTCGACATGGCGGCGATGTTCTTCGCCATGCCGACCGCGATCTTCCCGTTCCTGGCCGACGATCTGGGCGCCCCCTGGGCGCTGGGCCTGATGTACGCGGCCGGCGCGGTCGGTTCGCTCGTGGTGAGCCTGACCAGCGGCTGGGTGTCGCGCATCCACCGGCACGGGCGGATGGTGGTGCTGGCGGCGGGCGGCTGGGGCCTGGCGATGGCGCTGGCGGGCTGGATGCACAACGTCTGGCTGGTGCTGGTGTTCCTGGCCGTGGCCGGCGGCTGCGACATGGTGAGCGGCCTCTTCCGCTCGGCGATCTGGGACCAGACGATCCCGGACGAGCTGCGCGGCCGCCTCGCCGGCATCGAACTGCTCTCGTACTCGGTCGGCCCCCAGCTCGGCCAGGTCCGCGCGGGCGGCACGGCCACCCTGACGAACGTCCGCACCTCGGTGTGGGCGGGCGGTCTGGCGTGCGTCGCCTCGGTGGGGCTGCTGGCCCTGACGCTGCCGAAGCTGATGTCGTACGACGAGCGGACGGATGAGCATGCGGTGCGGATGCGGGCCGCGCGCAGCGCGGATGTGGTGGAAGCGGCGTAGCCGCAACTGCGGGCCGTCGTTGCCGCCTGCGGCGGCGAGCGCCCTGCGGGCGCGTCCTCAATCGCCGGACGGGCTGCTGTGCCTTGTCCTCAAGCGCCGGACGGGCTGAAAGCAGCCCGTCCGGCGATTGAGGACACCGCCCCGCAGCGGTCAGCTCTTCTTGTCCTCGTCGTTCCAGCGGGGGTCCTCGCGCCACTCCTCGTTCCGCTCGCGCGCCGTCTCCATCGCGTGGGCCGCCTCCTCCTGGGAGTCGTACGGGCCGAAGCGGTCGGCGGCCCGGCACTGGGGGCCCTCCTCCACCGTGCCGTGCTTGAGGCAGTAGTACCACTCACCGGGCTTGCCGGCCGTGTGCCGCTTGAACAGTGCCATCAGGTCTCTCCTCCAGCGTGGGTGCTCGATCACATGGTCCCCGAATGCCGCTGGCTACACTCGCTGACATGTCTGGCCAGTCGCTTCTCGCCCCGGGGACCCTCTCCCCCGCCCGCCCCGTCCCCGCCTCGATCCCGCGGCCCGAGTACGTCGGTAAGGACGCCCCGACCCCCTATTCCGGCCCCGAGATCCAGGACGCCGAAACGATCGAGCTGATGCGGATCGCCGGTGGCATCGCCGCGCGGGCGATGGAGGAGGCGGCCAAGCACATCGCCCCCGGCGTCACGACGGACGAGCTGGACCGGGTCGCGCACGAGTACATGTGCGACCACGGCGCCTACCCCTCGACGCTCGGCTACCGCGGCTTCCCCAAGTCGCTGTGCTCGTCCGTGAACGAGGTCATCTGTCACGGCATCCCGGACTCCACGGTGCTGCGCGACGGCGACATCGTGAACCTCGATGTGACGGCGTTCATCGGCGGCGTGCACGGCGACAACAACGCCACCTACCTGTGCGGCGATGTGGACGAGGAGTCGCGGCTGCTCGTGGAGCGCACGCGTGAGGCGCTGAACCGGGCCATCAAGGCGGTCAAGCCCGGGCGCCGCATCAACGTCATCGGCCGGGTCATCGAGTCCTACGCCAAGCGCTTCGGCTACGGCGTCGTGCGCGACTTCACCGGCCACGGCATCAACTCGTCCTTCCACTCCGGCCTGATCGTCCCGCACTACGACAGCCCCCACCACGACACCCTGATCCAGCCGGGCATGACGTTCACGATCGAGCCGATGCTGACCCTCGGGACGTACGAGTACGACATGTGGGCGGACGGCTGGACGGTCGTCACGAAGGACCGCAAGCGCACGGCTCAGTTCGAACACACGCTGGTGGTGACCGACACGGGAGCGGAGATCCTCACCCTCCCGTAGCGCGGCCGAGGGCGGTAGGGTTTTGCCGACAGCACGTCGGGAAGAGATTGACTTAGGTCAGCCTAACTAGAGAGAATCGGCGGTGTCGGCGCGCTCGCGCGCCCCCGGCGCCGTCCCCTCCCGCCCCTCTCGGTCACCGGAGGTCCGCCTTGGACTCGCCCGTCACGACGCCGTTCTCCACCTTGATCCGTACCGCCTCGCACGAGCAGCACACGGAAGCCGAGAACTCGTCGTTCATGAGCGACATGCTCGGCGGCAGGCTCGGGGTCGCCGCGTACCGCCGCTACACCGAACAGCTCTGGTTCGTCTACCGCGCCCTGGAGTCCGCCTCCGCCCTGCTGGCCGCCGACCCCGTCGCTGGCCCGTTCATACGGCCCGAGCTGGCCCGCACCGCCCAGCTGGAGCGGGACCTGGCCCATCTCGGGGGGCCCGACTGGCAGGCGGGGCTCGCGCCGCTGCCCGCGACGACGGCCTACGCGGCCCGGGTCGAGGAGTGCGCCCGCACCTGGCCGGCCGGCTACGTCGCCCACCACTACACCCGCTACCTGGGCGACCTGTCCGGCGGCCAGATCATCCGCGGCACCGCCGAGAAGACCTGGGGATTCGCCCGCAAGGGCGACGGCGTCCGCTTCTACGTCTTCGAGGCCATCGGCAACCCCGCCGCCTTCAAGCGCGAATACCGCGCACTGCTGGACGCGTTGCCGGTCGACGACCTGGAGAAGCAGCGCGTGGTCGACGAGTGCAAGCGCGCCTTCGCGCTGAACACGGCGGTCTTCCGGGAGCTGGGGCGGGAGTTCCCGCTGAGCGCGTAGGCCTGGCCGGCCGGGCTCGGCCGACGACTCACCCGCGCCGTTTCGTCCTCAAGCGCCTCACGGGCTGAATGCAGCCCGTGAGGCGCTTGAGGGCGCGGCACAGCACCCTGCGAGGCGCTTGAGGCCGCGTCACCGCCGGCGGCCCGTCCGGTCGTATCTTCGCGCCGGAGCCGCTCGGTCGTGTATACCAACAACCGGTAGTAGTGATTCCGCTTCCATGAACCGGCGGGCCCCTGGTGACCCCGTGCCGGGAGTGACGAGACTTTGCCTCGTGAGAGCAGGATCACGGACCCCCATGGGAACTATTTAGGCAAGCCTCAGATAAGTTGGGGCGGCTTAATTCGGCCATGCCTCGTTTCCGCCCCCGCCCGACCAAGCCTGGAGCTTCCATGCGCGTCCTCCGCTCCTCCGTCGTCGCCGCCGTCTCGGCCGTGGCTGCCCTGACCGCCGTGTCCGGCTGTGCCGAGAAGTCCGACGCCGAAGGCTCGGACGCGATCCAGATCACGGCCTCCGACGACAAGTGCGAGGTCTCCAAGACCTCCTTCCCCGCCGGCCATGTGAAGCTCGCCGTCAAGAACAAGGGCGACAAGGTCACCGAGGTCTACGTCTACGCCCCGGGCGACCGCATCGTGACCGAGCGCGAGAACATAGGCCCCGGCACCAAGGCGGAGATCGCCGCCGAGATCAAGGCCGGCTCGTACGAGATCGCGTGCAAGCCCGGCATGAAGGGCGACGGCATCCGGCAGAAGGTCACCGCCACCGGCGGCGGCGCGGCGAAGAAGCGCGACCCGGAGCTGGACAAGGCCGTCGCGGAGTACCGCAAGTACGTCCTGGCGCAGGCCGAGGAGACGATCCCCGCCGCCCAGAAGTTCGTCGACGCGGTCAAGAAGGACGACCTCGACGAGGCGAAGAAGCTCTACGCCCCCTCCCGCGTCGGCTGGGAGCGCACCGAGCCGGTCGCCGAGTCCTTCGGCGACATCGACCCGAAGGTCGACGTCCGCGAGGACGGCCTGGAGAAGGGCCAGAAGTGGACCGGCTGGCACAAGCTGGAGAAGTCCCTGTGGGACGACAAGAAGATCACTGAGGACGACAAGAAGCTGGCCGACCAGCTGATGGCCGACCTCAAGGACTGGCAGAAGCGCGTCGGCACCGCCGAGATCACCCCGACCAGCATGGCCAACGGCGCCAAGGAGCTGCTCGACGAGGTGGCCACCGGCAAGGTGACCGGCGAGGAGGAGCGCTACAGCCACACCGACCTGGTCGACTTCCACGCCAACGTGGAGGGCGCCGAGAAGTCCTACGAGCTGCTGAAGCCGGTCGCCGCGAAGAACGACGGGGCGCTGGTCAAGGAGCTGGACAAGCAGTTCGCCGAGCTGAAGAAGCTGCTCGACGAGTACCGCGAGGGCGACGGCTTCAAGTCGTACGACACCGACACCGTCGGCAAGGACGACCGCAAGAAGCTCTCCGACGCGGTCAACGCGCTCGCGGAGCCGCTGTCCAAGCTCGCCGCCGCCGTCGCCAAGTAAGGGGGGCCCGGAATGCCGGAAGAGACGACCGCGGAGACCACCGTGGAGACCGCAGACAAGACCGCCGCGAAGTCGGGGGCGGCGCCCTCGCGCCGCTCGCTGCTCGGCTGGGGCGGTGCCGGGCTCGCGCTCGGCGCCGTCGCCGCCGGCGGCACCGCGGCCGCGCTGCGCACCGGCGGTGACGCCCAGCCGGCCGCCATGAGCGGTGACGCGGTGCCCTTCCACGGCACCCACCAGGCGGGCATCGCCACGGCCGTTCAGGACCGGCTGCACTTCGCGGCCTTCGACGTGACGACCGGCGACCGTGCCGCGCTGATCGCCCTGCTCAAGGAGTGGACCGCGGCCGCCGCGCTCATGACCGCCGGCCACGAGGTCGGCGAGGGCACGGCCGGCACCCAGCCGGAGGCACCGCCGGACGACACCGGCGAGGCGCTCGGCCTCAAGCCCTCCCGGCTGACGCTGACCTTCGGCATCGGACCCGGCCTCTTCGAGAAGGACGGCAAGGACCGCTTCGGGCTGAAGTCGCGGCGGCCGAAGGCCCTCATCGACCTGCCCGCCTTCCCCGGCGACAACCTCGACGCGGCCCGCAGCGGCGGCGACCTGTGTGTCCAGGCCTGCGCGGACGACCCGCAGGTCGCGGTGCACGCGATCCGTAACCTCGCCCGGATCGGCATGGGCAAGGTCGCGATCCGCTGGTCGCAGCTCGGCTTCGGCAAGACGTCCTCGACGACGCCCGACGCACAGACCCCGCGCAACATGATGGGCTTCAAGGACGGCACCCGGAACGTCTCGGGCACCGACACCAAGGCCCTCGCCAAGCACGTCTGGGTCGGCGAGAAGGACGGACCGGAGTGGATGGTCGGCGGTTCCTACCTCGTCGCCCGCCGCATCCGGATGCACATCGAGACCTGGGACCGGACTTCGCTCAAGGAGCAGGAGGACATCTTCGGCCGCGACAAGGTCGAGGGTGCCCCGCAGGGCAAGCAGCGCGAGCGCGACGAGCCGAACCTCAAGGCGATGCTGCCGGACGCGCACGTGCGCCTCGCCCACCCCGACAGCAACGGCGGGGCGACGATCCTGCGCCGCGGCTACTCCTTCACCGACGGCACGGACGGGCTGGGCCGGCTGGACGCGGGCCTGTTCTTCCTGGCCTACCAGCGCGATGTGCGCGACGGCTTCGTGCCGGTGCAGACCCGCCTCTCGCGGAGCGACGCGCTCAACGAGTACATCCAGCACGTGGGTTCGGCGGTCTTCGCCGTGCCACCGGGCGTCCGGGACAAGGGCGACTGGTGGGGCAAGGCGCTCTTCTCGTGACCGACGGCGTGACCGACGGCGTGATCAACGGCCTGTTCGACGGTCTTTCCACAAAAACGGAAGGGGAAGCCGCGTGTTCGGCAACTACCTGATCGGCCTGCGCGAGGGGCTGGAGGCCAGCCTGGTCGTCTGCATCCTCGTCGCCTACCTGGTGAAGACCGGGCGCCGGGACGCGCTGTTGCCCATCTGGCTCGGCATCGGCGCCGCCGTGCTGCTCAGCATGGCCTTCGGGGCGCTGCTGCAGTTCGGCTCCCGGACCATGACCTTCGAGGCGCAGGAGCTGCTGGGCGGCTCGCTGTCGATCGTCGCGGTCTGTCTGGTGACGTGGATGGTCTTCTGGATGCGGCGCACCGCGCGGCATCTGAAGCGGGAGCTGCACGGCAAGCTGGACGCGGCACTGGCGATGGGCACGACCGCCCTGGTCGTCACGGCGTTCCTGGCGGTGGGCCGCGAGGGCCTGGAGACCGCGCTGTTCATCTGGACCGCGGTGGAGGCCACGGACGACGGTGTGCGGCCCCTGGTCGGCGCGGTGCTGGGGCTGCTCACCTCGGTGGTGCTGGGCTGGCTGTTCTACCGCGGCGCGGTCCGGATCAACCTGGCGAAGTTCTTCACGTGGACCGGCGCGATGCTGATCGTCGTGGCGGCGGGCGTGCTCGCCTACGGCTTCCACGATCTGCAGGAGGCGGAGTTCCTGCCGGGGCTGCACGACCGGGCCTTCGACATCAGCGACCAGATCCCGAGCGACAGCTGGTACGGCACGCTGCTCAAGGGCATCTTCAACTTCCAGCCCGACCCCACGTGGGTCCAGGTCGCGGTGTGGGCGCTGTATCTGGTCCCCACCCTTGTCTTCTTCTTCGCCCCGGGTAGGGTTGCGCCGTCCCAAGCAGCCCTCAAGGAGTCGAAGCGCGATGAGACGCCGGTTGCCCCGTCGACTGTTCACAGCTCTGGCGGCGACGACGCTGCTGACGGCGACCGGGTGCATGACGGTGCACGGCGAACGGGAGATCATCCCGTCGGTGAGCAGGGCTGAGGCTCCGAAGGTCCTGGAGCGCTTCACCGAGGGCTACAACGAGGCGTACCGCAAGCTCGACCCGGCCGCCGTGGAGCGGGTCGAGACCGGCGCCCTGGCCGAGATCGGCAAGGCCGACGTCGCGGCCCAGCGGGCGGCGACCCCGGACGGCAACCCGGGCTATCCCGCCCTGACGCTGGCGGACGCCCGCTTCACCATCCCGAAGATGGCGGGGTGGCCGAAGTTCTTCGTCGCGGACGCCCGGAGCAACCGCGACAAGAACCGCTGGTTCGTGGTGTTCACGCGCGCGGGGGCGAAGGAGCCGTGGAAGGCCGCGTATCTGTCGATCCTCAGCGACCACGAGATACCGAAGTTCACCACCGACAAGGACGGTTGGGCCGAGCCGGTACCGGCCGCGGGCGGGCCGGACGGCAAAGCGGGCGCGGCCGCGGGCCTGAGCACGGATCCCGCCGCGGTGAGCACGGCGTACACGGACTATCTGCGCACCGGCCGGGGGTCGGTCTTCGCCCCGGGCAGGGCGACCACTGCGCTCCGCGAGGACCGGGGCAAGCGGGTCCGGACCCCGAACTACTGGACCGGGTTCATCGACACCCCCGAGCGGGCCCCCGGCTTCCCCTCGTTCGCACTGCGCACCGACGACGGCGGTGCGCTGGTGTTCTTCACCGCGCACCACCGGGAGAAGCGCACCATGGCCAAGGGCCTGCGGCCCACGCTCACCGAGCGGCGCACGAAGGCCCTGCTGTCCGGCGACCTCAAGAGCGCGGTCACCTTCGTGCGGGTCTCCGAGTCGGCGGTGAAGGTGCCGCCGAAGTCGGCGGACCGCCGGGTCGTCTTCCTCAACCGCATCGAGAGCCTGACGGCCGCGAAGGGCGAATAGCCTGGCCGGCGGACTTCGGCGATACGCCCGTCCTTGCCGCCTGCGGCGGCGAGCGCCACTCGCCTGGCCGGCGGAGTTCGGCAACAGGCCCGTTCTTTCCCGCCTGCCCGCGGTGGCAAGCGCCCTGCGGGCGCGTCCTCAAACGCCGGACGGGCTTGATGGGGCCGGGCTTGGCACGAACCTGCCCACCGGACAGGCTTGATGCGGCCGGGCTCAGCGCCAACCAGTCCGCCGGACAGGCGTCAGCGGCCGATCGGCCAGGCGGCGGAGTCGTGGTGATCGTGGTCGGGGCGGTCCCCCACGTACTGCGCGCAGGCGTCGGTGAGGGCTTCCAGCAGCGTCAGCGGGTCGGGCAGCGGCCGCTCGGGGCCGGCCAGCCAGGCCACCTTGCCGTCATCGGGCAGCAGTGACGGCGGCAGCAGCACATAGCTGCCCCGGCAGTGCCAGCGCAGCCCCGGATGCTCGTCCATCGTCTCGGGATGGCTGTCGAGCTCGCAGGGCCACCACTCGTCCTCGTCGTCCGGGGTGCCGCGGGTGGCGGTGAAGAACAGCATGCGGTCGGGGGTGACGGTGGCGACGGGGCCGACGTCGACGCCGGCCTCCTCCAGCCGGGCCAGGGCCTGCCGGCCCGCCTCGGCCGGTACGTCGAGAACGTCGTGCGCGATGCCGGTGGCGGTGATGAAGTTCGCCTCCGGCTGGGCGCGCAGCCACTTGGTGACCTTCTCGGCGTCGGTCGTGGCGAGGGTCTGCCAGGCGAAGGAGACGGGGTGCCGGCCCGGGGTGGGACAGCCGATGCGCTCACACGAACAGCCGTACCCGGAAGGGTGCGCGGCGGGGGCCAGGGGGTACCCCGCGGCGGCCGCGGCCAGGAGCAGCTCCTCGCGGGCGGCCGCGAGGGCCGCCCCCGTGCCCGCATCGCCGCCCGCTCCCCTGGGACGGCGCAGCCACTGGGAGAACCTGCTCATGCGTTCCATCTATCCCCTCACTTCGACCGCGGTCTCCGGTCAATGCTGCCACCATCCTGCTCCCGGTGTGACCGCCGGATGCATCCGGGGGGTGTGAGACCGGACGCGTCCCCGCCGTGCGGCGGGGCTCCGCGGTGGTGTCAGCGGGGGGTGACGGCCCGCATCAGCAGGTCGACGAGGGTGTCGGTGAAGTCGTAAGTGAGGGGACCCGTACGCATGAGCCAGCGCTGAGTGAAGGGGCCGAGGAGCATCTCGGTGGCGATCCGCACATCGACGTCCTCGGCGATGTGGCCCGCCTCCTTGGCCTTGGTCAGCCGGTCGACGTAGGCCTTCACGCCCGTGTCCTGGAGCTTGGCCACGAACTGTTCGGACAGCTCACGGTCGTTCGCCCCGGCGGTCGCGAGCGCGCGGTAGGGGGCCTCGAACTTGGGATCGTTGAATTCATCGACGGTCGCGCGCAGCACGAGCTTGAGGTCGGCCGCCAGGTCGCCGGTGACGGGCAGCTCGTACTCGGCGTCGCTCGCCTCCGCGGTGAACGCGTCGAGCAGCACGGCGGCCTTCGACGGCCACCAGCGGTAGATCGTCTGCTTGCCCACGCCCGCGCGGGCGGCGATGCCTTCGATCGTGAGCTTGTCGTACCCGACCTCGCCCACGAGTTCGAGGGCTGCGTCGAAGATCGCGCGCCGGGATCGTTCACTACGGCGGGTGGCGTCGGGGGTCTTGGTGGTGGCCATGCCCGGCAGTCTAGCGGGGTTCGAGGCGAACCGTATCGTCTCCAAGTGGTTGACAAGACGAACCGTCTCGTTCAAAGTGGAGTCATCGCGAGACGAACCGTCTCGCCCCCTCCAGTGAAAGGAGACCCCCATGAGCCGGGGCAACGCGGGCGGAATGCTCGGAGTCGGCGGTACGCGCAGCAACCTCTCCCGCACGGCGCTCCGCGGCGGCGGCCGGGGCGGCCGGGCCGGAGGCGGCGCCGATGCGAACGCGCAGAAGCGGGAGCTGTTGCGCAAGTTGCGGGAAGGCCGAACCGGAACCACGGGAGCGTGAACGAGCCACCGCTAAACCACCCGTACGGTTCATGCGCGGTGGGCGGTGAGCGTGGACTATTTGGGCACGTACGGCTACCTCCGTACGTGCCCAACGCCCCTGTGAGGAGCGCTCCTTGCGTACAGCCGCTCGTGCCGTTCGTGCCGCTCGTGCCGCCACCCCGCGCCACTATGTGATGTGCCCCCCGACGCACTTCAGGGTCACGTACTCGATCAACCCGTGGATGGACCCGGACAAGCCGGTCGACCTGCCGCTGGCCCTCGCGCAGTGGGAGGACCTGCGCGACCGCTACCGCGCCCTCGGCCACACCGTCGCCGAGCTGCGCCCCCGCCCGGACCTGCCCGACATGGTCTACGCCGCCAACGGCGCCACGGTCGTCGACGGCCGGGTCCTCGGCGCCCGCTTCGCGCACCCCGAACGGGCCGCCGAAGCGGCCGTCCACACGGAGTGGTTCCGGGCGAACGGCTACCGGGACGTGCGCGAGCCGGAACACATCAACGAGGGCGAAGGCGACTTCGCCGTCACCGCCTCCTGGCTGCTGGCCGGACGCGGTTTCCGCAGCAGCCCGCTGTCCCACCCGGAGGCACAGGAATTCTTCGGCCGCCCCGTCATCGGCCTCGACCTCGTCGACCCGCGCTACTACCACCTCGACACGGCGCTGTCCGTGCTCGACGGGGACGAGGTCATGTACTACCCGGACGCGTTCTCCCCGGGCAGCCGGGCCGTGCTGGAGCGACTGTTCCCCGACGCGCTGATCGCCACGGAGGAGGACGCGTCGGCGCTGGGACTCAACGCCGTGTGCGACGGCCGCCATGTGCTGCTGCCGCAGGCGGCGGTGGGCCTGTTCGCCCCGCTGCGGGAACGGGGGTACGAGCCGATCGGGATGGACCTGGGGGAACTGCTCAAGGGGGGCGGGAGCGTGAAGTGCTGCACGCTTGAGCTGCGCTCGGCTTAGTGGTTCCCCGGGCGGGCCTGTTCGCGGTTTCGCCTGCGGCGGGCTGTTGAGGTCCGGCCCGTCGGCCCCGTGCCGCGCCGTTTCGCCTGCGGCGGGCTGGTGGGGTTCGGGCCGTCGGCCCCTGTGCGGGCCCGGCCGGAGGTCGAGCCCGTGCCGCTCCGGTGGGTCGCGGGGCTGCTTCGCTTTACGCCCCGCGACCCACCTGCGCGTCCCGAGCCCTCACGTCGGTGGGCCGACGGCGCCTCCGCCCCCGGGTGGGAGGGGGATGGAAACCCGGCACGCCATCACGCCAGCGGACCGTCATGCCCGCCGCCTAAGGCATCCGCTTTACGCCCCGCGACCCACCTGCGCGTCCCGAGCCCTCACGTCGGTGGGCCGACGGCGCCTCCGCCCCTGGGCGGGGGAAGGGGAACAGTCACGGCCGGTCAGTCGTCGGCATCGGCCGGGGGCCATTCGTCGCCCCAGTCCGTGTCGCGGGCCGCTCGGTAGAGGGGGCCGTGGCGCTTGGTCACCGTTTCCCTGGTGAGGGCGTCCGAAGGGATGCAGAGGTCGAGGAGGACCTGGCCCTTGCGGATCTGCGGCTTGCGGACGACCCGCGCGGGCGCGGCCGGGACGTCGAGGCCGCGCACCGCGGCGACGTAGGAGAACTTCTCGTCCTCGTACGGCAGCGAACCGCCCTTGACCTGCCGGTGCAGTGAGGAGCGGCTCACCCGCGCCGAGAAGTGGCACCAGTCCGCGCCCACCTCGATCGGGCACTCCGCGCTGTGCGGGCACGGCGCGACGATCTGGAAACCGGCCGCGATCAGGCGGTCGCGCGCGTGCCGGATGCGGAGATAGCCGTCGGGGGTGCCGGGCTCGATGAGGACGACGGTCCGCGCGGCACGAGCCGCCTCGTCGACCACCGCGTTCCGGTCTGTCTCGGTCAGCTCGCCCAGCACGTACGAGACGGTGACCAGGTCGGTGTCGTCCGGGATCGTGAGCCCGCCGCCGATGGCCTGGCGGCGCCAGTTCGCGGCGCGCAGGGCGACGGAGGACGCGGCGCGGGCCAGCTCGGCGCCGAGCGCGAGGGCGGGTTCGGCCCAGTCCAGGACGGTGGTCCTGCGCTCCCCCGCCGGCCACGTGGCGGCCACCGCCCAGCTCGCCGCGCCCGTACCGCCGCCGATGTCGACGTGCGAGGCGGGCTCCCACTCGGGCAGTCGGTCACGGAACGCCTCCAGCGCGGACCGCACGGCCTCGAAGGTCGCGGGCATGCGGTAGGCGGCGTACGCGACGACATCGGAGCGGTCCCGCAGGACGGGGGCGTCGGTCGGAGTGCGCCCCCGGTAATTGGCGATGAGCCGCTCGACCGCCTGTGCCGCCTGCTTGGGCGGCAGCCCGTCGAGGAGGTCGGCGAGCGCGGCGCGCAGGTTCTCGCCGGTCGGCGCGTATTCGGGGGCGTGCATTTGAGGAATTCTATGCCGCCGCCGAAACGGCCGCGTCAGACGTCCGGGGTGCCCGATCCTTCCTCCCCACCCAGGGGCGGAGGCGCTGCAGGCCCACGGACGTGAGGGCTCGGGACGCGCAGGTGGGTCGCGGGGCGTAAAGCGAAGCAGCCCCGCGACCCACCGGAGCGGCACGGGCCCGACCAATGGCCGGGCCCGCACAAGGGCCGACGGCCCAAACCCCTACCGCCCGCCGCCGGCGAACGGCCGGCACAACCCCAGGAAGCAGCCGATCGCCGCGGCCGCGCACCCCACCTGGACGACAGCCATCGGCACAGCCGTCTGCGAGCCCGCGATGCCCACGAGCGGTGAGGCGATCGCGCCGAGCAGGAACGTCGACGTGCCGAGCAGCGCCGACGCGGAGCCCGCGGCGTCGCGGGAGCGCATCAGTGCCTGGGCGTTGGTGTTGGGCAGGGTGAGGCCCATCGCGGACATCAGAACGAAGAGGCCGGTGGCGATCGGCAGCAGGCCGGCCTTGCCGAAGACGCCCGAGGTCATCAGCAGCAGGGCGACGGAGGCCAGGGCGACGACGGCGAGCCCGGCGGCGAGGGCCTTGTCGAGGCTGACCCGGCCGACCAGCACCTTGCCGTTGATCTGGCCGACGAGGACGAGGCCGATGGAGTTGACGCCGAAGAGCAGGCTGAAGGTCTGCGGGGAGGCGCCGTAGATGTCCTGGACGACGAAGGGCGACGCGGAGATGTAGGCGAAGAGCGCGGCGAAGGCGAAGCCGCCCGCGAGCATGTAGCCGGTGAAGACGCGGTCGGCGAGCAGGCCGCGCATGGTGCGCAGGGCCTCGCCGAGGCCGCCGGTCTGCCGTCGCCCGGGCGGCAGGGTCTCGTCCAGGCGGCGCCAGACGACGAGGGTCAGGAGGACTCCGACGGCGGTGAGGACGACGAAGACGCCGCGCCAGTCGGTCAGCCGCAGCACCTGGCCGCCGATGACGGGTGCGATGACCGGGGCGACGCCGGAGACGAGCATGAGGGTGGAGAAGAAGCGGGCCATGGCCACGCCGTCGTAGAGGTCGCGGACGACGGCGCGCGCGATGACGATGCCGGCCGCCCCCGCGAGGCCCTGGATCAGGCGGAAGGCGATGAGCAGTTCGGCCGTGGGGGCGAAGGCGCACACAGCGGTGGCGAGGACGTAGATCACCATGCCGGCGAGCAGCGGGCGGCGGCGTCCCCACTTGTCGCTCATGGGGCCCACGACGAGCTGGCCGAGGGCCATGCCCATGAGGCAGGCGGTGAGGGTCAGCTGAACGGTCGCGGCGGGGCTGCGCAGGGAGTCGGTGACCTGCGGCAGGGCCGGGAGGTACATGTCCATGGAGAGCGGCGGAAGGGCGGAGAGGCCGCCGAGGACGAGCGTGACGAACAGGCTCGTCCGGCGGGCGGCGGGTATCCGTCCCGCGTCCGTCACGGGCTCGGCGGTACGGGGGCCGGGATCCGTCATGCGTCGCTCCATGGTTTTGATTGAAAGTACATACATATTGTCATGGGTGACGACGGCTCCCGGCCCTTACGCACCGGTAGGGGTCAGGCGGGCCGGAATCCGGGGGCACCGGCCAGGGAGACGAAGGAGGCGGCCGTGGTGACGGGCGCGCCGGGTACGACGACCCCGGAGACCGTGCGGAAGTCGGCGCGCAGCCGCTCGGGGTCGAGGGTGACGATCACATAGCCGCGGCGGCCGTTGTAGAACTTCATGTGCGGGTTGGCGGCGAGCATGCCGGACCAGTCGTCGGGCCTGTCCTCGCCGTCGAAGCCGCTGGAGACCGAGGTGCCGACCAGTTCGACGCCCAGGGTGCGCGACTCGGGGGCGCTCCAGTCCTCCTTGATGTCCATGGCGTAGTTGACGTGGACGTCGCCGGCGAGGACGACGAGATTCTCGATGCCCGCCTGCCGGGCGCCCGCGAGGACACGGGCGCGGGAGGCCGGGTAGCCGTCCCAGGCGTCCATGGAGACCTTCGAGCGGGCGGCGGTGGTGTTCTTGCGTTGCGAGAAGACCACCTGCTGGGCGACCACGTTCCAGGTGGCGGTGGACTCGCGCCAGCCGTCGAGGAGCCAGCGCTCCTGCTCGGCGCCGGTGAGGGTGCGGGCGGGGTTCTCGGATTCGGGGCCCGGGTACTTCCAGCCGTCGCCGTAGGCCTGGTCGGAGCGGTACTGGCGGGTGTCGAGGATGTCGAACTGCGCCAGCCGCCCCTACTGGAAGCGGCGGTGGAGCCGCAGATCGGCGCCCGTGGGCCGCTGTGCTCTGCGCAGCGGCATGTTCTCCCAGTACGCGCGGTAGGCCGCGGCGCGGCGGGCGCGGAACTGCTCGGGCGGGAGGTTGCCCTGGGAGATGTCGCCCGCGTAGTTGTTCTCGACCTCGTGGTCGTCCCAGGTGACGTACCAGGGGTGGGCGGCGTGCGCGGCCTGGAGGTCGGGGTCCGTCTTGCCGAGGGCGTAGCGCTGCCGGAAGTCGTCGACGTCAATCAGCCAATGGTTGTAGAAGTCGGGGAGGGGGTGGTCGGTGTAGTCGCGGACGCCCGCCCGCGCGTCGATGGCGTTCTCGTAGATGTAGTCGCCGAGGAAGAAGACGGCGTCGAGGTCCTCGTCGGCGAGGTGGCGCAGCGCGGTGTAGTAGCCCTCGTCGTACTGCTGGCAGGAGACCACGGCGAAGCGCACGGAGCCGACGGCGGCGTGGGGCTCGGGGGCGGTGCGGGTACGGCCGACGGGGCTGGTCCAGCAGCCGGTGCGGAAGCGGTACCAGTAGACGCTGTCGGCGTCGAGGCCGCGGGGGTCCACGTGGAGGGTGTGACTGTCCTCCGCGCGGGCCCGCGCCGTGCCGCACCGTACGACGCGGCGGAAGTTCTCGTCGCGGGCGAGTTCCCAGTCGACGGGGATCGCGCCCTCGCGCGGCAGCCCGTTGCCCGGCTCGTGCGGGCGGGGGGCGAGTCTGGTCCACAGCACGACGGAGTCCGGCAGCGGATCACCGGAGGCAACGCCCAGCGTGAACGGATTCTCGGTGCTGCTCTGGGGGGTCATGCTCTCAATGTGCGCGCGGGTGGAGCGACTGGGAAGACGCCCCGCGCCAAATACCCGTGGGGCGGGGGGAGGCGCGGGAATGCGAGCGGGACGTGGGTGGTTGGAGCGGCCATGACGACGAACAACCCATCGGACAGCGACACTACGGACGCCACAAGCGGCGTCGAAGTGCTGCGCTACACGGCCTTCTCCCACGACCCGGCCGGGGGCAACCCGGCCGGGATCGTGCCGGACGCCACGGGACTCGACGACGCGGCGCTGCTCGCGATCGCCGCCGGGGTCGGGTACAGCGAAACGGCGTTCCTGACCGCGCCGCCCGAGGGACTCGGGGAGCCCGGACGGGCGTTCACGCTGCGGTTCTTCAGCCCGCTGGCGGAGGTCCCGTTCTGCGGCCACGCCACCGTCGCGACGGCCGTGGCGCTCGCCGAACGGCTCGGCGCGGGGGACTTCGTCTTCGCGACCCCGGCGGGCACGGTCCCGGTCACCGTGACCGAGAGCGGCGGCACCCTGCGCGCCACCCTCACCAGTGTCGAGCCGCACACCGAGGAGGTGACCCCTGAGACGTTGACCGAGGCCCTGGCGGCACTGGCCTGGCCCGCCGCCGACCTCGACCCCGACTTCCCCGTACGGATCGCCTTCGCGGGCAACCGCCACCTGGTGCTGGCCGCCGCGACCCGGGAGCGACTGGCCGACCTCGACTACGACTTCGACCGGCTCGGCGCCCTGATGCGCTCCCTCGACCTGACCACGGTGCAGCTCGTGTGGCGGGAGTCGGAGAGCGTCTTCCACGTCCGCGACCCGTTCCCGGTCGGCGGGGTCGTCGAGGACCCGGCGACGGGGGCCGCGGCCGCCGCCTTCGGTGCGTATCTGCGGGAGTACCAACTGGTGGGCGCCGACGCGGTGGTGACTCTGCATCAGGGCGAGGACCTCGGTCGGCCGGGGCTCCTGGAGGTCGGGCTGCGCGCGGGCGACCCCCGGGTCAGGGTCAGCGGAACGGCCACCCGGCTCGTCTGAACTGCCCCCATCGGGCAGGCCGGTCAGGGACCGGCGCACGGCGTCCACCGTGCGCCCGTGGCGGCATGCACGCTCCTGCCTGAATGTCCGGTTCCCGGTGTAGCGTCCTCCCAGACGAGGAGCGACACCTTGGGGGGTGGGGCGGTGTGAGCTCGGACGGTGACCCTCCTCCTTCACCACCCGGCAGTCCCTTCTGGGCGCACGTCTGGAAGTACTGGGTGACCGCCGGGTTGGCGCTGGTCGTGGCGGCGGTGATCCCGGTGTTCGTGAAGGCGGGCCCCTTCGCCGGAGGCGGCTCGGACCCGCCCATGCCACCCCCGGCCACCAAGCCGGTCGAGGACCCGTCCCCCTCGGGGGACGAAGACAATCCCGACCCCAAGGGCGACGACACACCGACACCACGACCGCGTACGACGACCCCGGCCGTCTCCACACGCCCGCCATCGCCGCCCACGGTCCGTGTGTCGCCATCGGCCGGCCCGTCGCTGTCGGCCTCGGCGCCGGTGCCGGTCTCGGCACGGATCGCCGAGGTGCGCGCCCTGGGCCCGGTCACGTCGTCCGTCACCAAAGTGCAGGTCAACGCGGTGTTCAACGGGCTCAAGGGCCGGACGGGCTATCTGCGGTGGTACCTCTACAACGACGCGACCAAGCAGGTCATGAGCGGTGTCAGCACCATTCCGTCCCCCGTCTTCCAGTGGGACAGCACGAACTGGCACCCCACGTTCGTCGTCAGCAACCCGGCCGTGCGGTGGCAGCTCCAGGTGACGGCGTACGGCCCGGACGGCAGGCAGTTGGCGACGAACCACTCGAACTTCACGTTCGGCGGCTAGTTCGGAGCAGTCGGTTCGGAGCAGCTGGTTCGGAGCAGCCGGTTCGGGCAGCTTGTTCGGGCAGCAGCACGAAAATTCGATGGACAGTGCAACCAGAGCCCCACTTTTCACGTGTTCCTCAGTGCAGGCCCCAAACGGCCCACCAGGGAGGAACACGACATGAACCGTGCATACCGCCTCACCACCGCAGCGGCCCTCGCCGCCACCCTCGTCGCGGGAGCCGCGGCCACCGCCACGGCAGCCGCACCGACTGCCCAGTCGGCGGCCTCCGCCAAGGCCCCCGCGCCGAAGCCCGCCCTGACCGCGCAGCCGAGCACCGGCACGGTGGCCGCCTGGCAGGAGTTCCGCGTCAGCGGCAAGGCGACCGGCATCAAGTCCGGCACGCGCGTCACGCTCCAGCAGAAGCAGGGCGCCAAGTGGGTCTCGCTTCCCGCGAGCGTGACGACCAACAAGGACTCCGCGTACTCGATGCGCGTCAAGCTCGGCATCAAGGGCAAGAACGCCCTGCGCGTCGCGGGCGGCGGCGCCATATCCCCGGAGTTCACGGTCACGGTCCGCTGACCCGAACGGTCCGCTGACCCGATCCCGCGGGGCGCCCCGCTACATCCAGGTGGTGGCGGAGGCGACGAAACGTGCCTGCTCGGGACGGTCCGGGTTGCCGTAACGGACCTCCACCCGGGGGTGCGACCTCAGGAACTCACTGTCGACGATGACCACCTGACCGGGGTGGGAGACGGTGCGCCGGACGATGTCCATGTTGAGGAACCACCCGTACTCCTTGGTGGCCGGGGCGTAGACGAAGAACTTCCCGCCGGAGTACTTCTCACCGGCACGCTTCTCGTCGAGGACCAGCGCCCAGAACGACACGGGGTGCCCCGCGGGCCACATCGTGAGCCGCTTGACCTTCAACCCGTCCAGCTCCATCGCCTCGAAGGGGTGGTCGGCGGCGGGGGCCACGGCGGCGACGTCCCGGGCGGCCGGAGCGACGGCCGTCCCGGCCTGCGCGCCCGACGCCAGACCGAGGCCGAGGGCCGCAGTGGCCATGACTATCGCCGTGGCACGGAACGCGGTACGAACTGACACGTTTCTCTCCCTTTCGATGACGTTCTTTCGGTGACGTTGTCGCTACGGCACGTGATCATGTCCTCACGGGGTGACCACGGCAACCGGACCGGACGAGAACGAGCCACCGGGGTCGCGCCGGGGCCACCACGAGCGGACGATGGAAGGGGGAGGGCCCCCGGGCTCCCCACCGGGGTGACGACAGACGACACCGGAGGTGCCGGGACATGACCAAGTACATGGATGTCCATCACGGCATGAAGGGCATCACACCCGACCAGCTCAACGCCGCGCACCGGGCTGACACGTCGATCCAGGGCGACGAAGGCGTGCGCTTCGAACACGCATGGGCCGACCCGAAGTCGGGGACCGTCTACTGCCTGTCCGACGCCCCCTCGGCGGACGCGGTCAAGCGCATCCACGAGCGGGCCGGCCACCCGGCCGACGAGATCCACGAGGTGCCGCTGGAGGTCTCCTGACCGCCTCTAGCCAAGAACCTTCGTGACGACACCGGACCCGACGGCTTTGCCCCGCTCGCGGATGGCGAACCTCTGCCCCACCGCAATGGGGGCGGGTTCGGTGAGCCGGACGGCCATGAGCGCGTACGCGCCGTCCGCGCCGTCCCGCAGGAGGGTGTGGACATGGCCGGTCGCATGGGTGGTGCGGAAGTAGAACTGCGCCTCGCGCTTGCCCTCGGCGGCAAGGGTGTCGGCGCGCCCACCCTCCTCCTCGCTCAAGATGTGAGCCTCGGCCTCGAACCCGGCGTGCTGGGTGACGGTACCGGGCGCGGCGACGACCTGCCCCCGCTGAACGTCCTCGGCTCGAAGCCCCCGCAGCCACACAGCGACGTTCGCCCCGGCCGCCGCCTCACCGAGCAACTCGCCGGGCCGCCCCTCGACGGCCGCGACCTCACCGCTCCCCGTCCGCCCGAAGCCGACGATCTCAACCGCGTCGCCGGGCCGGACCGTGCCGCGTTCGACGCGACCGGCGAAGAAGAACCTGCCACGGCGGCCGGGCCGGTTGAAGACGTCCTCGACGGGCATGAGAAACGGTTCGGGATTTCTTTCCATGTCGAGTATCCGACGGGTTACTTCTTGCCCGCCTTCGCCACTGTCTTTGCCTTCGCCTTTGCGTTCACATTCGCCGCGTCCTTGGCAAGGGCTTCGTACTGACCGGTGTCCAGGAAACGACGGAGGTCTGCCTCGGTACCCATCAACGCCTTCCTCGCGGCGGCCTTCACGGCGGGACCACCGGTGCCGCCGATCCGGGTCACGCTGATCCGGTAGTCGGTCAGACGGGCAAAGTGCTGGCCCTCGTCGAGGAAGCGGCGCAGGTCCTCCTCGCTTCCCCGCAACGCCTTCCACGCCATCTCCTTCATCGTCGGCCCACCGGAAGCCACAAGACGCGAGACGCGGAGCCGGTCGTCCGTCAGCCGGGCGACCGACAGACCGTGGTCGAGGAAGCGGCGCATGTCCTCAGGGGTGCCGTCGAGTGCCTTCTGCGCCGCTTCCCGGACGATCTCGCCCGAGTTCTTGTCGGTGAGGATCGCGAGGATCGCGGCCCGATCGCCACCCGCCTCGACGTTCGTCGCCCGGTCGAGCACCGAGGCGCTGAGAGGCTGAGGAAGCCCGGCCGCAGCTGCCGGAGAGGAAACCAGCACGGCCGACGCGATCGCGGCAGCGGCGACGAGGGCGAGAACACGGGCGCGATTCATGCGCTATTACCCACTTTTTCCGAGCAAGGAATGCTTTTCTCGTATCGTATGTCGATCAGGAAACGCTTCCTCGACGGGGCTGGCACTCAACCCCCGTCGCGGCCACGCAAGGCGTCGCACTGCCGTCCGCTCCTGCGCACCGGTGCCCTTGCAACGGCCCTGCACGTGGCGTGGTGTACCCCATCGAGTGAAGCCCGTGCGGCACGTCTATGCCCCGGTGACGAACCGCGCTCTCCTGGCGATGCTCCCGGAATCAGGGCGCGCCGCCAGCGAGAGGAGTCCACACAATGGCTCGATCGGTGATCAGACGTCTCTGGAAGCCCGTCGTCGCGATGATGGCACTGTCGGTCGGCTTCCTCGCGCCTGCCGCCACAGCCGCAGAACACCGTGCCGCCGCCGTGCCGCCAGGCGACTACTGCGGTGCGCAGGAAAGCTTCTACGGCGGCAGCCGGTACACCTACGCCGAGGTGCAGGTGTGTCTGCACTTCGAAGACGGCGGCCCCCCGGAGGTACGGGTGAGCACGCACAACAACAGCTGTTACTGGGGCGGCTGGTACAACGCGAGCGCGAGCTACCCGGCCGAATGGAAGGCCGAGGGCACCGTGAGCAAGGGTGGCCAGACGGCGAACTACTCGGCCGCACTCCGCCAGGCGTCCGCCAACGGCTGGGTCGGCGGAGGACAGTTGCCGGGCCGGCGAGTGCGGCGCGGCCACGGTCACTCTGAACTTCCACCAGAGCGGCCCCTATTGGACCGGCAGCGACTACGACATCAACTCGGGCGAGCGCACGTACCAGGTCGACGTTCCCTGCTGACCCGCGGCGCGTCCTCAGGGAATGCCCGTACTACCCGGCCCGGTCCGTGAACCGCGCCTGGTCCCCGTAGTCGCCTCTGGCGCCGGACGTGAGCCCGCGGTCGAACGTGGTGGCGACCAGATAGGCCGTCGTCGGGGAAGAATCGGTCATGCGCTGCCCTCGCGGGATGGCGGGGCGCTGGTCGTCGGGGTGGGCGGTGCGCAGCCATGCGGGCAGGAGGGCCGTGAGGGTGATGGCGGTCGCTCGCCCTCGGCGGCGGGGCCGAGGACCGGTTACCAGTGGGCGGTGCGGCCCCCCGGTGGTCCGGCCCGGAGTCGAACCGGTAGGGCCCCACCGATGCGGGTGGGGCGACGACAGTGTCAGGAGAGTGCTGCGGCGAGCGTCCCGACGGGAAACCCCCAGAAAACCCCCCAGCAGCCGAAAAGAAGCCCCGCCGGAGCCTGTTTTCGCAGGTCAGACGGGGTGAGGGGCGGACGAGTCGGCCTGTACGCCGGGTTCTGTCTCCCGAGGGCCTCGCGGCCCGCGGGGAGGCGGCCATCCATCTAGGCCTGCCGTTGCCGGCAGGCTCGTGCGGTCTACCCGCGGACTCGGGCGGGCAGCCCTCGATCGTCCGCGCAGGCCGTCTTGCGACGGCCCTCTTGACCTTGCTCCGGGTGGGGTTTACCTAGCCGTCCGAGTCACCTCGGACGCTGGTGGTCTCTTACACCACCGTTTCACCCTTACCGGAAGCCTCGCGGCCTCCGGCGGTCTGTTTTCTGTGGCACTGTCCCGCGGGTCACCCCGGGTGGGCGTTACCCACCACCCTGCCGTATGGAGCCCGGACGTTCCTCGGGGGATCCGAAGATCCCACGCGGCCGCCCGGCCGGCTCGTCCGCCGTGTCGACCATGCTACCTGGCAGGCGTGACGTCCCCGTCACGCCGGGGCGAACCAGACCTTCGCCCGGCCCGGGGACGCCTCGATCAGGCGGACCCGCAGCCGGTGGCCCAGGGACAGCGGGGGTCCGTCACCGTCGCCCTCGACGTGGCCGACGACGGCCGGTTCGTACAGGTGCACCGTGCCGGCCGTCGGGCGGTCCTCGCGGACGTCGACGACGTACGCGTCGAAGACCTCGCCGATCCGGTCCCGCAGCAGCGCCGCCTCGACCAGGTCCACGCAGTCGCGTTCGGCCCGGGTGGCGCGGCGGGCGCCGGACTCCATTTCCTGCGGGAGGGCGTCCAGCGCGGACCGTACCCATTCCGGCGCGTCCGTGCCCGCGGCCGCGGCCAGGCAGAGTTCGCCGGTGTAGCGGTCCACGAGGCGGCGCAGCGGGGCGGTGCAGTGGGCGTACGGGGCGGCGAGGGCGGCGTGGAAGGAGACGTCGGGGCTGATGGGGAGGGGGTGGTCGGTGGGGCGGTCGCGGTCGAAGACCGTGTAGCCGGCGCCGCGGAGGAGGGAGGTGCACTCCTGGAGGAACGCCGCGTGCTGGGTGTGCCGGGGGTCGAGGGCCCGGAGGACGACGGCGTACGGCATGCCCTCGGGCCAGTTCACGCCGAGCGAGCGGGCGACGCGGCGCAGCCGTTCGACGGCGGTCTGGGGGGCGGGCGGCAGGGTGCGGAGGATGCCGGTGCCGGCGGTGAGCATCAGCTCGGCGGCGGCCATGCCGGTCATGAGGGAGATCTGGGCGTTCCAGCCGTCGGCGGGCAGCGGGACGCGGTATGCGAGCCGGTAGCGGTCGCCGCGCCGGACGACTTCCTGCTCGGGGACGTTCAGCGAGATGCCGCCGCGCGTCCGCTCCAGCTCCTCCCGGCGCATCCCGATCTCGCGCAGCAGCGCCAGCGGTTCCTCGGCCGTGCCGGAGTCGATGGCCCGCTGGACGCCCGCGTAGTCGAGCTTGGCCCGGCTGCGGACGAGGGACCGGCGGACGTCGGCCCGTACGACACGGCCGTCCGTGTCGAGGTCGAGCTGCCAGAGCAGGGCGGGGCGGGTGTGGTCGGGGAGGAGGCTGGCGGCGCCCTCGCCGAGTATGTCGGGGTGCAGGGGGATCCGTCCGTCGGGGTAGTAGAGGGTCGTCACCCGGCGGTGCGCCTCGGCGTCGAGGGCCCGGCCGGGGAGGACGAACGCGCCGACATCGGCGATGGCGTAGTACACCCGGAAGCCGCCGGCGTCGCGGCGGGCCAGGAACATGGCCTGGTCGAGGTCCATCGAGTCGGGCGGGTCGATGGTGAACAGGGGGATGTCCGTGGCGTCGTGCGCGGGAAGGCGGGGTCGCCGCGTGGCCCGCTCCGCCTCGCTGAGGGCAGCCTCGGGGAACTCGGCGGGTACGTCCGACTTCGCACGCAGCTCGCGCAGCGCGGCGCGCAGGGGGGCGCCGTCCGTATCCGTCACATGTATGTGGCGACGGGGCATGGCACCGAGCGTAGGCGGCGTGCGGGCACGCGGCACGGTGAGCGCGGCGGGCGGCGTTAGGCTCGACGGGGCCCTTGCCCGTTCCGCGTCGCCCACGGCGCGCGGGCGTACGTACTGAAGGAGAAACGACCGTGCTCGTGCTGTTGCCGCCGTCCGAGGGGAAGGCCGCGCCCGTCGAGGGCGGTTCCGGCGGTGCCCCGCTGGAGCTCGGTTCGCTGTCCCTGCCGGGGCTGACCGAGGCGCGCGGGGCCGTGCTGGCGGAGCTCGTGGAGCTGTGCGCGGGCGACGAGGAGAAGGCGGCGGAGGTCCTCGGGCTGAGCCCGGGGCTGCGGGGCGAGATCGCCAAGAACGCCGCACTGCCGGGCGCCGGCACCCGGCCCGCCGGGGAGATCTACACGGGTGTGCTGTACGACGCGCTGGGCCTGGCCACCTTGGACCCGGCGGCCCGGCGGCGGGCGGAGCGGTCGCTGCTGGTGTTCTCCGGGCTGTGGGGCGCGGTGCGGATCGGCGACGCGATCCCCTCCTACCGCTGCTCGATGGGGGTGAAGCTGCCGGGGCTGGGCGCGCTCGGCGCGTACTGGCGCGGCCCGATGGCGCGGGAGCTGCCCGAGTCGGCGGGCGACGGGCTGGTGCTGGATCTCAGGTCCGCGGCGTACGCCTCCGCGTGGAAGCCGGCCGGTGACGTCGCCGAGCGGACGGCGACCGTGCGGGTGCTCCAGTCGAAGGTCGTGAACGGGGTGGAGAAGCGGTCCGTCGTGAGCCACTTCAACAAGGCCACGAAGGGACGGCTCGTACGGGACCTGCTGACGGCCGGCGTCGAGCCGGCCGGGCCGGGAGAGCTGGCCGCGGCGCTGCGGGAGCTGGGTTACGCGGTGGAGGGCGGGGCTCCGGCCAAGGGCGGGAAGCCCTGGGCGCTGGACGTCGTGGTCACCGAGCTGTAGACACGAGCTCGTTGCACACTGTGCAACGAATGTTGCGGTGTGTTTCGGTCGCGACGAGGATGCCTGCGTGACCCGCGCCGCCGCACCCACCTCGCCCGTGTCCGTCCTCGACGTCGCGCCCGTCGTCCCCGTCGTCGTCCTCCACGACGCGGCCGACGCGGTCCCGCTCGCCCGCGCCCTCGTCGCCGGCGGTCTGCCCGCGATCGAGGTGACGCTGCGCACGGAAGCCGCGCTCGACGCGATACGGGCCGTGGCGGCGGACGTGCCCGGTGCCGTGGTGGGCGCCGGCACGGTCCTCACCCCCGGGCAGGTGAGCGCGGCGGTCGGGGCGGGAGCGCGGTTCCTGGTGAGCCCCGGCTGGACGGACCGGTTGCTGGACGCGATGGGGGCGGCGGGGGTGCCGTTCCTGCCGGGGGTGTCGACGGCCTCGGAGGTCGTGACGCTGCTGGAGCGCGGCGTGCGGGAGATGAAGTTCTTCCCCGCCGAGGCCGCCGGCGGGGTGGCCTACCTGCGGTCGCTGTCCGCGCCGCTGCCCACCGCCCGCTTCTGTCCCACGGGCGGCATCGGGCCCGGCTCGGCGCCCGCGTATCTGGCGCTGCCCAACGTCGGCTGTGTCGGGGGGACATGGATGCTGCCCGCCGACGCGATCCGGGACCGGGACTGGGCGCGGATCGAGGAACTCGCCCGTGCGGCGTCGGCGTTGCGCGGCCCGTGACGCCGGCCTTCACACCACCGTTCACACCGCCCTTTGCGCCACCCTTCACACCGCCCGGGGAAGGCACGGCGAACGCCCGCCACTCCATCCGGTGAACGCACCCCCGGCCCGTGGGTGATCGGCCGGGGACTGGCACCGGGGGCCGGTCCGGCTGCCATAGCCTGCCGCTGCCATGAACGATTTCGTTGACGAAGCACGCTCGCGAGTCGCCCACCTGCTCCGGATGGCCAACACGACCGACGACA
The DNA here is from genome assembly GCF_055576875.1 of Streptomyces sp. NPDC033229. Lineage (NCBI taxonomy): Bacteria > Bacillati > Actinomycetota > Actinomycetes > Kitasatosporales > Streptomycetaceae > Streptomyces > Streptomyces sp. NPDC033229. The sequence goes on along the minus strand of NZ_JBVIQR010000021.1, from coordinate 64,357 downwards.
GGGTCCGGGCACGGATCATCGAGTACGCCGACACCACCCCGGAACCGCCGGTCATGAGCCGGGCCGGGATCGTCACGACCGGCTGCCCGCAGTGCCACCGCACCGCCTGGCGGCAGCAGGATGCCGAGGGCCCGGTCTGGGTCTGCGCGTCGTGCGGCCATGTGGAAGGAGTGATCGTGGAGTGCCCCCATTGCCGCATCGCCATGCGGCCACCGCCTCTCGGCGCTCCGGACCGGTGGCAGTGCCCGGACTGCCCGCGGGTCGCGGCCACCGGGGAGAGCGCCCAGGACATCGAGGACCGTGAACGGCAGCGTCTGGAGGCGCTCGCCCTGTTGGAACGCGCCATCGGGCTGTGCGCGGAATAGGCCCGGCGGGTACCCGGCGGGCACCCGGCGGGTACGGCGAAGGGCCCCTGCCATGCGGCGGGGGCCCTTCGCCATGTCACCGGCGCGGGTGGTCCGTCACGTCAGTGGCGCAGGTGGGACGTGTCGTTCAGCAGCCGGAGCGAGGCGTTGCCGTCGGCGTAGTAGGCGACGGCGGACAGGGAGGCCGCGGAGAGTTCCATGCGGAACAGCGACTCCGGCGGGGCCCCGAGCGCCAGCCGTACCAGCGTCTTGACCGGCGTCACATGGGTGACCAGAAGGACCGTCCGGCCCGCGTAGCGGGCGATGAGCTTGTCCCGCGAGAGCGCGACCCGGCGGGCGACCGCCGCGAAGCTCTCGCCGCCGCCCGTCGGCGCGGCCTTGGAGGAGGCGAGCCAGGCGTCGAGGTCGTCGGGGTAGCGCTCGCGGACCTCGGCGAAGGTCAGTCCCTCCCAGGCACCGAAGTCGGCCTCGCGCAGCCCCTCGTCTATCCGGACCTCCAGTCCGAGGCGCGCGGCCACGGCCGCCGCGGTCTCCCGGCAGCGGCGCACCGGCGACGACACGACGGCCTGGACGGTGCCCCGCGCGGCGAGGGCGGCCGCGGCCTGCTCCGCCTGACGGCGTCCGGCGGGCGAGAGTTCGGGGTCGCTGCCGCCGCTGCCGGAGAACCGCTTCTGGGGTGTCAGCGCCGTCTCGCCGTGCCGCAGCAGGACGAACGTCGTCGGCGCGCCCAGGTCGGCCGGGGCGGCCCACCCGACGGGCACGGCCTTCGGCTCGGCGAGCGCCGCCGTGCCGGAGGTGTCCGCGGAGACGGAAAGGGGTGCGGCGGAAGCCGGGGCGGCCGGCTCCGGCGTCATCCGCGTGTGGAGACCCGCGGCCGACGCCCCGGGCTCCCAGCGCTTGCCGGCCTTGCCCGCGTCCATGGCCTCGTTGGCGAGCCGGTCCGCGTGCTTGTTCTTCTCGCGCGGGATCCACTGGTACGTGACCTGGCCGGCCGGCAGGACGCTCCGGGCCTCGGCGGCCAGCGGCTTCATGTCCGGGTGCTTGATCTTCCAGCGGCCGGACATCTGCTCCACGACGAGCTTGGAGTCCATCCGGACCTGGACCGTGGCCTCCGGGTCGAGGGCCTTCGCCGCCTTGAGGCCCGCGATGAGGCCCTTGTACTCGGCGACGTTGTTGGTGGCCGTGCCGATGTACTCGGCGGCCTCGGCGAGGGCCTCACCGGTGACCGGGTCCAGGACGACGGCGCCGTACCCGGCGGGGCCCGGGTTGCCCCGGGAACCGCCGTCCGCCTCGACGATGAAGCGATTCGCCATGGGGCTTACAGGCCCGACTCGCGGGTGCGGACGAGGATGCGGGTGCAGTTCTCGCACCGGACGACCTCGTCCGGGGCCGCGGCGCGCACCTCGTTGAGCCCGGTGATGTCGAGCTCCAGGCGGCAACCCTCACAGCGGCGCTGGTTGAGGCGGGCGGCACCGACGCCACCCTCCTTGGTGCGGATCTTGTCGTAGAGCTTGAGCAGGTCGGCCGGGATGGAGCCGGCGACGATCTCGCGCTCCTTGGTGACCGAGGCGGCCTCGGCGTCGATCTCGGCGTAGGCGGCGTCGCGGCGGGCGACGGCGTCGTTGACCTTGGCCTGCACGGACTCGACGCGGCCGGTCAGCTCGGTGACGCGCTCCTGGGCGGACTCACGACGCTCCATGACCTCGAGGACGACGTCCTCCAGGTCGCCCTGGCGCTTGGCGAGCGAGACGATCTCGCGCTGGAGGTTCTCCAGATCCTTCGGGGAGATGCCGACGCCGGAGTCCAGGCGCTGCTGGTCGCGGGCGGCGCGCTGGCGCACCTGGTCCACGTCCTGCTCGGCCTTGGTCTGCTCGCGGGTGGTGTCGCTCTCCTCGGTCTGCGCGGCGACGAGGAGGTCGCGGTGCTGCGTGAGATCGCCTTCGAGGCTCTGGATCTCGGCGTGCTCGGGCAGGCTCCTGCGCTTGTGGGCGAGCTGCGCGAGGCGGGTGTCCAGGGTCTGGAGGTCGAGAAGACGGATCTGGTCGGCGGGCGCGGCGTTCAGTGGAAGCTCCTGATTAGTGGTGGGAAGAGGAAGCGGACGACGCCGCGTGGGCGGTCCAGGGGTCGGTGACCGCACGGGAGATGTGGGTGCGCAGCCCCCAGCCGTGGCGGTCGGAGATCTCGTCGAGCTGAGCGGCGGCCTGCTCGATCCAGGGCCATTCGGTGGCCCAGTGCGCCGCGTCGACGAGGGCGAGCGGGCTGTGGTGCTGGGCCTCGGACGCGGGGTGGTGGCGCAGGTCGGCGGTGACGTAGGCGTCGACGCCCGCGGCCCGTACCTCGTCGAAGAGGGAGTCGCCGGAGCCGCCGCAGACGGCGACCGTGCGGATGAGGCGCTCGGGGTCGCCCGCGACGCGGATGCCCTGCGCGGTGGCGGGCAGCCGCTCGGCGGCACGGGCGGCGAACGCGGCGAGGGTCAGCGGGGGCTCGACCTCGCAGATCCGGCCGAGGCCGCGGCGGCCCGCGGAGTCGCTCGGGTCGGGTACGAGGGGGCCGGTGACGCGCAGGTCGAGGGCGCCGGCGAGGGCGTCGGAGACACCGGGGTCGGCGCGGTCGGCGTTGGTGTGCGCGACGTGGAGGGCGACGTCGTTCTTGATGAGGGTGTGCACGACGCGGCCCTTGAAGGTGGAGGCCGCGACCGTCGTCGTTCCGCGCAGATAGAGCGGGTGGTGGGTGACGAGCAGGTCCGCGCCCAGCTCCACGGCTTCGTCGACGACCTCCTGAACGGGGTCGACGGCGAACAGGACCCGGCCGACGGGGGCGTCGGGGTCGCCGCAGACCGTACCGACGGCGTCCCACTGCTCGGCCCGCTCCGGGGGCCAGAGGGCCTCGAGGGCGGCGATGACTTCAGACAGTACGGGCACGGGGAAAGGCTACCTGCCCCTCGTGCCCCCACGGGTCCCCTGGGCGGGGTGCCGAATATCCGACCACCGGGCCGGCTGGTCGGTCCGGCCGAAGCGGGTCGGGCTGCCGCCCGGGGGAAAGCCGGGCTGCGCCCAGGGGGAGCCGGGCTGCCGCCGGGGGGAAGTCGGGCTGCCGCCCGGGAGGGACGGCTGGACGCCGACACCCGGCAGGCCCGCTCCGGGCGAGGCCCGCGCGGCGGGCGGACGTTCACAGCCCGCGGCGAGCGACCCGCTACTTCTTCACCAGGTACCCGCGCAGATCGTCCAGGACACTGTTCGCCGCCGTGACACCGAGGCCCAGGTACCAGGTCTCGTCCTGGACGTCCTTGGCACGGCCGTCCTTGACCGCCTTGAGGTTCTTCCAGAGCGGGTTGTCCTGGGCGCTGTCGCGCTTGGTCTTGTCCGGGTCGCCGTAGACGCCGGTGAAGATCCAGTCCGCGTCGGCCTGGTCGATGTTCTCGGGGCTGATCTCTTCCGCGAGCTTGTCGGCCTGCTGGTTCTTCGGGCGGGGCAGGCCCGCGTCCTTGAGGATCGTGCCGATGAAGGACTGCTGCGCGTACAGGCGCGTGAACTGCGGCAGGTAGCGGAGCATGGTGATCGTCGGCTTCTTCTCGCCGATGTCCTCGCCGAGCTGCCTGGCCTTGGCCCCGTACGCGTCGAGCTGCTTCCTGGCGTCGGCGGTCTTGTCCAGGGCGGCCGCGTTGAGGAGGTAGTTCTCCTTCCACGTGAAGCCGGGGCGGATGGAGAACACCGTCGGGGCGATCTTCGAGAGGGCCTTGTAGTTCTTCTCCGCGCGCAGCTTGCTGCCGAGGATCAGGTCGGGCTTGAGCTCGTTGATGGCCTCGAGGTTGAGGTTGCTGATGGTGCCGACGCTCTTGGGGGCGCCGACGTCCTTCTTCAGGTACTCGGGGATCTCCTGGCTGCCCTCGCTCGGCGCCCAGCCGACCGGCTTGATACCGAGGGAGACGACGTTGTCCAGCTCGCCGACGTCGAGGACGACGACGCGCTTGGGCATCTCCTTGATCTCGGTCTTGCCGAGCGCGTGGGTGACCGTGCGCGGGAACTGGCCCGGCTTCGCGTCCGTGCCCATCTTCGCGGTCTGCTCGGCCGCCTTGCCGAAGTCCTTGCCGCCCTGCGCGACGGACTTGGAGCCGCTGCCGTCCTTGCCCGCCCCGCTGTCCTTCCCGTCGGAGGAACCGCAGGCCGCGAGCGAGAGCGCGGCGGCTACGGAAAGGGCGACGGCGGCGGTGCCGCGGCGGCGGAGGGACATGTGGTGCTCCTGGTCGGTGGGAAGGCGGTGACCGGCCGGCCGTGGGCGGAAGAGCCGTAGGCGGAAAACGCGCCAGGCGGCAGGGTGGTCAAGGGAGCCTGCTCGGCCACTCCCGCGGCCACTTAGGTTCGCCTTACTTTAAACAGACGTCCGGTGAGGAGCACATCCACCCCCGGCCCCTCAGGCAATACGGACCAACATCACCCTTACGCGTGAAGCGGCCTCACTCTCAAGGTTCGGGACGTAGTGCGATAACTACGTTCAGTGCCGGAGGTGACGTTTCTCATGACGGTCTGTGTCCCCCAGAGCGCTCCACCGAGCACCCCATCCGGCCCGCCGAAGGACCGCGGCCGCACTCCGTTCACGGTCACGGCGGACGGTTCGTACGCCGCGCGGCTGGCTCTCGGCCGTGGCACCGGTGGCTGGTTTCCGGAGCGTTGGACGCTCGGCGGCCCCGAGCCCTACGCGGTCCCGCTGCCCGGCAGCCAGCCCGAGGAGCCCGACAGCGAGGTGCTGCCGCTCTCCGACGGGCGGGTGCTGATCCGCCGCCGGGTCGCCGAGCGGTACACGCTCTCGCTGCTCTATCCCACCGGGCCCGGCACCGGCGAGCTGCCGCTCGGCTCGATCGAGTGCCCCCGGCTGTCCCTGCTGCCCCCCGCGCCCGACGGCTCGTCCGCCTTCGCCCTCGTGCACGGCGAGCGGTCGACCACCCTGTGGCGGGTGCACGGCGGCGCCTACGGGCCCGAGCGGGTCACCGAGCTGCCCGGCCGCTGCTCGGGCGGCGCCTGGCTCGACCGCACGGGCCGGATGCTCGCCCTCGACCGCGAGCTGGACGGGCGCACCAAGGCCGTCGTGGTCGACCTGGGCCGGGGCGGCGAGACGAGCCCGCTGCTGCAGATCACGGAGGAGAGCAACGACCGGCTGCTGCTGGCCGATCCGGACAGCGGTCTATTGCTCGTACGGTCCGACGCGCCCGGGCAGGACCGGCTCGGCTGGGGGGTGCTCGGCTCGGCACGGCCGGTGCGTTTTCCCGAGTGCCTGCGGATGGCCGACGTGGCGGTGACCCCTTTCGCCGCGCAGCCCGGTCAGGTGCTGATGCCCGAGAGCTGTGCGGTGGCGCTCCGGATCGACGGGGCGGCGGGCAGCTGGGTGGGGGTGTGGCGGCCGTCGGCGCGGCGGGTGCAGCAGTTCCCGGCGCCGGTGGGGTGGCTGGCGGGCGCGGGCCTGTGGACCGCCGACGGCGAGCTGCGGCTGCCGTACGTCACGCCGTACGTGCCCTGCGGGCTGGCGCGGTTGCGGCTCCCCGGCGCGGACGGCAAGCGCGGCCCCCGCGAGGAGGACGGGGAGCAGGAGCCGGGCGGCCCACCGCAGGGGCCGGTCTGCGTCCCACCGGACGCCACGGTGCCGACCGAGCCGGACGGACCGACCGGGCCGACCGGGCCGATCGCGCACGACGAACCGGACGGGCCCGACGAGCCCGCGCATCCCACGGCCTGGGAGGCAGGGGCGGCGCCGCGGCCCGCGCCGCACACGGCATCGGCGCCGCCGCCCTGGCAGGCGGTGCAGCCGACGCTCACGGAAGGCTGCACCGGGTTCCCGGAGCCGGATCCGGGCGCCGCGCCCCGGCCGGTCCCACTCCAGCAAGCACCCCTGGGGCGGACCCCTTAACCGCTCCTCCCCGGCGGACCCCACGGGCCCACGACGCCCGGCACCGCGCTTGGTCGCGTTGCCGGGCGCCCGTCTGTCCGCGCCCGTTCCGCCCGGTTCCGGCACCGCCGTTCCGCCCGGTTCCGACGCCGCGAAAATCCGAACACCTCGGCGAACCGGGTGGCTCCGCGATCAAGGTCCCCGTTAGAATCGGGCGGGGGCTGTGCGGCTGTACCGGCCGGGCACCGGCGGTGAACCGAACGGTCGCGCGTGAGAAGCGTGTGCAGCGTGTTGACGTCCGTCGATGCCGTGCGCCACTGGGCACGGCCCCCGACGCGCAGTGCACGCATCCCCTTCCCACGGAGTGACTCTTCCCATGCCCGACGCCCGAACCGACACGACCGAGGCGCGCCCCCGCGAGGCGTTGGCCCAGGCCGCAGCCACCGGCTCCGGCAGGCACCGCGGCCCGGCTTCCCCGAACGACCACGGCGCCCCCGCCCTTGGCAAGCACCGCCGCGACGCGACGGACAGCCGCTAAGGCCTGCCCGGCGGGCCTTCGACTGCCGACCGCTGTGCCGCCTGCGGCGGCGGGCGCCCTGCGGGCGCGTCCTCAACCGCCGGACGGGCTTGATGTGGCTGAGCTCAGCCGATATCAGTCCGTCCGGTGGGACAGGCCCAGCACCTCCACGCTCGCGAAGGTCTCCCTCGACGGCCGCCCCGCGTAGTAAGGGGTGAGCAGCCCGTCGAGCTCCTCGACGCTGAAGGCCTCCCCGGCTGTGTCGAACCTGGCCGCCACCTTGGGCCGTTCGACGACGGCGACCATGCCGCCGTGCACCACGAAGACCTGCCCGCTGACATGCGCGGCCGCCGGTGAGGCGAGATAGCCCACGAGCGGCGAGACGTGTTCGGGCGCCAGCGGATCCAGCCCTTTGCCGGCCGCCTCGACGCTCTCGAAGACGTCCTCGGTCATCCGGGTCCGGGCCCGGGGGCAGATCACGTTCGACGTGACGCCGTATTTGCGCAGCGCCTCCGCCGTCGAGGTGGTGAGGCCGACGATGCCGCCTTTGGCCGCCGCGTAGTTGGGCTGCCCGGCCGAGCCGGCGAGGAACGCCTCGGAGGAGGTGTTGACGATCCGCCCGTACACCGGCCGGCCCGTCGCCTTCGCCCGGTCCCGCCAGTGCGCGGCGGCGAAGCGGACGGTGTTGAAGTGGCCCTTGAGATGCACCCGGACCACCGAGTCCCATTCCTCCTCGGTCATCGAGAAGACCATGCGGTCCCGCAGGATGCCCGCGTTGTTGACCAGGATGTCCAGCGAGCCGCCGGTGTCGAGGGCCAGTTGGACGAGGGCGCGGGCCTCGTCGAAGTCGGCGACGTCGCCGAGGTGGGCGGTGGCGCTGCCGCCCGCCGCCCGGATCTGTGCCACGACCGCCTCGGCGGGCGCGGCGGATGCCTCGCCCGAGCCGTCGCGGCCCGGTTGTCCGTAGTCGTTGACGATGACGTGGGCGCCGAGCCGGGCCAGTTCGAGGGCCTCGGCCCGGCCGAGTCCACGCCCGGCGCCGGTGACGATCGCGGTCCGGCCCCGCAGGGTCGCTTGCGCTGACATGCGCCTCCCTCTCCCGGAGTCGAATCGGTCAGATCTCGACGCAGGTGCGCAGCGCCTCACCGGTGCGCATCTGGTCGATCGCGTCGTTGATCCCGGCGAGCGGGACCCGGTGGGTGATGAGCCCGGCGAGGTCGATCCGGCCGGCCCGCCACAGGGCGATGGCCCGCTCGTAGGACCGCAGCACGTCGCCGCCGCCGTACAGGGACGGCAGGATCCGCTTCTCGTCGAAGAACAGCTCGAACATGCTGACCTGGAAGTGGTCGTCCAGGGCGCCCGCCCCGACGACGCACAGAGTGCCGCCGCGCCGGGTCGTCTCGTACGCGGTGCGGGCCGTGGCGGACGTGCCGACGACCTCGAAGACGTAGTCGAAACCCTCGCCGCCGGTGATCCGCTTCTTGGCGTCGGCCAGGGCGTCCGGGGCGACGGCCTCCGTCGCGCCGAAGCGCAGCGCGGCGTCACGGCGGGAGGCGACGGGGTCGACGGCGACGATCTGGGCGGCGCCCGCGGCCCGCGCGCCCTGGATCGTGTTGATACCGACGCCGCCGCAGCCGATGACGGCGACGGAGGAACCGGCGGCGACCCGCGCGGTGTTGAGGGCGGCGCCGAGTCCGGTGGTGACGCCGCAGCCGATGAGAGCGGCGATCTCGTAGGGCACGTCGTCCGGGATCGGCACGGCGCACACGGCCCCGACGACGACCTCCTCGGCGAAGGTGCCGGTGCCGGCGAAGCCGAAGACGTCGGACGGGGAGCCGCCCGCACGCCGGAAGTTGGGGGCGCCGGCGGCCGCGAGTCCGGCGAGGCACAGCTGTGTCTGGCCGCGCCGGCAGGACGGGCAGGTCCCGCAGGAGGGCAGCCAGCAGACCAGGACGCGGTCGCCCGGCTTGACGGCGGTGACGCCGTCACCGACGTCGAGAACCTCGCCGGCGCCCTCGTGGCCGGGGACGAAGGGGGCGGGCTGCGGCAGCACGCCGCTCATCGCGGACAGGTCGGAATGACACAGTCCGGCGGCGCGGAGGCGCAGTCTGACCTTCCCCGGGCCGAAGCCCACGGCCTCGACGTCGTCGAGGACTTCGAGCTTGTCCTGGCCGATCTCGTGCTGGACGGCTGCGCGCATGGTGCGTATCCCTCCGGGATTCGAGGACTCGCGGTACGGGCGTGGTTCAGGTGTGCTCGACGACGGTGTCGGTGAGGACCGGCGCGTCCTCGCGCTCGACGGCCGTCACGGACACCTGGACCCGGCCGGCCTCCGGGCTCTCGCGCCACATCCGCACGCGCAGGGTCTCGCCGGGGAAGACGACGCCCGCGAAGCGGGTCGCGTACGAGCGGACGCGGGTCACGTCACCGTCGAGCACGGTGTCGACGACGGCCTTGAGGACGATGCCGTAGCTGCACAGGCCGTGCAGGATCGGCCGGTCGAAGCCGGCGGAGGCGGCGAACTCCGGGTCGGCGTGCAGCGGGTTCCAGTCCCCGGAGAGGCGGTAGAGCAGGGCCTGGTCGGGGCGGGTGGGGCACAGGGCCGTCCGGTCCGGCTCGCGGGTGGGCGCCGGGAGCCGGTCCGCGGGCCCGCGCTCGCCGCCGAAGCCGCCCTCGCCGCGGACGAAGATCCGGCAGTCGCTGGTCCACAGCGGGCCGTCGGCGTCGGCGGCGTCCGCGCGCAGCACGATGACGGCGGCCTTGCCCTTGTCGTACACGGCGGCGACGCGGGAGGTGAGCGTGGCACAGCCGCGGGCGGGCAGCGGCCGGTGCAGCCCGATGGTCTGCCCGCCGTGCAGCACGCGGGCGAGGTCGACGTCGACACCGGGCGCGGAGAGGCCACCGGCCAGGGCCATGCCGCCGCCCGCGACGGTCGCGAAGCTGGGGAGCACACTGAGCCTGCTCTCCAGGGTGTAGCGGAGCTCTTCCGGGTCGGTGGGCCGGGCCGCGCCGGCCCCGATGCCGAGGTGGTAGAGGAGGACGTCCTTGTGGTCCCAGGAGAGCTCGACGCTACGGGGTTCGGCCCCGACCGCCTGGCTTACGTCGATGGGCATCGGGGCGACTGCTCCTTCGCGGTGTGGTCGAAGACCCCGACCCGGCCATCCGCACCGCAGGCCGCGCCGGGGTCGCTGCCGGGCCGGCCCGCTCGCGCTCGGCACTGGAACGCGTTCCAGCCGGTCCGATGACCCTTGTATAGCCGATCGCCGTGAGGGCCGGAAGGCCGCGGACCGCACTACCTGACGGGGCGTCACATGCCATGACAAAAGTCACCGCACGCCTTGGACAGATGCATCTGCGCAGCTCACCGCCCTGTTCCTTAAGGTCGGAGCATGAGCGGAGCGATGCAGCGGATCGAACGGATGAGGCCGCCGGACCGGCGGACGTTCCTGCCCTGGCTTCTCATCCTCACCGGCGACGTCATCGACCTGTGCCGGGGAAGGCTGCCGCTGCCCTGGCTCGGCGCCACGGGACTGACGGCCTTCGTCACCCTCTACGCCACCACCGTCTTCCTCGGCCTCGACGAGCGCCGCCGCGAGACGCGCGCCCCGCTGGCCTCGCTCGCCGCACTGGCCGCGGTGACCTACGCGCTCACCATCGGCTACGGCGGCGACTGGCTGCTGTGCTTCCCCCTGCTGTCCCTGACCGCCGGCATCGTGCTGCGCGGCAGCGGCCCCCGGCTCGGAGCGGCGCTGGGGACACTCGGCACCACGGTCGGGGTGCTGATGGCCGTGCACAACGACACCGAGGACGTCCTGGCCATCGCCTGGGGCACCGCGCTCTCGGGCCTGGTCGCGGCCGCCTTACTGAACCTCTTCGAGACGGTGGAACGGCTGCGCGCCACCCGCGAGGAGCTGGCCCACGCCGCCGTCGAGCGCGAACGGCTGCGCTTCTCACGCGACCTGCACGATCTGCTGGGCCACACCATGTCCGTGATCGTGGTCAAGGCCGAGGCCGTACGGCGGCTGGCCCCGCGCGACCTGGACGCGGCCGTCGACCAGGCCGCCGACATCGAGGCGGTGGGGCGTCAGGCCCTCACCGAGATCCGTGAGGCCGTCACCGGCTACCGCGAGGGCAGCCTCACCACCGAACTCGAGCGCGCCCGTTCCCTCCTCGACGCCTCCGGCATCGGCACCGACATCCGCCAGTCGGGTCCGCCCCTGCCACCCCAGACCGCGGCGCTGCTCGGCTGGGTGGTGCGCGAGGGCGTCACCAATGTCGTCCGGCACAGCGCCGCGGCCCGCTGCGCCATCGAGGTGCGCGGCGAGCCGGACCGGGTCCATCTGGAGATCACCGACGACGGTCGCGGCGTAGGCTCGGAATCCGCCGAACCGGGCGGCGCCAAGGGCGGTACGGGCCTCAAGGGGCTGACCGAGCGGCTGGCCGCCGCGGGCGGCGCGCTTACCGCCGGGCCCGACGGTAAGCGGGGCTTCCGCCTGGTGGCGGAACTTCCGGTGGACGACGAAGAGGAGGGCCGGGCCGCATGAGCCGCGTCATCAACGTGCTGCTTGCCGAGGACCAGGGCATGATGCGGGGCGCGCTCGCGCTGCTGCTCGGCCTGGAGGACGACATCGAGATCGTCGCGCAGGTCGGCAACGGCGACGAGATCCTGCCCCAGGCCCTGGCGACCCGGCCGGACATCGCCCTCCTCGACATCGAACTGCCGGGCCGCAGCGGCCTCGACGCGGCGGCCGACCTGCGGGAACGGCTGCCGGACTGCCGGGTGCTGATCCTCACCACCTTCGGCCGGCCCGGGTATCTGCGCCGGGCCATGGAGGCGGGGGCGTCCGGATTCCTGGTCAAGGACGGCCCGGTGGAAGACCTCGCCGCGGCGATCCGCAGGGTGCTGGCGGGCGAGCGCGTCATCGACCCGGCCCTGGCCGCGGCGGCCCTGAGCGCCGGTCCCAACCCGCTCACCCAACGCGAACGCGACGTACTGGCCGCGGCGGTGGACGGGGCGACGGTGGCGGACATCGCGGCGCGGGTGCACTTGTCGCCCGCGACCGTGCGGAATTATCTGTCGGCGGCGATAGGGAAGACGGCGACCCGCAACCGCATGGAGGCGGTGCGGGCGGCTCGGCAGAACGGTTGGCTGTAGCTCCGGGCAGGCGCCCGGAGGGCGCTGTCCTCAATCGCCGGACGGCTTGGTATGTGCGACCGCACCCCGGCCGGACGGCCGCCCCGCCCCGGGAGGCCCCGGGCCCGGCCCCCGACACGGAGCCCGTCACCGACATGCGGCAGCATGACCGCCACGACCCGCACCGCCAGGAGGAGACCGCATGCCCCCCAAACCCGAGATACTCGCCGCTTTCGAGGCGGCGAAGGGCTTCATGCCGGTCGACGAGGGCCTCGCCCTCTACGCCGCCGCCGAGGAGGCCGCGGCGCTCGGCCCGCTGCTCGAAGTCGGTACGTACTGCGGGCGCTCCACCCTGCTGCTGGCCGCCGCCGCGCGGGAGGCCGGGACGACGGCCGTGACCGTCGACCACCATCGAGGCAGCGAGGAGCAGCAGCCCGGCTGGGAGTACCACGACCCGTCCGTCGTGGACGACGACCCCGGTGTGGGCCGCATGGACACCCTGCCGACGTTCCGGCGCACGCTCTACAAGGCGGGCCTGGAACCGCACGTGATCGCGATCGTCGGCCGGTCGCCGCAGGTCGCGGCGGTCTGGGGGACGCCGGTCGGGCTGGTCTTCATCGACGGCGGGCACACCGACGAGCACGCGAACGCCGACTACGAGGGCTGGGCCCCGCACGTCGCCCCGGGCGGGCTGCTCGTCATCCACGATGTCTTCCCGGACCCGGCGGACGGCGGGCAGGCGCCGTACCGCGTCTACCTCCGGGCCCTGGAGTCCGGCGAGTTCGCCGAGGTGTCGGTGACGCGCTCGCTGCGCGTGCTGCGCCGGGTGGCCGGGCCCCGCGCCTCTCGCCTGGCCGGCGGGTCTTGAACTGCGGGCCGTCCTGCGGCGGGCGCCCCGCGGGCGCGTCCTCAATCGCCGGACGGGCTTGAGGACACCGCCGCGCAGCGGTGGTGCTGCCCCTACTTCCCTGGAGGGGGTCTCGGAGCGCGAGCCGCGGCGCTAGCATCGCCAGGTGTCCAACGGCAGGAATTCCCGCGTGCCCGGCCGCCTGGGCGGCACCACCCTCCGCACCCCCCTTCTCGTGGCGCTGGCCGCTTTACTGGCGCTCTCGCTGGCGGGCTGGCTGCTGTGGGACGCCGCCGCGGGCGGTGGTGCGGACGACGCCAAGTCCCCGGTGGCGGCCTCCTCCGCGACGGGTCCCGCACCGTCGGACCGGTCCGGGCAGTCCGGCCGGCCCGGGAAGCCGTCGTCCGCGCGCCCCTCGCCGTTCGTGACGCCGCCGTCGAAGCCGACGGGCGGGGCGTCGCGTCCCGCCGACGGGGCGACGGCGGCGGGGGCGGTCGGCCGGCCCCGCGCCGACGGTCCGCTCAAGGGCAAGGTCGTCGTCATCGACCCCGGTCACAACACCCGTAACCGCGACCACACCGCCGAGATCAACCGTTCCGTCGACATCGGCACCGGGCGCAAGGAGTGCGACACCACCGGCACGTCCACCGACGACGGCTACGCCGAGGCCACGTTCACGCTCGATGTCGCGCACCGGATCAAGACGATGCTCCAGGACCAGGGCGTCACCGTCAGCTTCACCCACGACGGCGACCGGCCGTACGGGCCGTGCGTGGACGAGCGGGCCGCGATCGGCAACAAGGCGCACGCCGACGCCGTGGTGTCCGTGCACGCGGACGGTTCGGCGGTCGGCAATCGCGGCTTCCATGTGATCCTGCCCGCGACCGTGCGCGGCGGCCGCGCGGACACCGCGCCCATCGTCGGGCCGTCGAAGGAGCTGGGCGCGCGGATCGCCGGGAACTTCGTACGGACGACCGGAAGCGCGCCGTCCAACTACATCGGGGGCGGCACCGGCCTGGACACCCGGTCCGATCTGGGCGGCCTCAATCTCTCCACCCAGCCGAAGGTGTTCATCGAATGCGGCAACATGCGTGACCCGAAGGACGCCGCTCTGCTCACCGACACCGTGTGGCGCGAGAAGGCGGCGCGAGGGATCGCGGACGGCATTACGGACTTCCTGCGAGGGTAGATACCAGCAGGCCACGGCCGTGTCACGAGGGTGATACGAAGGAGACGCCCCGACCGCCCAGGCGATAGGTTCACCCGTACGATGGGGCGGCCACCCCCGCGCCCCCGCAGCTCGCGTATCGGCGACCGCGACGACTTCTGACAGCTCTGACAAAGGATTTTAGGTGAACATCCGCTCCCTCACTCGAGGCGACGGCGTGGTGATCGGAGCAGCGGTGTTGCTGTTCATCGCCTCGTTCCTCGATTTTTACTCCGTCGATTGCAGTGGCCAGTTCTGCGACAAGTCGGACCTGCCCAACCTGTGGGACTCGAAGCTCTTCCCGGTGCTGCCCACCGTCGTCCTCGCCGGGATCGTCGGCGCGGTGCTCATCATCGCGGGCCGCTTCCAGCCCCAGGGCCGCAATCTGCTCGGGCTCACGCTCGACCAGTGGGGCACCGCTCTGACGGTGTTCGCCGCGTGGTCCTCGCTGTGGACGATGTTCGGCGGCGCTCTGGAGGACAACGACAAGGTCGGTGCGGGCGTCGGCCGCATCCTGGCACTCATCGCGCTGCTCGTGATGGCCGCCGGTGCGCTGCTCACGCAGCGGATCCCGGCGCTGAAGGCCCCGCTGATGGGCGCTCCGGCCCCGCAGGCCCCGTCCCCGTACGGTGCCGGTCCGGGCTACGGCTACCCGGGTCCGGGTGGCATGCAGCAGGGTCAGGCCCCGTACGGTGCGCAGCAGCAGCCCTACGGCGCGCAGACCGGCCAGACCGGTCAGCCGCAGGCCCAGCAGCAGGACCAGCCGGCTCAGGCGCAGCCCGCCGGCCCGGTGGGCGCCCAGCCCGCCGCGGCACCCGCCGGTGACTTCGCCCCGTTCTGGTTCGCGGTGCCGGTGGCCCGCCCCCTGTACGGGGAGGACGGCTCGCCGACGCAGATCGCCGAGCTGGCGCCCGGCACGTGGTACCTCGCGGTGGACCAGCGCGGTCAGGCGCTCGTCGCGCAGACGCAGGACGGCCGCCGCGGCGTGCTGCAGGACACGACGGGCATCCAGCGCGGCTGAGGCACGCGCCGGAGGAAGCTCCGTCATCGAAGGCCCGCCGGGGTTGCCCGGCGGGCCTTCGCCTTTACCGCCCCGGCTCTTGACCGCCGCCCCGACCGGTGACCGTCGCCCCCGCTCGTGACCGCCGCGCCGGAACCGCCCGCGAGGCGGGTCCCTCTTGCGGGGGCGGCCGGTCGCCCGTACAGTCGCCGGACTCTGCCTGACGGCTCGTCAGTTCCAGTGGAGGGGGCGGCACCGCATGCGACTCGGCCTGGCACTCGGCTACTGGGGCCGCGGCCCCGACCCACGGCACGTGGACCTCGTCCGGCAGGCCGAGCGGCTGGGGTACCACTCGGTGTGGACGTCGGAGTCCTGGGGCTCCGACGCCTTCACCGCGCTCACCTGGATCGCCGCCCGCACGACACGGATCCTGCTCGGCACGGCCGTGGCCCAGATGGCGGCCCGCGCGCCCACCGCCACGGCGATGCACGCGCTGACGCTCGACCATCTCTCCGGGGGCCGGATGCTGCTCGGGCTGGGGCTGTCGGGGCCGCAGGTGGTGGAGGGGTGGTACGGGCGGCCGTTCCCGGCGAGCCCGCTGACCGCTACGCGCGAGTACGTGGACATCGTCCGACAGGTGCTGCGCCGGGAGGCCCCCGTCGCACTCGACGGCCGTTTCCATCCCCTCCCCTACACCGGTCCCGGAGCCACCGGCCTCGGCAAGCCGCTGAAGTCCGTCACCCACCCGCTCCGTTCCGGACTGCCCGTCCTGCTCGGTGCGGAGGGCCCCCGGAACATCGCGCAGACCGCGCGCATCGCCGACGGCTGGCTGCCGCTGTACTGGTCGCCCGAGCGCGCGGACGTCTACACGGCCTCACTGGGCGAGGTGCCCGCGGGGTTCATGGTCGCGCCCATGGTGCGGGCGCGGGTGTGTGCCGATGTCGCCGAGGGGTTGCGGCCGGTGAAGGAGATGCTCGGCTTCTACATCGGCGGGATGGGGCACGCGACCCGTAATTTCCACGCCGATCTGATGGCGCGGATGGGTTTCGGGGACGCGGCGCGGCGGGTGCGGGAGCTGTTTCTCGCGGGGCGGCGGGCGGAGGCGGTGGAGGCGGTGCCGGACTCCTTCGCCGACGAGATCTCCCTGGTCGGGCCGGCGGAGCGGATCGCCGAACGGCTGACGGCATGGCGGGCGGGGCCGGTCACGGATCTGCTGGTGACGGCGCCCGACCTCCGGACGCTGCGGGTACTGGCCGAGCTCAACGCGTGATCACCGCGTGGCTGCCGGCCGTTGCCGCCTGCGGCGGCGAGCGCCCTGCGGGCGCGGGGGGAGGGGGGGGGGGAGGAGGGTTAAAAGATAGCCGAGCCGTTGGAAACAACAACAAAAT
>NZ_JBVIQR010000021.1:0-48012 GCF_055576875.1 Streptomyces sp. NPDC033229 | reverse complement strand
AATGAGTGCCAATTGGTTGTTTGTTGGCTGTGCCTGCTGGGGGGGGGGCTTTTCTGTGGGGTTTTCCCCCAATCGCCGGACGGGCTGGACCAACCCCGTCCGGCGCTTGAGGACACCGCCGCGCAGCGGTGGCACACCCGACCGACTACGGCGTGACCTCGCCCCTCGGAGGCTTCGCCTTTCCGTACAGCCAGGCCTCGAAGAGCTTGCCCAGGTCCTTGCCGGACTTCTTCTCGCACAGCTCGATGAACTGGCGGGTCTCGGCGTTGCCGTGCCGGTGTTCCTTCGTCCAGGTGCGGAGGATGTCGAAGAAGGTCTTGTCGCCGACGGTTTCGCGCACCTTGTGCAGCACCATCGCGCCCCGGCCGTAGACGGGGTCGCCGGACACGTCGTCGGCGGGCGGGCTGCCGGGCGGGAAGTCCCAGATGTACTTGCTGAGTTTGTCGGTGCCGTCGTAGTAGTCCTGGAATATCTTGGCCACGCTCCGGCCGCCGGTCTTCTCCTCCCACATCCACTCGGCGTAGGTCGGGAAGCTCTCGTTGAGCCACATGTCCCGCCAGGTGCGGGGGGAGACGGAGTTGCCGAACCACTGGTGCACCAGCTCGTGCACCACCAGCAGATCGTCGGGCGCGTGCGGGAAGTACGGCTTGCTCTGTGTCTCCAGGGCGTAGCCGATGTCGGGGTTGTTGTCGATGACGGCGCCGGTGCCGCTGAAGGGGTACGGGCCGAAGAGTCCGCTCCCCCACTCGACGACCTCGGGTATGAGCTTCTCGACGCCCTTGCTCCGCTCCGCCTCGTCCGGGTCGACGGCGACGTACACCGGGAGGCCGTTCTTCGCCTTGGTCTCGGAGACGGTGAAGTCCCCTACGGCGACGCTGGCGAGATAGCTGGCCATGGGTTCGGCGGTGTGCCAGGCGAAGGTCGTCCGTCCGTCCTCGGCGACCTTCTTGCGCTTCAACTCGCCGTTGGCCACGGCGGTGAAGCCCTCGGGGACGGTGACGTCGATGTCGTAGGTGGCCTTGTCCGAGGGGTGGTGGTTGCCGGGGAACCAGGTCATCGAGCCCATGGGCTCACCGAGGCTCACCGAACCGTCGTCGGTCTCGACCCAGCCCTCCTTGCCGTCGTCCGCGTCGACGACGCGCTGGGGCTTGCCGTCATAGACGATCTTCGCCTCGAATTCGTGCCCCTTGCCGATCGTCGAGCGGGGCGTCACCGTCAGTTCGTCGCCCTTGCGGGAGACCCGCGCGGACTTTCCGTCGACCAGCGCGGTCCGCACCTTCAAACCCTTGAAGTCGAGGTTGAAGGCGTTCAGATCCTGCTTGGCCCGGGCCTTGACGACGGCGATGCCGTGCAGCCGGTTCCCCTCGGGCACGTAGTCGAGGGTGAGTCCGTAGTGGCGGACGTCATAACCGCCGTTGCCCAGGCGGGGGAAGAGCGGGTCGCCGACGCCCGCCACCCCGGGCTGCCCGGCGGCGGCGGCCACGCCACCGCCGTCGCCCGTACAGGCCGCGACGAGCATCAGGACCACCGGCAGGGCACCACGCAGCAGACGGCGCGGCGCGGGCGCCCGGCGCCCGCCGTCGGACATGTGCTCGTCGGTTCTCATCAGAAGGTGACCCGCTCCAGCCAGAAGTCGAGCAGCTCGCGGTCGCCGAGCACCTCGACACGGTCGGTGTCCGCCGGGAGGCGGCGGTAGAAGACGCGCAGGACGTCGGTGAGCGGCCCACGCAGGGCGACGGCCGCCTTCTCGTGGGCGCGACGCCAGGTGGCACGCTCACCGGTGAGGTCGACGAACCACTCCGCCTCGAGCTCGGCAGGGGTGTCCGTGGCGTGCAGATGAATGGTGCGGCCGGGGCCGAGCAGCTCCTTGAGCTCCGGCTTGCGCTCCACCGTCTGCGGATAGCTGCCGATCTCCAGCCATTCGTCGATGCAGTCCGCCGCGAGATCGGCGTCGAGGGTGAAGTCGAGGCCGGCGGTCAGATACGCGTCGGCCCGGTGGATCACCGTCTCGTGCGCCATCCGGCGGGCCCAGAAGCCCGGCGTCTGCTTCGGTGCCCAGGTCCACACCTCCTCGGCGGGGTCCGCGGCGCGCAGGGTCCGCGCGAGCGCCTCGGCGCCCTCGGCCAGCCACGCGTCGAGCCCGGCCGCGTCGAGCGGGTCCGGGCCGGCCGCGCCGGCGATCGCCTCGGGGGCCACGGGCTCGCTCGCGCGCGTCCGCACGATCGTCTCGGCCCAGCGCTGCGCGCCGCCGACGTGCAGGACCAGCTCGCTGAGCGACCAGTCGGGACAGGTGGGCACGGTCGCGGAGAGGTCGGTGCCGTGCAGTGCCGAACGCAGCAGTCCGGTCTGGGCTTCGACCTCGGAGCAGTAACGGTCGTGACTGAGAAGGCTCATGACGTCACTCTAGAACGGGCCACTGACAACGCCTTGGGCCGGGGCGACTGTTGGGGGCGGCGGTGCGGCTGTGTTCTCTCAGGGTGGCCCGGCGCGGTTCGCTGTGCGACTCGGAGGGGTCCGTTCGGGTGGGGTCCGTTCCCCAGGAACCGCGGTCGTTGTCGCCGTACAAGATTGTCCTCAACCGCCGGACGGGCTGGATTCGCCCCCCGACGGCTGGATTCCCTGCCCGGAACCCGGGTTTACCGCCCGGCGGCTGGAGCCCCGCCCCGGGCGGTTGGATTGCCGACCGGCGCCCGGATTCCCGCCCCGCGGCGGCTCTCCCGCCCCGCTGGCGGGGGCTTCCCGGGCCGGGGCCGGCTTCGACCGTCCGGCTCAGGACTCAGGCGCAGCAGTCCGGTTCCAGGCCGTACGGGAGGCGTTCGCCGCCGAAGACCGTGGTGGTCGCCTCGTCGCCGCCGAGGGCGGCCACGGCCAGGAGCAGTGAGCCGGCGGTCCAGGAGGTGCGTTCCTCCGGCCAGACGGCGTCGTCCTCGTAGACGTAGCCGGTCCAGTACATGCCGTCCTCGGCGCGTAGGTGCTGGATCCACTGGAGGATCGCGACCGCGCGGTCGGACTCGCCCATCGCCCAGAGCGCGAGGGCGAGTTCGCAACTCTCGCCGCCGGTCACCCAGGGCCGGTCGGAGACGCAGCGCACGCCCAGGCCCGGGACGACGAAGCGGTCCCAGCCCGCCTCCAGGCGCTCCTTCGCGGCGGCGCCGGTGACCGCGCCGCCGAGGACCGGGTAGTACCAGTCCATCGAGAAGCGGTCCTTGTCCAGGAACCGCTCGGGGTGGTGCCGGATGGCGTGGCCGAGGAAGCCCGCGGCCAGTTCCCAGTCGGGCTGCGGCTCCTCGCGGTGCTCTGCGATGGCGAGGGCGCAGCGCAGCGCGTGGTGGATGGAGGACGAGCCGGTCAGCAGCGCGTCGTCGACGGGGGTGCCGTCGTCCTCCCGCTTCCAGCCGATCTGGCCGCCGGGCTGTTGCAGGCCCAGGACGAACTCGACGGCGGCGAAGACGGTCGGCCACATGCGGTCGAGGAAGGCGTCGTCGCCGGTGGCGAGGTAGTGGTGCCAGACGCCGACGGCGACGTAGGCGACGAAGTTCGTCTCCCGCCCCCGGTCGGTGGGCTCCTCGGGGTCGCCGTCGGCGTACGCGGCGTACCACGAGCCGTCGGGGTTCTGGTGCTCGGCCAGCCAGCGGTAGGCGGCCTCGGCCCGGTCCCGTTCGCCCGCCACGTCCAGCGCCATCGCGGCCTCGACGTGGTCCCAGGGGTCCAGGTGGTGGCCGCGGAACCAGGGTATGGCGCCGTCGGGGCACTGCGTGGCGGCGATGCCCGCGACGGTCTGCGCGACCTGCTCGGCGGTGAGCACCCCGGCGAGGACGAGGCGCTCGGTACGGCCCGGTGTCGTCACGCTCGCCCCTCGCGGGCAGCGTCCTTGGTGACCTGGGCGGCCGCGGCGTGCGGCTTGGTGGCGTAGGCGACGAAGCTCTTGCCGATGAGGGGGTTGAGGACCTGCTCGGCGAGGCGGGTGGCCCGTGGCTTCTTCATGATGTCCCAGACCAGCAGCTTGTGGTACGCGCGGACCGGCAGCGCTGCGTCTTGACCGTCCTTGCCCACCCCGAAGGCGCACTTGAGCCACCAGTACGGGCTGTGCAGCCCGTGGGCGTGGTGGGTGCCGTACGGCTTGAGGCCCGCCTCGCGCATCCGGTCCAGGAGTTCGTCGCCGCGGTAGATGCGGATGTGGCCGCCTTCGACCTCGTGATAGGCGTCGGAGAGGGCCCAGCAGATCTTCTCCGGGCCGTAGCGCGGCACGGTGACGGCGATACGGCCGCCGGGCTTGAGGACGCGCACCATCTCGGCGAGCACGCCCTTGTCGTCCGGGATGTGCTCCATGACCTCGGAGATGATGACGACGTCGAAGCTGTCGTCGGGGAAGGGCAGGGCCAGCGCGTCGCCCTCCATGGCGGTGGCGGTGGCGCCCGCCGGGGCCTCACCGGCCTCCTTCATGGCGGCGAACCACTTGGCGACCTCGCGGATCTCCTCGCCGTTGCGGTCGAGGGCCACGACCTGCGCGCCCCGCCGGTAGCACTCGAAGGCGTGCCGCCCTGCGCCGCACCCCAGATCGAGGACGCGGTCGCCTGCGGCGAGCGGGAAGCGGGAGAAATCGACGGTCAGCACGGGCTCTGCCTTCTGGCTCGGGGAATGCGTCCTGCGGGGTCGTGAGGGGGCGAAAGCGGGTGGCGGGCGGCCGCCGGTCCAGGGGTCAGGCGGGCTTGCGTCTCGCGGTGGCGCGGGCCGGGGCGCCGCGCCCGGCGCCCCGGTCGGCGATGGCGGCGCGGTAGCGCTCGGCGGTGCCGATGGCGGCCTGCTCCCAGGTGAACCGGGCCAGCACACGCTCGCGGCCCGCGGCGCCCAGCCGGCGGCGCAGTCCCGCGTCGCCGAGCAGCCGGCCCAGCGCGGCGGCGAGCGCCCCCGCGTCACCGGGCGGCACGGCGAGGCACGTCTCGCCGTCGGGGCCGGCGACCTCGGGGATGGCGCCGCCGGTGGTGGCCACCAGCGGCGTGCCGGTCGCCATGGCCTCGGCGGCGGGCAGCGAGAAGCCTTCGTAGAGGGAGGGGACGCAGGCGATCTGCGCCGAGCGGACCAGGTCGACGAGCTCGGCGTCGGTGATGCCCTTGACGAACTCGACGGCCCCCTCGAGCCCGTACCGCTCGATGGCCGCGGCGACCGGGCCGCCCTCGGCGCGCTTGCCGACGACGACGAGGTGGGCGTCGGGGGCCTCCGTACGGACCTTGGCGAGCGCCTCGACGAGGTGGACGAGTCCCTTGAGGGGGACGTCGGCGCTGGAGGTCGTCACGATCCGGCCGGGTACCTCGGCGACGGCCGGGTCCGGGGAGAAGAGCTGGGTGTCGGCGCCGATGTGGACGACGTGGACGCGCTCGTCGCGCACCCCGAGGTGATCGACTATCTCCTGGCGCGAGGAGCCGGAGACGGTGAGCACGGACGGCAGCCGCCGGGCGACGCGCTTCTGCATCCGGGTGAAGCCGTACCAGCGGCGCACGGAGGCGCGGCGCTGCCAGCCGTCGGCGGCGTCGAGGTCCAGCTGCCGGTCGACGGTGATGGGGTGGTGGATGGTGGTGACCAGGGGGGTGCCGAGGTTGCCGAGGAGGCCGTAGCCGAGGGTCTGGTTGTCGTGGACGACGTCGAACTCGCCGCGGCGGGCCAGCAGATGACGGCGGGCGCGCAGGCTGAACGTGAGCGGCTCGGGGAAACCGCCGGTCCACATGGTGCCGACCTCCAGCGCGTCGATCCAGTCGCGGTACTCGTCGCGCCCCGGGGTGCGGAAGGGGTCCGGCTGGCGGTAGAGGTCGAGGCTGGGCAGCTCGGTGAGGCTGACCTTGCCGGGTCCGGTGCCCTCGTCCAGGACGGGATAGGGCTGGGAACCGATGACCTCGACGGTGTGGCCGAGCCGGGCGAGTTCACGGGAGAGGTGGCGTACGTAGACGCCCTGGCCGCCGCAGAACGGGTTCCCCTTGTACGTGAGCATCGCGATGCGCAGCGGTCGGCCGACGTCCTGGTCCAGGAGGTGGGATCTCGTTGCCTCAGCGGCCTCAGCGGTCACTCCCGGCCTCCTTCTCACTGCGATTCCGCCGGAGCGTAACCGGTCGCGGTAATCTAGAACAAGTTTCAGACCGAGTCGTCCAGAAGTCTCGAATCTACCGGCCTCACGGCAACGCGCCGGAGCCGGATCAGGTGATTCGCGCCACGACCCGGCCCCTGCCATGCTGTGCCGTCCGGGCTGTACAGACACCGCTGGATGGATTGCCACGGAATGGGACATATGACGACGGAACCCAAGTCGGCGACCGCATCGGTCGCCATCGCCCCGTCCGGTCTCCCCCTGACCGAGCGTCAGGAGGCGCGGCGCCGCCGGATCCTGCACGCCACCGCCCAGCTGGCCGGCCGCGGCGGCTTCGACGCGGTGCAGATGCGGGAGGTCGCCGAGTCCTCGAGCGTCGCGCTCGGCACGCTCTACCGCTACTTCCCCTCGAAGATCCATCTGCTGGTGGCCACGATGCAGGACCAGCTCCAGCATCTGCACGAGACGCTGCGCAAGCGTCCGCCCACCGAGGAGGAGCCCGCCGCCCGGGTCGCGCAGACGCTGATGCGGGCGTTCCGCGCGATGCAACGCGAGCCGCATCTGGCCGACGCGATGGTGCGCGCCCTCACGTTCGCCGACCGGTCGGTGAGCGCCGAGGTCGACGCGGCCTCCCGGCTGACGACGACGATCATCCTGGACGCGATGGGCCTGACCGTCCCGCCCACCCCCGCGCAGCTCTCGGCCGTGCGGGTCATCGAGCACACCTGGCACTCGGCGCTGATCACCTGGCTGTCGGGGCGGGCCTCCATCGCCCAGGTGAAGATAGACATCGAGACGGTCTGCCGGCTGATCGACCTGACGTCGGCGGCCGACGGCCCGACGGCGGGCACGGGGAGCGCGACGGGCGCGGCGGCGGGAACAGCGGGCGCGGCAGGCGCGGCGGGCGGCGGGCGCGTCAAGTCGGGTCGTACCCCTACGAGTCACACCAAGTCGGGCCGCGCCAAACGGCGCTGACCGCCGCGTACGACCACCTTCCCGCTCCGGCGTCCATGCGCAGGGGGAGGCGCATTCGCTCACACTTGGGGCGCACGCCGCGAGTTTCGTGCGCCCTTGCGCCCCCCGCACGTTCGGTTTCGGCACCCGTGACAGTGGCACACGCCGGTAAGTATTTACCGACGTGCCCGACGTAGCGCTCGCTACCCGGGGAGCGCGAGCGGGGAGAGGCGGGAACGTGATCCGGGTCCTTCTGGTGCACGACACCTATCTGCTGAGGACGGCGCTGGCAGCGCTGATCGGTAGGGAGACCGATCTCGAGGTCTCCTCGACGTCCTGGCCGGGAGCCGTCGCGACCTCGCGGACGCTGCGGCCCCAGGTGTGCGTGGTGGACATGGACAGCCCCGACGCGGTCGGCCCGCGCGGCATCCGGGAGCTGTCCCGCCGATGTTACGAAGGGGGCGACGGTTTCTCCCTGCTGGCCCTGGCGAGCGCGGGACGGCCGGGCCCCCTGCGCCGGGCCTATGAGGAGAGGGCCCTGGGGTTCTTGAGCAAAAACGCTTCTCCCGATCGGCTGGTCGAGGGCATCCGGCGTGTCGCCAAGGGCGAGCGCTACGTCGACGAGTCACTCGGCTTCGGCTTTCTGGAGGCGTCGGAAATGCCGCTGACGCGACGCGAACTCAGCGTGTTATCGCTGGCCGCCGAGGGCGCCTCCATCGGGGAGATCGCCCGCAGTCTGTGTCTGTCGAACGGGACCGTGCGCAACTACATGGCCGCCATCACCCGCAAGACCGGCGCCCGCAACCGGGTGGACGCCATACGGATCTCCCAGTGCGCGGGGTGGGTGTAGCCGGGGCCGCGGGCCGGGCAGCGTGCCTGGGTCAGACGTGCCCCGCGTGCCAGCGCCCCACCAGATCGCGGTAGAGGACCGAGGAGTCGAGCAGTTCGTCGTGGCGCCCGCAGACGGCGTGGGCGCCGTCCATCACCAGCACCCGGTCGGCCCTGCGCGCGGAGCTGATCCGGTGCGCCACCACGATCAGGGTGCCGGGCCGCTCGGCGAAGGCGCGCTCGGCGCGCGCTTCCGCCGCCGGGTCCAGATAGCAGGTCGCCTCGTCCAGCAGCACGAGCGGCGCGGGGGACAGATGGGCCCGGCCCAGCGCGATGAGCTGCCGCTCCCCCTGTGACAGCGCGGCCGGGTCGACCTGTGCGTCCAGCCCGCCCAGCCGCTCCACCAGCCCTTCGAGGCCCACGGCCGCCACCGATGCCGCGACGGCCGCCGGGGGCGCCCCGCCGGGGCGGAGGTAGAGCAGGTTCTCCCGGACGGTGGCGGTGAAGACATAGGCCTGCTGGGGGATCAGCACCCGCTGCCGCGCCCACTCCCGGCCCGGGGCCGCCGCCGGCCCGGCCACGGGCTCCCCCGCCACCCGCACCTCGCCCCGGTCCGGGGTGAGCAGCCCCGCGACGAGTCCCGTCAGGGTGGACTTGCCGATGCCGCTGGGGCCGACCACCACCAGGTGCTCGCCTGGCTCCACCACGAGGTCGAGGTCCCGGACGACGGGGTGGGCGCGCGGCCCGTAGGCGAAGGTGACCGACCGCAACTCGACGCGCGGCGGCTGCGCGGGCGCCGCCGGCGCCCCCTCGTCGCCGTGCGCGGGCAGGTCGCCGTCGGCACCCGAGGTGAGGCGGTCGAGCACCACCAGCAGCCGGGTGCCCGCCGCTCCGAGCGCGTTCATCAGGGTGTGCAGGGCGGGCAGCAGCGCCTGGACGAGGTAGGTGAGCGCGCCGAGCAGCTCGCCCGCGGTCAGGCCCCGGTCGAGCAGCCAGGGCGCGGCGACGAGCAGCAGCACCACCGGCAACTGCCCGGCCACGCCGAGCGCCAGGGCCCGGACCGCCGCCCACCCGGCGAGCGAACGGGCCGCCCGGACCTCGGCGGCGATCAGCGCGTCCGCCCGTCCGGTGGCCTGCCGCTCCGCCCCGCACGCCACCACGTCGCGCAGCCCCTCGGCGAGCGCGCCGAACTCGGTGGACATGCGTTCGTCGGCGCCGAGGAAGTCCTGCTGCCGGTCGGCCATCGGTGCCAGGGTGGCCACGAACAGCGCCAGGCCCAGCAGCAGGGGCGGCACGACGACCAGCAGCAGGAGCGGCGCGAGGGAGGCGAGGCCCAGCAACGCCCCGGCCGCGGTGAAGACGAACGAGCGGGCCACCAGCACCAGCCCCGCGAAGCTGTCGCGGGCCAGCTCGGTCTGGTGGGTCAGCCGGGAGACCACGGCGCTGTCCGCCCGCCCCCCGCCGCTCACAGCCTCCCCCAGCGACCGGCTCACCACCCGGCGCACCAGCCCGTCCCGGAGCGGCTCCACGAGGTCGGCCAGCCCGCGGAACACCCCGCCGGTGGCGAGTCCGCCGACGACGATCGTCACGGCGGCGAGCGCCAGCCAGCCGAGTCCGACGCCGGGCCGGCCCGCCAGGAATCCGTCGTCGAGGGCGCGGGCCACGCTGTAGCCGCCGAGGAAGGTCTGCGCGGACTCCAGCAGGGACCAGCCGCCGAGCGTCAGCAGCACGCGCTTGCGGCACGCCAGGAAGCGTTTGGCCTTCGGCAGGACGCGGCGGGCGGGACCGGGCCGCGTGCGGGTGCCGGTCACCGGACCGCACCCCGCCCGGCGGGCTGCCTCCCGGCGGGGGCGGCGGCCCCGGCCCGGCCGAGTCCCGGCGGAGTGGTCCGCCACGTCGCAGCAGCGACGGTGCCCTGAGCGCGCCCTCGCCCCGGGCGGACGACCCACACGGCCTTCCGCAGGATGCGGCGGGCGGGACCGGGCCGCGTGCGGGTGTCGGCCACCGGGCCGCGCCTCGCCTGTTCACCCGGAGGTACAACCCACACGCTGTCACTCACCGGCCCGCCCCCGTTCCGTCGGCACGCTCGGCTTCCGGCTCGGCCGGCTCGGCCGACTCCTCCGGCTCGTCCGCGAACACCGCCCGGTAGTCGGCCAGTTCCCACAGCTCCTCGTGCGGGCCCACGGCGCGGATGCGGCCGTTCTCCAGCCAGGCGACGCGGTCCGCGCGGGCCGCCGAGGAGACGCGGTGCGCGATCAGCAGCCGGGTGCCCGCCCGGACCTCGCCGACCAGTGCCCGCCCCACCTGAACCTCCGTGACGCTGTCCAGGCTGGAGGTGGCGTCGTCGAGCACCAGCAGCCGGCCCGCGTGGGCGAAGGCCCGGGCCAGGCCGAGGCGTTGCAGCTCGCCGCCCGACAGCGGCGCGTCGGCGAGGGGGGTGTCGTACCCGCGCGGGAGCAACCGGATGAAGCGGTCCGCGCTGGCCGCCCGCGCGGCGGCCTCGACGGCGGGCCCGTCGGGGGCGTACGCCCCGAAGGCGACGGCCCCCCCGACCGTGTCACCGAACAGCGCGGGCCGCTCGAAGGCGTACCCGATCTCCCGCCGCAGCTCTGCGGGGTCCGCCTCGGTCAGGGGCACGCCGTCGAGCAGCACCTGCCCGCTGCCGGGGTCGGTCAGCCGGCCGGCGACGGCGGCCAGGACGGACTTGCCCGCGCCGGAGCGGCCGACGACGGCCGTCGTGGTACCGCCGGGGACCACCAGGTCGACGCCGCGCAGCACCTCGCAGCCACCGCGGGTGACGCTCACGCCCCTCAGTTCGAGCCGGCCGGGGCCGTCCGGGGGCAGGGGCCTGGTGCCGTACGGCATGGCGGGCAGCGCCAGGAGTTCGGCGGCGCGCCGGGCGGCGGCGCGGCTGCGCACCAGGGAGTTGAGCCGGCCGATGACGGAGCCGACACCGGCGGCGAGCGCCGCGTAACGGGTGGCGGCCAGCAGTTCGCCGACGCTCAGGTCACCGGCGGCGAGGCGCACCCCGCCGACCGCGAGGACGGCCGTCTGCAGCAGCGGCACCAGGATGCCGCCCTGGACGACGGCCCGCCCGTACACCTGCCACATGCGCCGCCCCTGGGCGCTCAGTTCGGGCAGCGGTGCGAGGACCCGGTCGCGCTCGCGCCGGGCGGTGCCGGCGGCGGCGACGGTACGGGCACCGCCGAGGGCCTCGACGAGCCGGGCGGCGAGTTCGCCCTGGACGCGCTGGTAGCGCGAGACGCTGTCGGAGGAGCTGCGGGCGAAGGCACGCAGGAAGAGGAACAGCGCCGGTGCCCCGGCGAGGAAGACGGCGGCCAGCCAGAGGTCGATGAAGGCGAGGGCGATCAGCCCGCCGAGCGGGGTGATCAGCGCGGCGACGCCGGTGGCGGCGGTCGTCGGGGCGGTGCCCGCCTCGGCCGCGTTGCCGGTCAGCCGGGTGACAAGGTCGCCGGGGGTGAAGCGGGAGGCGTGGTGCGGGCCGGCGGCGAGCAGACCCCGGACACCGAGGCGGCGGAGCCAGGAGCCGCCGCGCGCGTTCGTGGTGCCGGTGACGAAGGCCGTCAGAGCTTCGAGGAGGACTTCGGCGCTGATCAGGGCCGCGCACAGGGCCGTCCAGAGGTACGGCGAGGGGCCGTTGGCAAGGATCAGGTCGAGGGTGTGGCCGAGCGCGGCGGGCAGGGCGAGCGCACAGCCCGCGGTCACCGTGCTGAGCAGGCAGATCACGGCGGTGCGGCCGACGCTGTGCCGGGCGGCGGCCAGCAGCAGCCGGTCGGCGTCCGATGCGTCGGTGTCGTGTGCCTGCGCGGTGTCGTGTGCCCGTGCGTCATCGCGCGCCCGAGCGTTGTCGACCGCCCGTGCGTCCTCGTTCACCCGAGCGTCCTCGTTCACCGTTGCGTCGTCGTGCGCCCGGCCCCGGGCGGGGGGCCTGCGTTCGTCGGCCGCCGGTGCGGGGTCCGTGGCTCTGGGTGTGCGGGGCGTCGTGGCCATACGCGGTGGGTCCTCGTCCGTGGGCGTGGCCAGGGGCGCGAACCGGCCCCGGGCGGCGATGCGCCCGGGACCGGTTCGACCGTGCGTGGGTTACGTCACCACGATCGTGGCGTGGCGGTCTGCGACCGCCGTGCCCGCGATCAGTTGCAGGTGACGACCGACAGGCTGCTGTCACCACAGAGCAGCAGGCTGGCGCGGCTGCCGCCACCGCCGCCGCCCAGCTCGTTGGTCACCTCGGTCTTGGGGGTCTCCATCGTCTGCAGGTCGAGAAGGGTCATGTCAGTTCCTCTCACTTGTGGGGACGGGGTGTTTTTCTGTACGACCCCGAAGGGCCGGCTCTGGGGGCCGCCGGAGCGGCGGGAGGAAGGGCAGGTGCACCGGTGTGGGGTGCAAGGCGCTGCCCAGGGCGAGCAGACAACCGGCGGTGCCGGTGGACAGGTCCATCGACAGACGCATCATCTGCTCGCCGGGGAAGGCCAGATGGCCCTGGAAGGGCACGGCGCCCCAGGACAGGGAGCCGATCTGGCGGTGCAGGTCTGCGGGGGCGGTGCCGGGTCCGGCGGCCGTGGTGCGGCTCAGGTAGAGCACCATGCCCGCGGTGCCCCGGAAGAGGCCGGGCTGCGCGTAGAAGGTCGCCTGGGCGGCCCGGACGATCCGGCCCCGCGCCTGCTCGAACTCCGGGTCGGGCCGGTGGGCGAGGTAGTCGTCGAGCAGCATGCCGATGCCGACGCTTCCGGCGCCGAGGTAGGGCATGGTGCGCCAGCCCTCGTCGACCTGGAGGACGTCGCCCACGCCGAGGACGCAGCGGGCGAGGTCACGGCGCAGGGCGTCGGCGGCGCGGTCGAGGAGTGTCGGGTCACCGGTGCGTTCGTAGAGGCGCAGCAGGAGCAGGGCCGTGCCGGTGGCGCCGTGGAGCAGACCGGCGCGGGGCTTGCCGCCCGCTTCGGCGACCGGCTTGGCCATGACCAGTTCCGCGCAGCGCAGGGCCGCGTCGTGGAGGGCGCTCTCGCCCGTGGTCGTGGCCAGGGAGTCGAGGGCGAGGCCGAGGCCGGCGAGGCCGCTGTGCAGGTCGGGGGCGATCTGGTCCCAGTTCTGGGCGGTGATCGTCTCGGCGAGTTCCAGGGCACGGGCGCGGTGGCCGAGCCGTTCGAGGACCCAGGCGACGCCGGCGAGTCCGTCGTAGAAGCCGAGGGGGGTGCCGGGCCGGGGGCTCTTGGTGTGGCGCAGCAGCCATTCCTCGGCGTCGCCGCACCGCTCGCGCCCGCCGGTGGCGTCCAGGGCGTACAGCACGCCGGCCGCGCCGTGGGCGAAGCAGATGCCGCCGCCGGTGGCGAACTGGGCGATGTCGCCGGGGAAGTAGCGATCCTCGCGCTGGGGGGTGGCCGAGGCGAGGACGGCCTCCGTCATGGAGTCGCGGCTGCGCGGCCAGTCGGCGAGGTCGACGGGCAGGTAGTCGGCGGCGGTGGCCGATCCCCCCGGCGGCCCGTCGAGCCCCCGTGCGGCACGCGCGGTACGCGGCCCGTGGACGATCTCCGCGACGGCCTCGTCGAAGTAGCCGGGCGGCACCGGGAACTGCTCGCGTGCCGTCTGTGCCAGGTGTGCCGCCTTGTGCGGGTCGACGGCGAACAGGCTCGTCAGCGGCAGGAAAAGGGCGATGCGCAGACAGGCCAGGGCGTAGCGGTCGACGTCGAAGCCCTTGCGGTCGGCCGGGGCGACGAAGCCGGGGTTGGCGATGGTCTGGCGGCGGCCCTCGTCGATGTGCGCGGCGGCCTCGAAGTCGAGGAGGACCACCGACTCCTCGTCCTCGGCGACCATGATGTTGAACAGGTGCAGGTCGTTGAAGACGATGCCGCGCGCGTGGACGGCGTCGACGGCCTCCTCGACCAGCCGGTACAGCCGCATCGCCCAGTCCGTGTAGGCGGCCAGGGCCTCGGCGCCGGGGTCCGGGTCGACGAGCGGGTGCCGCCGGGCGAAGAAGGTGTTGAGCGGCCGGCCCTCGACGAATTCGAGGACCAGGAAGTGGTGGTCGCCGAGGGTGAAGTAGTCGTGCACCTCGGGGGTGTACGGCAGCCCCGACAGCGCGCGCAGGGCGTCCCGTTCGCGTTCCAGCCGGGTCACCGCGTCGGCGCCGTCGGCGGCCAGGCCCGCGTGCGGGCGGCCTTCCTTGAGGACGACCTGCCGGTTCGTGCGCAGGTCGGTGCCGACGTAGACGCCACCGCCGTTGGAGAAGTGCAGGGCGCGGTCGATCCGGTACGGGATGTCGCTGACCGTCGTCGCCGAGCGGGCGGCGAGGTGCGGGGCGAGGAAGTCGGGGAGGGTGATCCAGTCGGGGACGTGGAAGGCCGGGTCCCGGCGGTCGGGCACGAGCACCCCGTCGGCGTTCTCGACGGCCGGGCGCAGCTCGCCCTTGTCGTCGTAGCAGTGCCGCTCGGTGAAGCTGCCGTACCGCACGTACACCGGCCCGTCGCCCCAGCGCAGGTCGGTGAGGATGTAGGGGCCCGCCTCGCCGGTCAGCAGGGCGTCGAGGTCCTCGGCGACGGCCCGGCACTGCGCGTCGTCGGCGGGGTAGACGGTGATGAACTTCCCGCTGCCGCCCCGGTCGGCGTACTTGGCGTTGCGGGTGTGCAGGAGGTACGGGCTCGGCACGCACTTGAAGGCGATGCGCCGCGGTACGCAGTAGTCCCAGACGGCGGCGAGGATCCGCTCGGCGTTGTCCAGGCACGCGGAGACGTGGATCTTCCAGCCCTGGTTGGGCAGTTGGGCGTCGAGCGGCCGGAACGCCCTCCAGTCGCCGGAGTCGTGGCGCTGCCAGTCGGCGGGGGGCTCGCGGCGGGCGGTCGCGTAGAAGGCGGTGGGGCCGTCGCCGTCGGTGGGCAGGCGGTGCGGGGCGTCGTAGAACCGGCGATCCGCGTCGCAGTAGACGGCGTAGCCCTTGTTCATCGCACTCCCTCGTCCGGTGACGTCGTGAGGGTTCCACGGCGTCACCGGGAGGGGACAGTCGCATATGTCATGAACCCGCTATGAGGAACGCACGAGTAACAAGACAACTCGTGTTCCGGTTGTGGGCTCTCCCGGTTCCGGTTGCCTGTGCGACCCCGGGGCCCCGGTCATGCGTCCTCGGGCGGGAAGACCGCGGCGCCGTCGCCGAGAGCCCGGAGGGTGATGGCCTCGACGGGGCAGCTCTCCGCGGCGGCGCGTACGGGCGCGCCGCGTCGGTCTCCGGTTCGACAGGGTGGGACTGCCGGGCCGTGTCGAGCCGGAACGCCCACGGCGCGATCCCCGCGCACATCCCCGATCCGACGCAGACGCTCCGGTCGACCTCCACGTGCCAGCGCTCGGCCATCACGGCGCCTCGTGACCGGCGGGGAGATGGATCGTCTTGTGTTCCATATAGGCGGCGAAGCCCTCCGGCCCGAACTCCCGCCCCAGACCGGAGTTCTTGTAGCCGCCGAAGGGGCCGAGCATGTCGAGGCTGAAGGTGTTCACGCAGTACGTGCCGGTGCGCACCCGTCGCGCGACGTCGATGCCGCGCTCGACGTCGCGGGTCCAGACGCTGCCGGAGAGACCGTAGTCGGAGTCGTCGGCGATGCGGACGGCCTCCTCCTCGTCCTCGTACGGCAGGAGGCAGACGACGGGGCCGAAGATCTCCTCGCGGGCGATCCGCATCGTGTTGGCGACGTCGCCGAAGAGGGTGGGCTCGACGTACCACCCGCTGTCCTGTCCGGCGGGTCGGCCGCCCCCGGCGAGGACCTTGGCGCCCTCGCGCTGCCCGAGCGCGATGTAGTCCAGCGACCGGCGCCGCTGGCGCTCCGCGACGAGCGGGCCGACCTGGGTGGCGGGGTCCAGTGGGTCGCCGACGACGAAGGCGGACGCGGCGGCGGCGAAGCGCTCGGCGAGTTCGTCGTAGTGGGCGCGGGGCGCCAGGACGCGGGTCTGGGCGACGCAGGTCTGGCCGTTGTTCATCCAGGCGGCGGGCACGATGCCGGCGACGGCCGCGTCGAGGTCCGCGTCGGGGAGGATGACGGCGGCGGACTTGCCGCCGAGCTCCAGGGTGACGCGGGTGAGGTTGCGGGCGGCGGTCGCCATGACACGCCGGCCCGCCTCCACGGAGCCGGTGAAGGACACCTTGTCGATGCCGGGGTGCCCGACGAGGTACTCGCCGGTCTCCCGGCCGGCGGGCAGGATCGACAGCACGCCTTCGGGCAGTCCCGCCCCGGCGACGATCTCCGCGAGCAGATAGGCGTCCAGCGGCGTCTCCGGGGACGGCTTGAGGACGACCGAACAGCCGGCCAGCAGCGCGGGCGCGAGCTTGGCGGCCGCCACGAACTGCGGCGCGTTCCACGGCACGACGGCCGCCACGACCCCGACCGGCTCCCGCCGCACGAGCAGCGGCCCGAGGACACCGGCCCGCCGTTCCTCGTAGGGGAAGTCCCGGGCGACGGTGATGGCGCAGTCCCAGACCATCATGGCGCCGAGCGCCTGCCCGAGGACGCTCCAGGAGTAGGGGGACCCGTTCTGCGCGGAGACGACCCGGGCGATCTCCTCGTGCCGGGCGGCGATCGCGTCCTTGATCCGCGTGACGACCTCGATCCGCTCGGCGAGGGGCCGCTCGGCCCAGACGCCGGAGTCGAAGGAGGTGCGGGCGGCGGCGACAGCCCGGTCGACGTCCTTGCGGCAGGCGTGCGGGACCCGCCCGATGACGGCTTCGGTGTGCGGGGAGACGACGTCGATGGTGTCCGTACCGGCCGGATCGACCATCACCCCGCCGATGAAGAGCTGCCCGTGCTCGATGAGTCCAGCCATGTCCCGCCGCCTCCCGGCTTCCGCCTCGCGCCGCATACCTGACGCTGTATCAGGAGTGGTACCAGTACGGGCTTGCGGGGGCAATGCCCCCGGGCACCGGGCACCCTGGACGGCCGCCCCGGCCCGCCGGGGCTCAGCCCCGGGCCCGGTCCTCAAGCGCCGGACGGGCTTGAAACAAGCCCGTCCGGCGCTTGAGGACATCAGTGACCGGCACCCCCGTCGTGCTGCCGCTCCCGGCGGACCACCGCCGCTCGGCACAGGCCGCGGACAACCACGCCATCCGCCGGGAGGGCATTCGTGGCGGTATCAGACGCCCGTAAAGCGACAGCTAAAGTGTGCGTGACAACTTCATCCCGCCTCGGAACGGGGAAAGCCGGTGCGAATCCGGCGCTGACCCGCAACCGTGAGCGCGGCCCGCACCCCCGTGCGGCCGGGCGAGCCGGAGCTCCCGCTCCGTGGCGGCGCAGGTCCCCGGAGCCGGTCGTGCCGCGTGCGGTGCCGTCCGGACACCGGCACCGTCGAGGTATGCGGAGCCGACGTCCCGGTGCCACCGCGCGAGTGCGCGGCTGGGCTGCCGTGCGAGGCTGTGCACCACCCGTAGCACCCAGCCGTATGCCGCCCACCGCAGTGAGACACCCACCGAGAGGCACCGACTTCCCATGGCCCCCTCCTTCGCCGTCCACGCGCGCCGCGGCGCCGCGGCCCTGGCCACCGCGGCCGTCCTCAGCGCGGCCGTGGCCCCTGCCGCGTTCGCCGACGGCTCACCGTCCCCGGCCACCGCCCCGGGGCTGTACGGCAAGAAGGACCCGCAGTTCGACGGTGTCTTCCGGCAGTCCCTGGCCCTCCTCGCGCAGAAGGCGACGGATGTCGCCCCGCCGAAGCAGGCCACCGACTGGCTCGCGGGGCAGCAGTGCGCGGACGGCGGCTTCGCCGCGTACCGCGCGGACACGGCCAAGGCGTGCGACCCCAAGGCCGGTGAGTTCACCGACCAGACCGCCCTCGCCGTGCAGGGCCTCGCGGCCACCGGCGGGCACGGCGACGCGGTGAAGAAGGGCCTGGGCTGGCTCAAGGCCCACCAGAACGAGGACGGCGGCTGGGGCATGGGCCCCGGCTCCCCCAGCGACCCCAACTCCACCTCCACCGCGATCGGCGCGTACGCGGCCACCGGCCAGGACCCCGCCAAGGTGACGGCCAAGGGCGGCAAGAACCCCTACGACGCGCTGATCGGCTTCCAGCTCGGCTGTGACCAGAAGGAGGACGAGCGGGGCGTCTTCGCCTACCCGGACCAGAAGGGCAAGCTCACCCCCAACGACCTGGCCACCACCGCCGCCGCGCTGGCCGCGCTCGGCAAGGGCTACCTCGTCGCGCCCGCCAAGGGCGGCGACATGCCCGTCAAGCCGCTCGAGTGCGCCGACGACGAGTCGGCCGAGCCCAAGGGCGCGCCGTCCGCCGGTGCCGCCGCGGCCGCCTACCTGGCCGCGAAGCTCGAGGCGAACAACGGCGCCCTGAAGTCCGCCATGCCGCAGGGCGGGGCCGATCCGGCCCTCACCGCCGACGCCACCCTCGCCCTCGCGGCGGGGGGCCACCGCGACGCCGCGGCCAAGCCGCTGAAGTGGCTCGGCGACGGCGCCAACAAGACCGTCGACTGGGCCAAGGGCGACCCCGGCCGTCTCTCCAAGCTCGTGCTCGCCGTGCACGCCGCCGGTGCCAACCCGCGTGACTTCGCCGGCGTCGACCTGGTGCAGCAGTTGACCGCGACCGGTCCCAAGGCGGAGGCTTCTCCGTCATCGACGGAGACCAAGGACGAGAAGAAGAAGGACGACGACACCATCGGCATCTGGTGGATCGTCGGCATCTTCTTCGTCGCGAGCGTCGGCGTCGGCTTCCTGATCAGCGGCCGCAACAAGAAGCAGCAGCTGTGACGGTGGCGCGTTCCGCCGCGCGAGCCGTCGGCGCGCTGATGGTCGCCGGGCTCCTCGCCGTCCTGGGGGCCGTGCCCGCGCAGGCGGCGGGGTACCGGTACTGGTCGTTCTGGGAGCACACCGACAGCGGCTGGGCGTACGCCACCCAGGGACCATCGGTGCTGCGGCCGGACGACGGGGACACCATCGGCTTCCGGTTCGCGGTCAGCGAGGACTCCGCGCACGCCGCGAAACCCCGCGACAAGGGCGACTTCGCGGCGATCTGCGCCGCCACGCCCGCGAAGGACGGCAGCAAGCGCGTCGCGGTCGTCGTCGACTTCGGCATACCCGAGCACGCCCCCGGTGGCGAGCGCCCGCCCCGGCAACGCACCGCGTGCGCGCAGGTCGGTGAGGACGCCGGCGCCGGTGACGCGCTGGCGGCCGTCGCCAAACCGCTGCGCTACAACTCCGCCGCCCTGCTGTGCGCCATCGCGGGCTACCCGAAGTCGGGCTGCGGTGAGCAGGTGGGCGCGCAGGAGTCCGGGCAGCGGCCGTCCGCCTCCGAGAAGTCCGGCGAGTCCGGCAAGTCCGACGGCGGGGACGACGGCGGTCCTTCCGCGGGTCTGCTCGTCGGTATCGCCGCCGTGGTCGTCCTCGGCGGCGCCGCCGTGTGGCAGGCCCGCCGCCGCGCATGAGTGAGCCGACCCCGCCGCGCGCCGGCGGCCACCGGACCGGCCGGGCGCGCTCCGAGCGGACGGGCCCCGCGCCCGTCACCGCACGGGCGTCCGCGCTGCACGCGGGCGCCTGGTGGATATGGGCGCTCGGGCTCGCCACCGCCGCCTCGCGCACGACGAATCCGCTGCTGCTCGGCCTGCTGGTCGCCGTCGCCGGATACGTGGTGGCCGCGCGCCGCACGGACGCGCCGTGGGCGCGCTCGTACGGGGCGTTCCTCAAGCTCGGGCTGGCCGTGATCGTCATCCGGCTGGTGTTCGCGATCGTGCTCGGCTCGCCGATCCCGGGCACGCACATCCTCGTCACCCTCCCCGAGGTCCCGCTCCCCCACTGGGCGAAAGGGGTGCGGATCGGCGGCCGGGTGACCGCCGAGGGGCTGGTCTTCGCGCTGTACGACGGCTTGAAGCTGGCCACGCTGCTGGTCTGCGTCGGCGCGGCGAACGCGCTCGCCAACCCGGCCCGGCTGCTGAAGTCCCTGCCGGCCGCACTGTACGAGGCGGGGGTGGCCATCGTCGTCGCGATGACCTTCGCGCCCAACCTCGTCGCGGACGTCCAGCGGCTGCGTGCCGCCCGCCGACTGCGCGGCCGCCCGGACCGGGGCCTCAAGGCCCTGCTCCAGGTGGGGCTGCCGGTGTTGGAGGGAGCGCTGGAACGTTCGGTGGCGCTGGCGGCGGCCATGGACGCGCGCGGTTACGGCCGCAGCGCCGAGGTCCCGCGCGCCGTCCGGCACACCACGACGGCGCTGACGCTGGGCGGACTGCTGGGCGTCTGCGCCGGTACGTACGGACTGCTCGCCGACCAGGGCGCGGGCTACGGCCTGACGGTGCTGGTGGCCGGACTCGCCGCCGCGCTGGCGGGCCTGTGGCTGGGCGGCCGCCGCTCGGTCCGCACCCGCTACCGGCCCGACCGGTGGGGCACGCGCGCGTGGCTGGTGTCCGGCTCGGGCGTGGCGGTCGCTGCCTTGACGATCTGGGCGAGCTCGTACGCCCCGCAGGCCCTGCACCCCTCGGCCGTGCCGCTGACCTCGCCGCAGCTGCCGCTGTGGCCGGCGGCGTCGATCCTGCTGGGCCTGCTGCCGGCGTTCGTGGCGCCGAGGCCGGCCGGGCAACCCACCCACACACCCCACTCCGAGGAGACCCGGTGATCCGCTTCGAGCAGGTGTCGGTCACCTACGACGACGCCGCAGCCCCCTCATTGCAGGGGGTGGACCTCACTGTCCCCGAAGGGGAGCTGTGTCTGCTCGTCGGGCCGTCCGGCGTCGGCAAGTCGACACTGCTGGGCACCGTCAGCGGGCTCGTGCCGCACTTCACCGGCGGCACCCTGCACGGCCGGGTCACCGTCGCGGGCCGTGACACCCGCACGCACCGGCCGCGCGAGCTCGCCGACGTCGTCGGCACCGTCGGCCAGGACCCGCTGGCCCACTTCGTCACCGACACCGTCGAGGACGAGCTCGCGTACGGCATGGAGTCCCTGGGCCTCGCGCCCGACGTGATGCGCCGCCGCGTCGAGGAGACCCTGGACCTGCTGGGGCTCGCCACCCTGCGTGACCGCCCCATCGCCACCCTTTCCGGCGGGCAACAGCAGCGCGTCGCGATCGGCTCGGTGCTGACCACCCACCCCAAGGTGCTGGTCCTCGACGAGCCGACCTCCGCGCTGGACCCCGGCGCGGCCGAGGA
Organism: Streptomyces sp. NPDC033229; assembly: GCF_055576875.1. Lineage (NCBI taxonomy): Bacteria > Bacillati > Actinomycetota > Actinomycetes > Kitasatosporales > Streptomycetaceae > Streptomyces > Streptomyces sp. NPDC033229. The sequence continues at coordinate 27,031 of NZ_JBVIQR010000021.1, read as the reverse complement.
GGTCCTCGCCGTGCTCCAGCGCCTCGTGCACGACCTCGGCACGACGGTCCTGCTGGCCGAGCACCGGCTGGAACGGGTCGTGCAGTACGCGGACCAGGTGATCCTGCTGCCCGCGCCGGGCGCGGCCCCCGTCGTCGGGGACCCCGCCGAGATCATGGCCGTCTCGCCCGTCCACCCGCCCGTGGTCGCCCTGGGCCGGCTCGCGGGCTGGTCGCCGCTGCCCCTGTCCGTCCGGGACGCGCGCCGCAAGGCCGCCCCGCTGCGGGAGCGGCTGGCCGGGCTGGACGCCCCCGTCGCCCCGGAAGCCGCATCGGTCACCGACGGCCTCGCGCCCGCGTCGGTGACCCGGCTCGGCGTCCGGCACGGCCGGGTCACCGCTCTGCACGACGTGGAGCTGACCGTACGGGCCGGGGAGACCGTCGCGCTGATGGGCCGCAACGGCGCGGGCAAGTCGACGCTGCTGCGCACGCTGGTCGGCATGCACAAGCCCGCCTCGGGCTCGGTGCGGGTCGGTGGCGTGATCCCGCAGAGCACGGCCCCCGCCGAGCTGCTGCGCCACGTCGGCCTCGTGCCCCAGGAGCCGCGCGACCTGCTCTACGCCGACACCGTCGCGGCGGAGTGCGAGGCCGCCGACGGTGACGCGGCGGCGGCGCCGGGCACCTGCCGGGCCCTGGTCTCCGAGCTGCTGCCGGACGTGTCCGACACGACCCACCCCCGCGATCTGTCCGAGGGCCAGCGGCTGGCGCTCGCGCTCGCCGTGGTGCTGACGGCGCGCCCCCCGCTGATCCTGCTCGACGAGCCGACCCGCGGCCTCGACTACGCGGCCAAGGCCCGCCTGGTGGAGATCCTGCGCGCCCTGGCCACCGAGGGCCACGCGATCGTCCTGGCCACGCACGATGTGGAACTGGCGGCGGAGCTGGCGCACCGGGTGGTCGTCATCGCCGACGGAGAGATCGTCGCGGACGGCCCGACCGCGGAGGTCGTGGTCTCCTCCCCGGCCTTCGCCCCCCAGGTGGCGAAGATCCTCGCCCCGTCCCCATGGCTCACGGTGCCGCAGGTACGCGATGCCTTGCAGGAGGCACCGTGACGACCGAGGAACCGGCAGAATCAGCCCGTCCGGCGTTTGAGGACGAACCCAGGCCCGAAAATCAAGCCCGTCCGGCGTTTGAGGACCGGGGTCCGGGGCGGAGCCCCGGCATGGACCGCCAGGCGCGAGCCGTCCGCCTCGGCCCGAGATCCATCGCCGTACTGGCACTCGTCTCAGCGACAGGCGTAGCCGCCTTCGGCTGGCCACTGCTCGCGGACACCGCCTCCGGCCTCGCCCACTCCAAGGACGCCCCCTGGCTCTTCGCGGCGCTGCTGCCGCTGCTGCTCGCCGTGGTGGCGGCGACCATCGCCGACGCGGGTCTGGACGCGAAGGCCATCGCGATGCTGGGCGTGCTGGCCGCGGCGGGCGCGGCCCTGCGGCCGCTGGGGGCGGGGACGGCCGGCATCGAGCCGATGTTCTTCCTCATGGTGCTGTCCGGGCGGGTGCTCGGACCCGGCTTCGGGTTCGTCCTCGGCTCGGTGTCGATGTTCGCGTCCGCGCTGCTGACGGGCGGGGTGGGGCCGTGGATGCCGTTCCAGATGCTGGCCATGGGGTGGGTGGCGATGGGCGCGGGCCTGCTGCCCGGGCCAAACCGGCTGCGGGGGCGCCGGGAGCTGGTGCTGCTCGCCGGATACGGGGCGGTGGCGTCCCTCCTCTACGGCACGATCATGAACCTCCAGGGCTGGCCCTACATCGGCTCCCTCGCCACGGGCGTCTCCTTCGTCCCCGGCGACCCGCTCCCCGAGAACCTCGCCCGCTTCGTCGCGTACTGCCTGGCGACGTCCCTGGGCTGGGACGTGCCCCGGGCGATCGTGACGGTGACGGCGACCCTCGCCCTGGGCCCCACCGTGCTGAAGGCCCTGCGCCGCGCCACCCGTCGCGCGGCCTTCGACGCGCCGGTGCGCTTCGAGGACGCCGAAACGGACCGCAAGTAATACCTGCAATCGAACTGCGGGGATTACCGATTTGTGAACGCCCCCACGTGACCCCGTTCACATACGACCCCGCTTCGTACGCCCGGACACCCTTCCACGAACGCCCCGATGTCCCGCTCGCCCGCCCCCGTCCTGCGAGGCCGGCTAGTAGAGGGGGGTCGTTGCCAGGCCGCGCCGCGTCGTCCATGGTCGGTTGAGTCGCCGGAGCGCAAGTCGGCCCGGCGGCGGCCCATGTCCCCCACGGAAGGTTCCTACGTGACGTTCTCGACCATCAGCCGTGCCGCCTCCCGCAAGCTGGCCACCGTCGCCGGTGCCGCCCTCGCCCTGGGTACCGCCGGAGTCGTGTTCGCCTCCGTGCCGGCTCAGGCCGCGACCGCGGCCCCGAAGGCCGCCGCGCAGGAGACCGCCAAGCAGATGATCAAGGACTCCGCGCAGTTCCAGTGCTTCAGCAAGATCGTGGAGCACGAGAGCGGCTGGAACCACAAGGCGACCAACGCCGGCAGCGGCGCCTACGGCCTGGTCCAGGCGCTGCCCGGTTCGAAGATGGCCTCGGCCGGCTCCGACTGGCAGACCAACCCCGCCACCCAGATCAAGTGGGGCCTGGACTACATGAAGGACCGCTACGGCAGCCCCTGTGGCGCCTGGGCCTTCTGGCAGACCCACAACTGGTACTGATAGAAGCTGCCCCGGACGGGCTGCTGGTGGCTGAGCTCAGCCACAAGCAGCCCGTCCGGCGTTTGAGGACGCGCCCGCAGGGCGCCCGCCGCCGCAGGCGGCAAGACGGCCCGCAGTCCGCAGGACAACCCGCGCTACAGCCGCTGAATGATCGTGCCCGTGGCCTGCGCCCCGCCCGCGCACATCGTGATGAGCGCGAATTCCTTGTCCGCGCGCTCCAGCTCGTGCAGCGCGGTGACGATCAGCCGCGCCCCCGTGGCACCCACCGGGTGGCCGAGCGCTATCGCGCCGCCGTTGACGTTGACCTTCTCCAGGTCCTGGTCGAAGACCTGCGCCCAGGACAGCACCACGGACGCGAAGGCCTCATTGACCTCCACCAGGTCGATGTCCCGCAGCGACATGCCCGCCTTGCCGAGCACGGCCCGTGTGGCGTCGACGGGCCCGTCGAGATGGAAGTGCGGATCCGCGCCGACCAGGGCCTGGGCGACGATCCGGGCGCGGGGGCGCAGTTTCAGGGCGCGGGCCATGCGCTTGGAGGCCCACATCAGGGCCGCGGCCCCGTCGGATATCTGCGAGGAGTTCCCGGCGGTGTGGACCGCCGTCGGCATGACGGGCTTGAGTTGGGCGAGCGCCTCCGCGCTGGTGTCGCGTAACCCCTCGTCGCGGTCGACGAGCCGCCACATGCCCTGCCCGGCGTACTGCTCCTCCTCGGTGGTGGGTACCTGGACCGCGAAGACCTCCCGCTTGAAGCGCTCCTCGGCCCAGGCCCGGGCCGCCCGCTCCTGCGAGAGCAGCCCGAGCGCGTCGACCCGCTCACGGGTCAGACCGCGCTTGCGGGCGATTCGCTCGGCCGCCTCGAACTGGTTGGGCAGATCGACGTTCCACTCGTCGGGGAAGGGCTTGCCCGGTCCGTGCTTGGAGCCGCTGCCCAGCGGGACCCGGCTCATGGCCTCGACGCCGCAGGCGATGCCGATGTCGATGACCCCGCCCGCGACCATGTTGGCCACCAGGTGGTTGGCCTGCTGGGAGGAGCCGCACTGGGCGTCCACGGTGCTGGCGGCGGTCTCGTAGGGCAGGCCCATGGCGAGCCAGGCGGTGCGTGCCGGGTTCATCGACTGCTCACCGGCGTGCGTGACGGTGCCGCCGACGATCTGCTCGACGCAGTCGGGCTGGATGCCGGTGCGGGCGATGACTTCTCGGTAGGTCTCCCCCAGCAGATAGGCGGGGTGGAGATTGGCGAGCGCCCCCTGACGCTTGCCGATGGGGGTGCGCACGGCTTCGACGATGACGGGTTCCGCGGCCATTGACTCGTCCTCTCGTGGGCGCCGCGGGACGTCCCGGCGCCCACGGAGCTGTCTCTTCCCGGGGCCCTGCCTGACCACCACCGACCCCTGGCCGAACTGGTACGCGTTCTAGTTCCGCTCGCAGTCTTATGACTGCCACCTCGGTACGCAAGAGTCGCGCAACCACCGCGTGCGCAACAGATGGCGTCGTCGGCCTTGCCTCCTTCGGGACCCGTCGTTACCTTCGGGCATTTCTGATGGGCCGTCAGCAATGACGGCAGCGATGCCGTCAGGAACGGAGTGCCCGATGCCTTGTCCCGCGCTGCCCGAGGGCTTCGACCTCACCGACCCCGATCTCTACCGGCACCGGGTACCGCTCCCGGAGTTCGCGGCGCTGCGCCGGACGGCGCCCGTCTGGTGGAACGCCCAGCGGCGCGGCGTCGCGGGCTTCGACGACGAGGGCTTCTGGGCCGTCACCCGGCACGCGGACGTCCGGGAGGTGTCCACCCGGCCGGAGGACTTCTCCGCCGGGCTGAACACCTCCGTGATCCGCTTCAGCGAGCACATCGGGCGCGACGAGATCGAAGCGCAGCGACTGATGATGCTCAACATGGACCCGCCCGAACACACCCGGGTCCGCCAGATCGTCCAGCGCGGTTTCACCCCGCGCTCGGTGCGCGCCCTGGAGGCGGCCCTGCGCGAGCGGGCGGGCGCCATCGCGGCGCGGGCACGTGAGCGCGGCAGCGGCGACTTCGTCGCCGACATCGCCTGCGAACTGCCCCTGCAGGCCATCGCCGAGCTGATCGGCATCCCCCAGGACGACCGGGCGCGGATCTTCGACTGGTCCAACAAGATGATCGGCTACGACGACCCCGAGCTGGCCATCACCGAGGAGATCGGCGCCGAGGCCGCGGCGGAGCTCATCGCGTACGCCATGAGCCTCGCCGCCGACCGCGCGAAGTGCCCGGCGCGGGACATCGTGAGCCGGCTGGTGGCAGCCGAGGGCGAGGGCAATCTGGGCTCCGACGAGTTCGGCTTCTTCGTCCTGCTGCTGGCCGTCGCGGGCAACGAGACCACGCGCAACGCCATCAGCCACGGCATGCACGCCTTCCTCACCCACCCCGAGCAGTGGGACCTCTACCGGCGGGAGCGGCCGGTGACGGCGGCGGAGGAGATCGTGCGGTGGGCGACACCGGTCGTCTCCTTCCAGCGCACGGCCACCCGCGACACCGAACTGTCGGGCACCCGGATCGCGGCAGGTCAGCGCGTCGGCCTCTTCTACGCCTCCGCCAATCACGACCCCGAGGTCTTCGACGCCCCCGAGAACTTCGACATCACCCGCGACCCCAACCCCCATCTCGGCTTCGGCGGCGGCGGTCCGCACTTCTGCCTCGGCAAGTCACTGGCCGTCATGGAGATCGACCTTGTCTTCAACGCGATCGCCGACACCCTCCCGGACATCCAACTCGCGGGTCAGCCAAGGCGGTTGAGGTCGGCCTGGCTGAACGGGATCAAGGAGCTGCGGGTGCGGTACGCCTAGCCGTGTCCGGCGGATCACGGGGGGCGCACCACCGCTGCGGGGCGGCGTCCAACAATCGCCGGACGGGCTCGATTGGGCTGAGCTCAGCCCTTAGCAGTCCGTCCGGCGCTTGAGGACACGCCCGCAGGGCGCTCACCCCCAACTGACCCTGGATAGGCCGGAATCGGTCCGTACCAGAACCTTGTCAGCCGTCAGGCGCGGACTTACTCTCGGGTACACCTTCGAGGGTGGCATGTTCGATACGTCGCGTGTGCGCCGCACCCCACGACCGTCGCGCCGCACGAGCTCCGCACCGTATGCCCGTCGCATGCCGCCGTGATCGGTATCGCGCACCGCAAGAGCCGCTTCTCCCCGTGCGCACCACCGGGCCCCAGCACCCCAGCAGCGCTGCCTGCGCTGTGCAACGCTCTCCGAGGGGACAATCAGTATGAAAGACGCTCAAGGAAGACAGGTGACGGGCCGCGTTCGGTGGCGGAAGTTCGCCGTTCTGGCCGTCCCGGGATTCGCGGCCACGGCCGCGCTGGCGGTCGCACTGGCCGACGGGGCGCTGGCCGCCTCGTTCGCCGTGTCGGGCCAGCAGTTCAAGGTCTCCGCCGACAGCCTGGAGGGCGAGGGCTTCGCGCAGTACGGCAGCGTGGACACCAACGCCCGCGGCGACCTGTTGCCCGTCGCCGTGACCGCCATCAAGAAGGCCGAGCTCAAGAAGCTCTGCCAGTCCGTGGTGACCCATCTGCCCATCATCGGCGACATCTCACTCAACCTCAGCGCGGGCGGCGGGAAGGACCCCGTCGAGGCCAGCGACCTGTTCGTGGACGCGACCCAGCTCTCCGGCAACGCGGTCTTCAAGAACATCGAGATCGGCCGGGACGCCTCCACGGTGGACAAGGGCCCGGACAACGCCCAGGGCATGCAGGACCTCTTCGCCCAGCAGGCCGACTCCGTCAAGATCACCAACCTTCAGCAGGTCGCCTGGGCGACCAACGCGGGCACGTTCAAGCTCTCCGGGCTGAGCATGAAGGTCGCCAAGGGCAAGCGGGAATGCTTCTGACGTGGCCGCTGCCTCTCGGCGCGGCACCGAGCCCGGCACCGCGCGGCGCAGCCCGTGGGCCGCGTGGCGCCAGTGGCGCAAGGGGCGCCCCTTCTGGGGCGGCCTGGCCACGATCGTCGCGGGCGCGGAGATCAGCGCCATCCCGCTCGCACCGCTGAAGATCATGCTCCACCAGGGCATCGCGGGCATCCCATCGGTCCTGATGGGCCTGGTCATGGTGGTGATGGGGCTGACCGCGTGGTTCGCCCCGCAGTACCGCACGCTCGCCGGGGTGCTCACGGTCATGGTCGCCACGGCGACGCTGGTCATGTCCAACCTCGGCGGGTTCCTGTTCGGCACGATCATCGGCACCATCGGCGGCGGCATGATCTTCGCGTGGCAACCGCTGCCGGCGGGGCCGGAACCGGGTCCCGGCCCCGGATCGGGGAACGAGCCGGGCTCCGAGCCGGAAACGACGTCGGGGCACAAGCCCCTACCCCCCGATCAGAAGCCTGATTGCGTCAGTCCACCCACCCTCGGGACCGAGCCGCCTCCCGAGTCGCACCCCACCCGCTAGTCCGGCTGTCCGGTAGCCCGGGCAGTCCGGTGTCCCGGCCTGCCCGAAAACGCTCGGGCACCGGCCGACAGCCGCAGGCCCACCGGCGTGAGGGCCCGGGACGCGCAGGTGGGTCGCGGGACGTGAAGCGAAGCAGTCCCGCGCCCCACCGGAGCGGCACGGGCCCGCCCCGCAGCGGACGGACAGCGGCCGGCCCCCCTTCACAGCCGCACCGCACAGAGCGCCAACGCACGAAGTGCGACCGCACCTCCCACCTCCCACACAAGGAGTCCCAAAATGACGAAGTCAAGAACGTGGCTCGCCTCCGGTGCGGGGCTGGTCACCGCCGCCCTCACCCTGGCCGGCACCGGCGTCGCGGAGGCCCGGCCCGCCCCGGCCGACTCGACCACCGTGACCCCGGCGGGCCACGCTTTCACCGCCAAGGTCAACGGCAAGGCGACCTTCAAGGCCGGTTCGGTGACCCTCACATGTTCGGTGTCCGCGTCGCAGCCGTCGGCCGACGGCACCAACAACCACATCCCCCAGGCGCCGGACAACGCCAACCCCGCGGGACCGGTGGCCAGTGACATCAACCCGCCCACGTATTCGTCCTGCACGACCAACCTGCCGGGCGTGACCGCCACCGTCACCACCACCGGCACCTGGGGCGTCTCGATGCAGAACGGGTCGCCGGCGAGCGCGACACTGACCGTTCCCACCGCGGGCTTCGTACTCCAGACCAGCGGGCTGGCCAGCTGCACGGTGACGTCCGCGCCCACCGGCCCCAGCTCCGTCACCGGGACCTGGACCAACGGCAGCCCCTCGAAGATCAGCTTCGTGAACGCCTCGGTCCCGGTGAAGGTCACCGGTGGCTTCGGCTGTCCCACCGGCGCCGTGACGTCGGCGTTCAACGCGGTGTACGACGTCACGGACGTCACGGACCCGACCTCCCAGATCACGGTGAGCGGCTGACCCGGACACCGTGAAAGGAGAGCGGGGTGCGCGTACGGACCGTTCCGTACGCGCACCCCGCGCCTCTGCCCGGTCCGGATCAGCCGGCGACCTCGGCCGGTTTCCGTTCCCGGGCGTCGCTGTTCCCCGGGCGCCCGGCCGGGGGCACCCCCTCCGTACGGCCGGGGCCGCACAGCGCGTACTGGATGGCGAACCCGGCGGTCACGACCAGCGCGCCGCCGACCGCGTCCAGCACGTAGTGGTTGGCGGTGCCGAGGATCACCGAGAACGTCAGCAGCGGGTAGAGCAGACCCAGCACCTTCATCCACACCTTCGGCGCGATGATGGCGATCACGACGCCGCACCACAGCGACCAGCCGATGTGCAGCGAGGGCATCGCCGCGTACTGGTTGGACAGTTCGGTCAGCGCCCCGAAGTCCGGGTTCTCCAGGTCCTGCGGGCCGTTGGCGGTGTCGACGTAGCCGAGGCCCGGCATGAGCCGCGGCGGGGCCAGCGGGTAGGCCCAGAACCCTATGAGCGCCATGAGCGTCGCCAGCGACAGCGCGGTGCGGGCCCAGCGGTACGTGCCGGGGCGGCGCAGGTACAGATAGACGAGCAGGGAGACGGGCACCAGGAAATGGAAGGTGCCGTAGTAGTAGTTCATGCTGTCGGTGAGCCAGCCGGTGCGCGCCACGAACTGGTTGAAGCCGTGCTCGATGTCGATGTGCAGGAACTGCTCGGCACCGAGGATCTGCCGGCCGTGGGACTCCGCGAGGATCCGCTCGTCGGGCACCTGCGAGCGGATGAAGGAGTAGATCCAGTAACCGGCGCGTATCAGCATCAGTTCCAGCAGCACGTTCGGGCGGGACAGCGGGCGCTTCCAGAAGCGCAGCAGCGGCACCCAGGAGAAGCGGCCCGGCCGCGGCTCGCTGACCGGGGTGGGCAGCGGCTTCTCCCACAGCGGCGAGGTACGGGACAGGAACGGCACCGCGCAGGCCGCGATGAGGGCGGCGAGCAGCGGGGCGTGGTCGGCGATGGGGCCCTGGACCCGGTTGTGCGGCATCAGGGCCGTGCTCGTGAGCGTCATGACGAGCACGACGAGCACGGGCCACACCAGCCGGTCGGCGCGGCGCTTGCCGACCCGGCCGACGACGGCGAGCAGGATCCACAGTTGCTGGTGCTGCCAGGCGGTGGGCGAGACGGCGAGCGCGGCACAGCCGGTGATGGCGACCGCGAGCAGCGCCTGGCCGTCCTTGGCGTAGCGCACGGCCCGACGCAGGCCGAGCACGGTGACACCGGCGGCGAGCAGCGCGTACAGCACCAGCTCGACGGGGCCGCGCAGGCCGATGCGGAGCAGCAGGCCGTGCAGGGACTGGTTGGCGAGCCCGTCGGGCGCCTGGCCGAGGCCCGCCCCGGCGATGTGGTGCACCCAGTACGTCCACGAGTCGTCCGGCATGGCCGCCCACGCCAGCGCGGAGCACGCCACGAAGGTGGCGCCCGTGGTGAGGGCCGCCCGGCGGCGCCCGGTGAACCACAGCAGGGGCGCGAAGAGCAGCACGACGGGCTGCAGTGCCGCCGCGAGGCCGACGAGGATGCCGGTGGTGCGCCCGGTGCCCTGGGCCGCCCGGGGCAGGCAGCACCCGAGGAGCACGAGCAGCACGGGAAGGATGCTGGTCTGACCGAGGGTGAAGGTGTTGCGTACGGGAAGCGACAGCACGGTCAGGCTGATGGCGACCGGGGCGGCGAGCAGCGCGGTGCGGCGGGAGACCGGGCCGGGCAGGGCGCGGGCGGCGACGAGGGCGAGGGCGACGACGAGCAGCAGGGTGCCGAAGGTGAAGGCGATGCCGAGGCTCTGCTCGGCGGCCCGGGTCAGCGGTTTGAGCACCAGGCCCGCGAAGGGGGTGCCGGTGAAGCCGTCCTTGTCGTACAGCGAGCCCCGTACGTGCAGGACACCGTTGTCACCGATCCACCGTTCGAGGTCGGTGAAGCGGCGCTCCGGCGGCAGCCGCAGCACCACCGCCGCCTGACGTACCGCCAGCACCCCCGCGAGCAGCCACAGCGCTCCCAGCGCCATGCCGATCCGTGAAAACGTCTTCGGCGGACTCCCGAGCCCGCCCCCCTCTGCGTTCGCCACGCCCCGCCGCTCCTCCACTCCGCCCAGCTCGGTCAGCCTCGTAAGGCTGTTTGAGACCTTACTGAGTCCTGAAGAACAGACGCAGGTCACCCCCAGGTCACTTGACAACTTCCCACAGGTGTCCTTATTTCGTCGCAACCGAGCCGGACCGGTCGGGCCCGCGCCACGCCTGTGGCCGCGCCCGACGCCGGACCCGCACCGGGCCCGACGACGGACTCGACGACGGAGCCGACCCCCGGACCCTCCCCGGAGGCGACGCAAACGGGGATGAGTCCACACTTGTTAGGGTGCGCACCATGAGCACCGGTGCAGACAAGCCGCCAGCCCTGCGGCGCGACGCGCAACGCAATCGGGAGCTGCTGATCGAGGCGGCCCGCGAGCTGTTCGCCGAGCAGGGCCTGGAGGCCCCCCTCGACGACATCGCCCGCCGGGCGGGGGTGGGCAACGCCACCCTCTACCGGCGCTTCCCCACCCGCGAGGACCTCATCGAGGCGGTCTTCCACGACACCCTCAGCACGGGGCTGCGGCTGGGCGAGGAGGCCCGCCGGGCGGACGACGCCTGGGCGGCCCTCGTCGGCTACATGGAGGCGGTCTTCGAGGGCCTGGCCGCCGACCGGGGCGCCATCGACCTGATGACCACCGCCATCCCCGCCGGCCCGACCCTGGCCACCCTCCGCGAGCACAACCACGAGACGGTCGGCCTGCTCGTCCGCCGTGCCCAGGAACAGGGCACGATGCGCCCCGACATCGTGGCCGAGGACCTCCTCTTCGCCCTCGCCGCCGTCGGCCGCTGCGTCCCCTCCTCCGCCGCCGTCGCCCCCGGCTCCTGGCGCCGCCAGCTCGCCCTCCTCTTCGACGGCCTCCGCACGGAGGCCGCCCACCCCCTGCCCGCACCCCCGCTGACGTTCGAACAGCTCGGCACGGTCCTGGCCGACCTCAGCTCGGGCCGTCCGAGGCCGCAGACGGGGTGAAACGCCGGTTCGGGTTGGCTCCGGCAGGGTTCTGATGCAAGAAGGGGCACCAGGTGATCAGCCGCGAGCCCTGCGGGGGAAGTGACGTATCACTCCGGCGGCCGGCTGTACCGCTCCAGCGTCGCCTTACTGGTGGACCGGTCCACCAACCGCAGCTCCCACGGTCCGGTGTTCACATCGAAGTCCTTGCCGAAGCCGACCCACTTCCCGGCCATGCGTCGGCCGGTCGGCTCGACCAGGAGCTGAATGGCCCCGTGGTAGCGGGCCCCGTTGTAGTAGCCGTCTGCGGCCGTCTGCTCGACCCACGTACCCGTGACCACGTTGCGATCAACGGTCAGGTCCAGCGTGAGCGGGCTGTCCGGATTGCTGCCCGCCCCGGGCAGACTCTGTGCGGTCAGCCGGTTTCCGTGCTGGACGATCACTACGTAGTGCTTGCCCTCGTACGAGTCACCCCGGCTCGAAGAGAAGAACTCGTAGCGGCTGAGCCACACCCCCGAGAACGTTTCCTCAGTCGTCCGCACGGCAGGCTGCACACCCGCTGCGGCAGAAGTGACACCACCTGCACCGCTCTCCATGTCATGCCCTCCCTTCCCGTCTGCGTGCACCCGCGCCATCGGCACCGGCAGGGTGAACCCCAGAGCCTCGACCGGACGGCCGGTGACCCGCTCCAACGCCCGGGCGTACACGCCCCGAGGCGTCTTGCTCGTGCCGGACTCCCAGCGCTGCACCAGACGCTTGGAAGCCTCGTTCGGCTCTCCCAGTTCCGCACCTGCCCGGCGGAGCGCCTTGGCGAAGTCGTCCTGGCTTAAGCGCAGGCCGATACGCACGGCCCGCAGCACATCATTCGGCACCACAGCGGTCGTCGTCATGACGTCAAAGCTAGACCGAAGCAACTCTCAATGACACCCAATTGACGCCCTTGAGGGCGTCATTGACACCCCTCTGAGTGACGCCCGCGAGACGCCTGATGCGTCGTCGCTGTGACCCGCGTCGAGAGGCGAACATCTAGCCCACCAACGGCAGACGGCGAGAGGTTCGCAATGACCGCGATGGGTGCTGAGGAGAAGGCGGGGACTGGACGCGTCTCCATGACCGTGCGTGTCTCCCGCGACTCGGGCCGCACCTGGGGCGCCCAGGTCGCCTACCCCGCTAGCCGGAGCGAAATGCGGCTCAGCCCGGCGGCGTCTGCCGCTTGGCCCCCGTGCGAGTGCCCCAAGCACCGCGCGTAAGGCCCCCACGTTCGCGCACCATCCGACCAGGAAGGCACAGACGTGACGATCACCCACCAGCGACCGACCGAGGCTCTCGACCTCATCAGCCGCGACCTTCGGGCCCTGCTCATCAAGGACGTGCGCAAGGACTGGCCCGACCTCACCGACGAGACGGGCGAGCGCGGTGTGAACCAGATGGTGGCCTTCCTGGCCGCCGGCACGGTCACCGACAGCCCGCTGACGCCCTCGCTCCGCGTGGACCTGTTCTGGCACCGGTTCCTCCAGCGGACGGTTCCCTACGTCGCGTTCTCCAGGTCCCTCGGTGTGGACTACATCCACCACGTTCCCGACGACGGGGCCGGAGCGGACCCCGAGGAGGGAAGGGCGGCGATGGCGGCGACGACGGCCGCGATCAAGGCGGCCGGGTTCGAAGTCGACCCGGAGTTCTGGCCCGGCATGGGAGCGGCGGACTGCTCGCAGTGCCACGCTGGATGCACCGACAGCCCCGTGAACAAGTAGCCCCCTGAGCCGGCCGCCCGGCCACGACGCCGGGCGGATGTGCCCGTGAGCGAGAACGGAACCGAAGTGTCTGACGCCCGTAGCGCTGCCTGGGACGAGTACGCGCAGACCAAGCCCCAGCGGCGCACGACGAATGCCCGGGGCGAGTCCACGTGGTTCAACTGGACTCAGTACGCCGACCACGGCCCGGGGGCCGAAGTACTTGCCTTGAAGCCGGGCGAGACCGCGCTTGACCTCGGCTGCGGTGCGGGCGGGAACGCGGCCCACCTCGCCGGCCTCGGCATGCGGGCTGTGGGCATCGACCTCTCTCCCAAGCAACTCGCGAAGGCGCGGGACAGGTGGTCCGACGTGGAGGGGATGGAGCTGCACCAGGGCGACGCGCTCGCCTACCTGGGAGAGACCCGTACCGTCTTCGACGCGATCTACAGCGTCTTCGGTGCGGGCTGGTTCTCCGACCCCGGCCTGCTGCTGCCGATCGTCCACGCGAGCCTCAAGCCCGGTGGCGTGTTCGCCATGTCCCAGCGACCCCCGGTCGAAGGGTGTTACGGCTGCCAGGCGTCGTACATCCCGCGCGGGCCTGATGAAGACCCTGCTGTCGTCAAGCGGTGGGACTACGAAGCAGAGGTGTGGGCGCTGATCCTCAAGGAGCACGGATACGTGGATGTGTCCGCCTCCGTGATCGCCCCGCCCCCGGGGGCCCGGCGCACGGGCACGTTGTTCATCCGGGGCGTCCAAGGAGGACAGGAGTCGGTGGCATCGGCCTGAAACCGAAGAAGGCCCCCGCCAGCCCCCGGTCATGTCCGGGCAGTCGCAGACGAATCGTCCTCGCGACGCTTTGACTGGCGGATGTAGGAGACTGCACACACGTGGTCAAGGCAAGGTGCAGTGCCCGGCCTGTGTTCTCTGAGAGGGCGTTAAGTCCCTTCTCTCTCGGTTCGTAATCGTTCGTTCTCTGCGCCATCACCTGGTGTGCGACAGGACCGTTCAGTGGACACACCCCATCGGACGTCAGCGCGAAACCCACCGAGAAGTTCAAAGCCTAGGCTGGGGTGGTGAATCGCACCGATCGCTTGTACGCCCTGGTTGAGGAACTTCGAGCAGTGGCGCCGCGGCCACGCAGCGCCAGGTGGCTGGCACAGCGCTTCGAGGTCAGCGTGCGCACTGTTGAACGGGATCTTGAGGCGTTGCGGCAGTCGGGCCTGCCGATCCGCAGCAACGCCGGTCGGGCCGGGGGATACAGCCTGGACCGGGAGCGCACGCTACCGCCCATGACGCTCAGCACCGCGGAGGCCCTCGCCATCAGTGTCGCGCTTCGGACGGCGGCGTCCACTCCGTTTGCGGCCGCCGCACGGCGCGCCAGTCAGAAGGTGCTGGCGGTGCTCCCCGCCGACGTGCGACATCGGGAGGAAGCGCTCACCCGGCAGGTGTACCGGGTCGGGGACCACACGCCCAGCGTGAACGGTGTGTTGAGCGAGGTCATCGTCGAGGCCATGGTCTCCGGACGCGTCTTGCACCTCACCTACGCCGACCGAGCCGGCGCGGTGACAACGCGCGACGTCGAGCCGTTGGGGCTGTTGTGGGGGCCGAGTGGCTGGTATCTGGCGGCGTGGTGCCGACTGCGGTCAGCAATCCGAGGCTTCCAGCTCGACCGGATCAGTTCGCTGGAGCTGTCGGGCGAGCGGGTGGTGTCCCGGGAGCCGCACTGGCAGGCCGAGCTGAAGCGCCTGGACGCCGAACCGTTCGCGTGGTGACCTCAATCACCGACACAGCGGTGTCGCGAGCGGTTGCCAGACTGTTCGTCATGGACAACGAGAAGCGCATGACCATGTGGTGCCGTATGTGGAACGAGGACCCCTCCCTGGCGTACGACCTGATGTCCGACGATTGCGTGCAGTGGTCGAATCGCAGCGCTGGCCTGGACACCGTGATCGGCCCGCACCAGCAGGAACGGTTCATTGCCGCCTACCGCGCACGGCATGTGAACATCTTCAGCCCGAGGGTATGCGTCGACGCCGGTGACCGGTTCGCCTACCTGTGGGACGTCAGGAAGGCCGACGGTCAGGTACTGACCGGCATCGACGTCAACATTCTCAAGGACGACCGCGTCCACGAGAACTGGACGTTCGTGGCAGAGCGGCATTGTGCGCAGTCCGATCCAGGACCCGAGGCAGCTGAGACGACCGGCCCTGCCGCGATCGAGGAGCTGTGCCACCGCTGGATGCAGCTTCGCAACGGCCGGGTCGAACTGGCCCTGGACGTGGTGACTGACGACTTCGACCTGTTCTCGGGGGCTGACCCGGTCAGCGACGCGCACGGCCCCTCCGAGCTCGCCGACCTGATCAAGCGACAGGCCCAAACCGATGACCCACCGGCCTTCACGATCCACCGGCGGCCCATCGTCGACCCCACGCGGGGGCATGTGGCGCTCCTCTGGACGGCCGAAACCAGCGTGGACGGCACCTCCGTCGGCGGAGTCGACCTCCTGACGGTGCGCGCGGGCCGGTTCGCGCGCGCGTGGTCACTGACGGGGCCTCGTCCGTTCCGGTACTGAGTGGGCGTTAAGTTCGTTTCTGGATGATCTGGTGTCGCCCGCTCGAGGGTACGGAAGCCTTCAGGCTGACTCGCATGTCGTGTGCATGATGATGTTCGGGCATGGAACGGATGCCGTACGCAACAGACTTGCCGGACGGGCAGTGGGCCTTGATCGAGCCACTGGTCACCGCCTGGAAGCAGGAGCGGGCCGCGCGCTCGGCGACCGGAGACCCGGGCTCCTGCGATCTGCGCGAGGTCGTGAACGCGCTGCTGTACCAGAACCGGACGGGCTGTCAGTGGCGGCTCCTGCCACATGACTTCCCGGCCTGGTCGGCGGTGTTCTACTACTTCACCCTGTGGCGCCAGGACGGCCTTGACCAGCGGACCCAGGAGATCCTGCGCTGCCAGGTGCGGGAGCGGGCCCGGCGATTAGAGGACCCGTCCCCGGTGATCATCGACACCCAGTCCGTCCGCGGGCGGCCGGGGTGCCGAAGAAGACCACGGGACTGGACGCGAACAAGAAGACGCCCGGCAGGAAGCGGGGACTGGCCGTCGACGTGCTGGGCCTGATCCTCGGCGTGGTGGTCCTGGCCGCCAGCGCGCACGACAACGAAGCCGGCATCGCCCTGCTGGACCAGGCAGCCGAACGGTGCGGGATGCGCCTGGAGAAGGCCCTGGTCGACCAGGTCAGCGGGGCTTTGTCCGGCGTCGGCTCTCTGCTGCTTGCCATGCGGACACGCTAGGGACGGGGAGCCTGCCTGGAATCTTAGATTCGCGAATATTCGATCGGCGCAGGAGGGACTTCTGCATGATTCTCAAGTGGTGTCCAGCGCCCGCCGGGCACGGGTGATCACGCGATGGGCGTCGGCACCGTAGACGGCCGAGTCGGCGAACGCCTGCCACACCTTGAGATACAGACCGACGCTCTCCGCGTCGTCGAGCCACAGTTCCGCGTGCCAGTCCTCCGCGACGACCAGGCGTTCGTCGTAGACCCAGAACCCGTTGGCGGGCGGGAGCTTGAGAGGGGCGCCGAACGGGACGATACCCAGGGTCACGGTGTCGAGTCCGAGTACGCCACTCAGGCGGTCGAGTTGTGCGGCCAGTACCGAGGGCGGGCAGATCAGGGAGTGCAAAGCGGCCTCCCACATCACGATGTGGAACGTCCTGCCCGGCTCGTACAGCATCTCCTGACGCTTCACGCGTGCCCGGACGGCTTCCTCCGTGTCCCGGACCGACTGGTGCAGATCCCTGTACCGCGAGATCACGTGGCGGGCGTACTCCGCCGTCTGGAACATGCCGGAGACCATGGCGCTCTGCCAGGCCCGGAACATCGTGGAACGCTCGTACTCGGCCGTGAGTGCGTCCTGGACGGGCTTGTGCCCGGCGGCAAGCTGTCGCCGCCAGGAGCGGGACCGGGACTCCAGGCTCCGGAGCCGGGTGGTCAGCTCCTCGGCCGCCTCGGGCCGTCCGGTGCCTCGTGCCCATGCCAGAAGATCGTCGGCGGTGGCGGTCTGGCGTCCGGTCTCCAGCTTGCTGACCTTGAACTGAGGCCACCCCAGCTTGTCCGCCAACTCCCGGCCCGTAAGCCTCCGCTCGGTGCGCAACTCGCGGAGTCGCGCACCGAGGGAAGCCCTGGCCTGCTGAAAGTCTGTGGTCACTCGGCGGAAGACACCTGATCCCTGAATTTGTCGTGGGGGACGGCGTGGTGCCATGCCGCATCGCGGACCTGGCAGGCGCGCGCGACCTCCACAGGGTCCGTGACGAGTTCGACGCCGGTCATCCGGTCCGCGTCGTCGAAATGAAGCCGCGCGATGACGCGCGAATCGAAGAGCCAGAAATCTTCCTCCGGGAGCTTCAGCCACTCCGCGTCGCCCCTCCACAGGTTCCGGATGTCTTCGCCAACGGCACTGTTCCGGCGGGCGTTGCCGGAGTTGGTGCCGATGAAGCGAAGTCGCCGAGCCATCTTTGTGCCCCTCTCGTCGGACAGATCCTGACCAGGATGGGTCCGCCCAGGAGGTTCTGTCCGGCGTGATTCTCGATTATTCGCGTGGGGGCAACCGCTAATGGCCCCCTCGCCAGCCACAGCGGGCAGGCGAGGGGGCAGTGGCGACGGAGGGCTTGGGCAACAGATGGCGCCTAGGGGTTACACCCCACCCCTAGCCTGAGAGTCGCTGAACGTCACCACCCGGCGATCGCCAAGCGTGAAGCTCAGGACGGGGCGGCGGGATGCCGGGACTCCGCCCTGCTCCTGGACGTCCGTCCCGCCGCATCTGATCCCTCATGCGGGCAGTCGTTCCCTACCGGAACTTCCAAGGCTTCCGGGTCCTCCCAGCCCTTCCAGGCGATGGGCGAGGAACATCGCTCTCGCTGCGCCCTGGGGGACGCCTGGGAGTCATCCTCACGACGCTTTGACCGGCGGATGTAGGAGACTGCTCGCACGTGGTCAAGGCAAGGTGCAGTGCCCGGCCTGTGTTTCCTGAGAGGTGTCATGTGAGCGTCGTAAAGATCAACGTGCTGACCGTCCCCGCCGAGCAGCGGGAGACGCTCGAGAAGCGGTTCGCGGCGCGGGCCGGTTCCGTCGAGAACTCCGACGGCTTCGAGTGGTTCGAGCTGCTGCGGCCCGTCGAGGGCACGGACACCTACCTCGTCTACACGCGCTGGCGTGCCGAGGAGGACTTCCAGGCGTGGATGAACGGCACGATGAAGGCCGCGCACGGCGGTGGTGAGGGCGGCGACGGCGCCCCCAAGCAGAAGCCCGCCGCGTCCGGCTCCACGCTGTGGTCCTTCGAGGTCGTCCAGCAGGCGGCGCCGAAGAACGGCTGACCGCCCCGCGCTCCGGCGGGGACGGCCGCCCGCCCCCGCCGGTAAACCCCGGGCGTCACACCCGCCCCACATGCGAGGATCCCGGCATGACCGATGCCGCGACCACCCGCCTGCCCTGGACCGTCGGCCCGGAGCCGGTCGGCTCCGCCGAGTCGGCTGTTCTGCTGCGTGAGTACCTCATCGATGTGGCCGACCGCTGGTACGAGCTGAACCACGACCGGACCTCGACGCCCGAGGAGATCGACCGTCACCTCGCCGAGGACCCGAGCGACGACCTCACCCCGCCGCACGGCGTGCTGCTGGTCGGCCGGCACGGCGGCGAGCAGGCGGGTTGTGTGGGGCTGCGACGGCTGGACCCCCGTACGGCCGAGCTGCGGCGGATGTACATACGCCCCGCCAAGCGCGGCCTCGGCGGCGCGGCCGTACTGCTGGGCGCCGCCGAGGAGGCGGCCCGCGCGTGGGGCGTGGAGCGGATCGTCCTGGACACCCGGATGGACCTGGTGGAGGCCCGGGCACTGTACGCCCGGCACGGGTATCTGCCGATTCCGCGCTACAACGAGAGCCCGTACGCCGAGGTGTGGCTCGCCAAGGAACTGGCCTAGGCCTGTCCGGCGGATCATGGGGACGTGGCGCACCACCGCTGCGCGGCGGTGTCCTCAAGCTCCCCCAGCTACCGCTGGGAGGTGCCCCCAGCGGGCTGGTACGGGCTGAGCTCAGCCCATACCAGCCCGTCCGGCGCTTGAGGACGCGCCCGCAGGGCGCTCACCGCAGCAGGCGGCAAACGGCGGGCCCGGCAGCCGAAGACCCGTCGGACAGCCCCTGGCAGAGGTACGGCTACGGCTTGCGCCGGTGGTCGCCCGTCTGCCCATTGTGGGGCTGTTCGGCGTCCGACCCGCACAGCTCGCCGTTCAGCTCCCGTACGAGCTCCATGAGGTCGGTGGGCCGGTCCGGCGACCACCAGTCGCCGAGCAGTTCCGCGAGCGACTCCTCACGCGCCTGGAAGAGTTGGGCCGCGACGTCCCGCCCCCGGTCGGTGAGGACGAGCGGCAGCCCTTCACGGACGGCCAGGCCGCGCACCTCCAACTCCCGTGCCGCCTCGGTGATGACCCGTAGCGGTACGGGCACGCGCTCGGCGAGCATCGCGGGTTCGGCGGATCCGTAGCGGTTGATGCGCAGCAGCATCCAGCTGGAGGCGGGAGGCAGATCGAGCCCGGCCCGTTCGGTGATCTTCTCGTAGACCTTGCGGCGGCCTTCGCGGCTGCCGAGCACGGACAGCGCGCGGGCGCACTCGTCCCGCGAGGAGCGTTCGACGGGGTTGCTGGAGAGCACTTCGCTGGTGTCGGGGGCGGTGACGCTGCCGCGCAGCGGTTCCTCCTTGAGCAGCCAGGCGAGGACGAAGGCGACGGCCATGGCGGGCACCGCGTAGAGGAAGACATCGGTGATCGACACGGAGTAGGCGTCGAGCACCCCCGCCCGTTCCGCGGGGGGCAGCGCCGAGACGGCGCGCGGGTCGCCCTGGAGCTGTTCCGGGGTGACGCCTGCGGGCAGCTTCGCACCGGCGAGGGCGTCGGCGATGCGCGGCCCGAGCTTGTTGGTGAAGATCGTGCCGAAGATGGAGACGCCGAAGGACGCGCCGATGGAGCGGAAGAACGTGGCACCGGAGGTGGCGACGCCGAGGTCCTCGTAGCCGACGGAGTTCTGCACGATCAGCACGAGGACCTGCATGACCAGGCCGAGCCCGAAGCCGAAGACGAAGAAGTAGGCGCTCATCTCGCCGACACCGCTCGCGGGGTCGAGCTGGTGCAGCAGGAGCAGCCCGAGGGCGGTCAGCCCGGTGCCGGCGATGGGGAAGACCTTGTAGCGGCCGGTGCGGCTGACGATCTGGCCGGAGGCGGTGGAGGAGATCAGCATGCCGGCCACCATCGGCAGCATGTGCACCCCGGACATCGTCGGGGAGACGCCCTGGACGACCTGGAGGAAGGTCGGCAGATAGGTCATGGACCCGAACATCGCGAAGCCGATGACGAAGCCGATGACCGAGCAGAGCGCGAAGGTGCGGATCGTGAAGAGCTTCAGCGGCAGGACCGGCTCGGCCGCCCGGCGTTCGACGAGCACGAAGGGGACGAGCAGCGCGACGCCCAGCACCCCGAGGCCGATGATCTGCCAGGATCCCCAGGGGTAACTCACCCCGCCGAGCGAGGTCATCAGCACCAGGCAGGTGGCGACGGCGGCGATGAGGAACGTGCCGAGGTAGTCGATGCGGTGCGGGGTGCGCCGGGTGGGGATGTGCAGCACGGCGGCGATGACGAGCAGCGCGACAATGCCGATGGGCAGGTTGATGTAGAACACCCAGCGCCAGCTGAGGTGGTCCACGAACAGCCCGCCGAGCAGCGGCCCGAGGACGCTCGTACCGCCGAAGACGGCACCGAACAGGCCCTGGTAGCGGCCACGGTCGCGGGGCGGCACGATGTCGCCGACGATCGCCATCGACAGCACGATCAGCCCGCCGCCGCCGAGGCCTTGAAGGGCCCGGAAGCCGATGAGCTGCGGCATGTTCTGGGCGGCGCCGCACATCGCTGAGCCGACGAGGAAGATGACGATGGCGATCTGGAAGAGCCTCTTGCGCCCGTACTGGTCCCCGAGCTTGCCCCACAGCGGGGTCGCGGCGGTGGAGGCGAGCAGATAGGCGGTGACGACCCAGGAGAGGTGCTCCAGGCCGCCGAGATCGCTGACGATGGTGGGCAGCGCGGTCGAGACGATCGTCTGGTCGAGCGCCGCCAGCAGCAGCCCGAGCAGCAGCGCGCCGATCGCGACCAGAACGGTGCGCGGGGACTGCCCCTCGCCGGGCACGTAGGGCTGCGCCGCGGCCAGGGAGGGGCCCGGGGGGTACTCGGCTCGGCCCGGGGTGTCCTCCGCCATGAGCGCTCCTCGGATGCGGCTCGGTTCGGGTCCCGCGGAACGCTCGGCGCCCCGCGTCCACCCATCGTGATCCGGATCCGCGCCCGCGGCCCGCTGGGATAGCCCATTGGCAGCCCCTGGAGCGCGCCTGCACCGCCCCTGGAGCGCTGCGACCAGCGACATTGGCGTTCGCTGCGCCCTTTTTGTATCGTGAAGGAACAAAGTGGCTCCGTCCGTATACCCTGACCGGCGGGCGGAGCCACTTGTCTTTGCTCCCACGCCCTGGAGTCCGCCGATGCCGGCCAACGCAAGCACCCCGATCACGCTGACCGCCCGTGCCCTGCTCTTGGACATGGACGGCACGATCGTCAACTCCGACGCCGTCGTGGAGCGCTGCTGGCGCCAGTGGGCGGATGAGCAGGGGCTGGACGCGGACGCGGTGATGAAGGTCGTCCACGGCCGCCAGGGTTACGCGACGATGGCCGTCCTCCTTCCGGACCGCCCCATGGAGCTGAACCACGCCGACAACCGCCGCATGCTCGCGGCGGAGACCGCCGACGTCGACGGCGTCGTCCCGGTGCCCGGCGCCCCGGCCTTCATGGCCGCCCTCGCCGACCTTCCGCACGCCCTCGTGACCTCGGCCGACCGCGCCCTGGCCACGGCCCGCATGGGCGCGGCGGGCCTGCCGATGCCCGAGGTCCGCGTCACGGCGGAGAGCGTCGGCGCGAGCAAGCCGGACCCGGAGGGTTTCCTCAAGGGCGCCGCCGCCCTGGGTTTCGCCCCGGAGGACTGCGTCGTCTTCGAGGACTCCGAGGCGGGCATCACGGCGGGCAAGGCGGCCGGCATGCGCGTCGTGGGCGTCGGCCCGCGCGCCGCGGCCCACACGCCGGACGTCCACGTCATGGACCTGGAGCAGGTCCGGGTCACGGCGGGTCCGGACGGCGGCATCGTGCTGACGGTCGGGTAACAAGCTGCCACGGGTCTCGGGGAGCGTGCGTCTTGATGACCGTTTGATGAGCGTTCCGCGAACTTGATCGAGTCTGGGGGTTTAAGGGGGCCTCCTGCTCGTAGCCTGGCTCCATGTCACTCGACCCGACTACCGACCATCTGTCACCCGAGGAGATAAACGACACCATCCGCGCCTTCCTGGCCACGCGCCGGGGCCTGCTCACCAGGTCGGAGCGGAGGATGTACGAACGCCTCCTCGCGGCGTGGCACGCGGCGGCACGCCGCGATCGGTGCGGCGCCAGGGTGTGAGGCCGCCCCGGCCGCCGGTCACCGTCACGGTTCCCGACGGCGGTGACTGGCAGACCTTCCACTTCGACTGCGTTCCCACCACGAACATGAGCGTCCTGCGGTTCTCCCCCGACGGCCAGGACGGATGCGGCCCGATGATCACCGACGTCATCGCCCGCGAAGCGTCCGACTGAGCCGGTGCGAGCTCTCTCCACCTGCGGACCGTCCTCGTCACGCGAGGAGCCAGGTGATCAGCGACAGGGTGCCCAGTGACAGGAGCGTGGACCACACCACGACGTCCCTCGGCACATCGGTGCGAAGGCGGTACTCGGCGGCGTAGAGGAACGCGTTCTGGGCGGTGGGCAGGCCGGCGCACAGCACCACGGCCAGCAGCGCGTGCCCGTGCAGACCGAACAGCCAGTGCCCGAGCGCGTAGGCGAGCAACGGCTGCGCGGCTGTCTTGAGGCCGACGAGGACGAGCCGCTCGGCGATCCCCTTGGCATCCGGCACCACCTTGGTGTTCAAGGACATCCCGAGAGCGAACAGGGCCGCCGGGACACCCGCGCCACCGACCATCCGGATCGGCTCGGTCATCGAGGTGGGCAGCGACAGGCCCAGGGCGGAGACCGCGAACCCCGCCGCCGACGCGCCGATGACGGGGTTGCGCAGGGGCAGTTGCGCGAACCGGCGCCACTGACCGCGCACCCCCTGATGAACGTCCAGGTCGATGAGCACCATGATTAACGGCGTCACGAAGAGCATCTGGAACACCGCGGCCGCGGCGATGAACGTGGTGTCACCCAGCACCCCGATCGCGACCGGGATGCCGAGATTGGCCGAGTTCACATAGGACGCGGCCATCGCATTGACGGCGCGGTCGGCCGGCCGCATCCGGAACACGTTCCGGGAGAGCAGCAGGCCGGCCCCGAACACCAGGAGCAGACTGATCGCGAACACCGCCACTCCCGGCTCGGCGATCTCCCCCACCGGGGCCTTGGACAGCGTGAGGAACAGCAGCGCCGGCATGGCGAAGGTGAACGCGAACCGGGCGAGCACGGGTTGGGCGTGCCGGCCCAGCAGGTCGAAGCGGCCTGCCGCCCAGCCCATCGCGGTGACCACCCAGATCGGCACGAAGCCGGATATCACTGCCTGCACAAGCCCTCACCCGTTCAACCGCTGCCGCGCGCACGGCCCGCCCGGAGGGGCCCCACGCCTTCCGGGGTTCATGATCCCTCGCGGCTCACGGATCCGATGGGTCAGCCCGTCGTGCACCCACTCGCCGCCGCGCGCCGTGCCCGGTGGCTGCGCCGGCCTGGGTCTCAGCCCGGTTGCTTGATGCTCTCGAAGATCCGGGCGAAGCCTTCCTCTCCGTGGCCCGCATCGATCTGGCGTTGGATGAGCCGCTGGACCATGGCGACTGCCTCGGTGTTGATGCCCTGGTCGGAACTGGCGGCCAGGAGGTGACCGAGGTTGGAGAAGTCGAGGCTCTGCTGCCCTTCGACGGTGTAGTCCCCGCCGTCGATGACTGCGGCGAACCCTTCGAAGGCGCCGGTCATGGCGGTCAGCCAAGGTGCGGCCCTGGTGGCGAACTCGCCCGCCGTCACCCCGGCCGGCGCGACCATGGCGGCGCCGTGCATGAATCCGGCGAACATGACGTACATGCCCGCCAGCAGGGCGAGATCGTACAGGGACGCCAGTCCGGCATCCTCACCGAAGTAGGTACTGTCTCCCCACAGGTCGAGCAGCGGCTTGTACTGATGGAAGACATCGGCCGAACCGCTGTAGAGGATCGATGACCCAGGTTGGCCGATCATGTGCGGTACGGCCATGATTCCGCCGTCCA
The DNA here is from genome assembly GCF_055576875.1 of Streptomyces sp. NPDC033229. NCBI lineage: Bacteria > Bacillati > Actinomycetota > Actinomycetes > Kitasatosporales > Streptomycetaceae > Streptomyces > Streptomyces sp. NPDC033229. Next base: position 2,810 of record NZ_JBVIQR010000021.1, on the reverse strand, counting down.
GATACGCGATCCCGGCTCGGGCGGCCCAGTCGGCCAACTCCCGTGACTGAGCCGGTGACGTCGTGGTTACGTTGACCAGGGTCCGCCCGGCCAGCTCATCGGCGAGCGGATCGAGCACCTCATGGACCGACGCGTGGTCCAGCAGGCATGCGATCACCAATCGGCCGGCCCGCACCGCGTCGCCGGCCGTGTCGGCGGCCTTGGCGCCCTGGGCGACGAGGTCGTCCGCCTTACCCGGTGAGCGGTTCCAGCATGTGGTCGCGTATCCGGCCTTCACCAGGGCGCCCGCGAGGGCGCTGCCCATCGCCCCCAGCCCGAGAACACTCACCTGGACGCTGTTGTCAGTTGCCATTTTTGGCGCTCCCCCTCGTGTTTGTCCTTCGGCTCGATCCTCTCCGCAGCCAGTAGAGTTGACCAGTACGGACTAATTAGTCGGGTACTCACCTGTGAGTAAGTACCTCTTGGGGGGGCAGATGGCAACGACAGCGCGACGCGGTCCGTATTTCTGTGGCATCGACGCGGCGATGGACGTGGTCGCCGGCAAGTGGAAGTCGCTCATCCTCTGGGAGCTGCACCACCACGGGACCCGCCGGTTCGCCGAGCTTCGACGCGGACTGCCGGGTGTCAGCGAGAAGATGCTGATCCAACATCTGCGGGAGATGGAAGAAGACGGGCTCGTGCACCGTGAGGTGTACCGCGAGGTGCCACCGAAGGTCGAGTACTCCTTGACGGAGCACGGCGTCTCGCTCAACGCCGCCCTTGCCTCCTTGGGAACATGGGGCACCGAACGCATGCGGCGGATCGGGGCCGAAAAGGTCTCCGTCTCCGGCGACGTTGCCTCGACAGCTCGGCGATAGAAGCGGTCTCCCGACGATCGGGATTACGCCGGTACACGGGTCGGGGACACCCCACGCCCCCGACCTCCGAGGCCGCGACGAGCCGTGCGGCGCATGGCACGCCCGTGCTCACCGACGTCATCGCCCCGCGAAGCGGCTGATCGAGCCGCGGCGTGAGCTATCCAGGGGACTCACCGGATCACCGGTCCGGCGCGTGCTCACACCTTCCCGTCGACGCGCTCCAGGAAGGTCACGTCGGTCCGGGTCACGAACTTCTCTCGCTCGAATCGAGGCTGCTCATCGCGCCCCAGCCCTATCGGATCGCGGGCATACGCCCATGCCGCCAGTCGTCCACGCGCTTGCGAACGCCGGCCACCATGGGCAACGCGTCCACTTCCTCGGGAGCGAACCAGCGCACGTCCGTGGACTCGTCCGACACCACCAGGGCGCCCGCCTCCCCCGCGACCGGACGGGCGAGGAAGCAGATGGAGAACTCCTGCCGCACTTCCCCGTCGTCGTAGGCGAATACATGCCGGGGATTGCTGTACGTGCCCACAATGCCGGTTACTTCGACACGCAGACCCGTTTCCTCTCGCGTCTCCCGCACGGCACATTCGGCAAGGGACTCGCCAAGGCACATGGCACCTCCGGGCAGCGCCCACATGCCATTGTCGCTCCGCCGCTGAAGCAGGACACGGCCCTCGTCGTCCACGACGACAGCCGAAGCCGCCGGGACGAGGCTGTTGGCCGCCGGGGCGGCCGGATCGTCCTCGAAGTCACGCCTGCCCATGAGCGCCTCCTTGCTAGGACATCGCGTCAGCCCGTTGCGCAAGAGCCCGCAGTTCCGGCGGAGCGGTGCGGCCCGCGACGAGCATCAAGTCTCGGATCGCGGAGCGTGCCGCCACGTGCGAGTGCACCATCTCAGGGGCCAGCCGTTCGGCCTTGGTGAAGGACTCGAGCGCATCATCCACACGCCGAAGCTGGGCATGCGCCCGGCCCAGGTCCAGAGCCAGTCTGGCCTGACGTTCGATGGACAGCCCCGAGGCGTCCAACCGCTCACCGATCTCCAGGGCCTCACCTGCGTCACCGAGGTCGACCGCGACGGATACCGCTTGGATCTCGACGTTGGTCGGGCCGAATTCGAGATTGAAGTCATTACGGTCCTCCCCGAGTTGCCTGGCGACTCGACGGGCGTGATCCGTCTCGCGTCGGGCGCCTGCCCGGTTCCCGGACCGCGCGTGCACCAAGGCGAGTACCAGATGCAGGGAACCCAGGAGGGACAAGAAATCCGGGGAGGCCTCGGCGTGGTCGGTGTGCCGCCTCAGCGCGACCACCGCCGACTGCGCCACGTGGTCGGCCTGGTCATAGCGCTTGAGGCGCACGAAGGCATGAGCCAGCCGGAACGTGCCTGCGAACACGTCCAACACACGGCCGGACCGCTCGGCAGCGGCGATGGACCGATCTGCGGCCACCCACGCGGCGTCCGCTTCGTTCTGCTGAACGAACGCCGCCGACAGTGCCTGGTAGGCGCGAGCCTGCAACGCGTACACCTCGGAGCGCCGACGACTGTCGGCCGTCCGCGTCGCGCGTTCCAGGCGGGGAATGAGAGAGCCCAACGATCCACTCAGCTCCGAGAGCCGGTCCCCGTGCGCGAGCGACCAGGCCTCGTCGACCTGCGACCGCAGTACGGCCAGCGGCTGCTCCTCACAGTGACCGTCCGGAGAGAGAAGGACATCGAGCGATGGATGTCCCGAGATGAGAAGCCGGGCCTGGTCGAGGTCGTTCGGTCGTGGCGCGGGCTCCTCCGCCTCCACGGACGGCGGGGCATCCGGCCGCAACTCCTGCAGTGAGACGCCGAGGCCATCGGCCAGGAGCCGTAGGACTTCCCAATCGTGATGTCAAGCCGCCAGCGTGACGGGGGGTGAAGCATGGAACTGCTCTCCGTCACGGATCATCGCCCAAAGGACGTTGAGG
>NZ_JBVIQR010000020.1:0-137587 GCF_055576875.1 Streptomyces sp. NPDC033229 | reverse complement strand
TGGGAGAGTAGGACGCCGCCGAACAATTTTTAGAGTAGCCCCTGTGGGAACCATTTGGTTCCTGCGGGGGCTATTCTGCGTTTCCGGGCTTTTTTACAGAACAAACCCCTTCCCCGCCCCCTCTGCACCGACCGCCGAACTCTGCGGGTAGGGTCAGGGGGCATCGTTGGTACATATCCCCACAGGAGGCCCCCGGGTGGAGGTCCAGGAGACGCGAGTCCAGACCGACCGCGTCCTCACCATCCCGAACATCCTCAGCATGGCGCGCCTCGTCGGCGTACCCCTCTTCCTGTGGTTGATCCTCCGGGGAAGCGACGGCTGGGCACTGCTCGTGCTGGGACTGAGCGGCGTCAGCGACTACCTCGACGGAAAGCTCGCCCGGCGCTGGAACCAGATCAGCAGCCTCGGCCGACTCCTCGACCCGGCCGCCGACCGGCTCTACATCCTCTCCACACTGGCCGGCCTCACCTGGAGGGAGATCCTTCCGGTCTGGCTGACCGCGGCCCTGCTGGCGCGGGAAATGATGCTGCTGGTCATGGTGTGGATTCTGCGACGCCACGGCTATCCGCCGCCGCAGGTCAACTTCCTCGGCAAGGCCGCCACCTTCAACCTGATGTACGCCTTCCCCTTGCTCCTTCTCAGTGACGGAGACGGCTGGCCGGCTTCACTCGCTGCTGTTTTCGGATGGGCGTTCGCCGGGTGGGGTACAACCCTGTATTGGTGGGCAGGGATCCTCTACGTGGTTCAGGTCCGCCGACTCGTCAAGGCGGACGCCACCACCGACTGACCTCGCCGTTGTTCATGCGCCCCACCAGGGAGCGAAAGCCGTACGCGATGCGCGTCGGCGATCCGCGCGGGTGAAGTCGGAACTGACCGTCGTCTCGCAAGGAGGACGTTTCCGACATGAAGGCCGTCGTGATGGCCGGCGGCGAAGGCACACGCCTTCGCCCCATGACCTCGAGCATGCCCAAGCCGCTCCTGCCGGTGGTGAACCGGCCGATCATGGAGCATGTGCTGCGTCTGCTCAAGCGGCACGGGCTCACCGAGACCGTGGTGACCGTGCAGTTCCTCGCCTCACTCGTCAAGAACTACTTCGGTGACGGCGAGGAACTGGGCATGGAGCTCACCTACGCCAATGAGGAAAAGCCACTCGGCACGGCAGGCAGCGTCAAGAATGCCGAAGAAGCTCTCAAGGACGATGCCTTTCTGGTCATCTCCGGTGACGCCCTTACTGATTTCGACCTGACCGACCTGATCCGTTTCCACAAGGAGAAGGGCGCACTCGTCACCGTCTGTCTGACGCGGGTGCCCAATCCGCTGGAGTTCGGCATCACCATTGTCGACGAGGCGGGCAAGGTCGAGCGTTTCCTGGAGAAGCCCACCTGGGGCCAGGTCTTCTCCGACACCGTCAATACGGGCATCTACGTCATGGAGCCCGAAGTATTCGACTACGTCCAGCCCGATGTGCCCGTCGACTGGTCGGGCGATGTCTTCCCGCAGCTGATGAAGGAAGGCAAGCCGATCTACGGCTATGTCGCCGAGGGCTATTGGGAGGACGTCGGTACCCACGAGAGCTATGGCAAGGCCCAGGCCGATGTGCTCGAAGGCAAGGTCGATGTGGACATCGACGGCTTCGAGATCTCGCCCGGGGTCTGGGTGGCCGAAGGCGCCGAGGTGCACTCGGATGCGGTCCTGCGCGGTCCGCTCTACATCGGCGACTACGCCAAGGTCGAAGCGGGCGCCGAGATCCGCGAGCACACGGTGGTGGGTTCCAACGTCGTCGTGAAGAGCGGTGCCTTTCTTCACAAGGCCGTCGTGCACGACAACGTCTACATCGGCCCGCAGAGCAATCTGCGCGGCTGCGTCATCGGCAAGAACACCGACATCATGCGCGCTGCCCGGATCGAGGACGGCGCTGTCATCGGGGACGAGTGCCTCGTCGGTGAGGAATCGATTATTCAAGGCAACGTCCGGGTCTATCCCTTCAAGACCATCGAGGCGGGCGCGTTCGTCAACACCTCGGTCATCTGGGAGTCCCGGGGCCAGGCCCATCTCTTCGGCACCCGCGGTGTCTCCGGCATCCTCAATGTGGAGATCACCCCCGAATTGGCGGTGCGGCTCGCCGGCGCGTACGCGACGACCCTCAAAAAGGGTTCCACGGTCACCACGGCTCGCGACCACTCCCGTGGCGCGCGGGCGCTCAAGCGCGCGGTGATCTCCGCGCTGCAGGCCAGTGCCATAGACGTCCGGGACCTGGAGAACGTACCGCTGCCGGTCGCCCGGCAGCAGACCGCGCGCGGCAGCGCCGGCGGAATCATGATCCGTACATCACCGGGCGTGCCCGACTCGGTGGACATCATGTTCTTCGACGAGCGCGGCGCCGATCTCTCCCAGGCCGGTCAGCGCAAGCTCGACCGGGTCTACGCCCGGCAGGAGTACCGGCGGGCGTTCCCCGGTGAGATCGGTGATCTGTCCTTCCCGTCCAGCGTCTACGACTCGTACACGGGCTCGCTCCTGCGGTCGGTGGACACGACAGGTGTCGCGGAGGCGGGGCTGAAGGTCGTCATCGACGCCTCGAACGGCAGCGCGGGGCTTGTTCTGCCCAGCCTGCTCGGCAGGCTCGGTGTGGACGCGCTCATCATCAACCCCGGGCTCGACGAGGCGCATCCGACCGAGACGGCCGACACCCGTCGGTCGGGTCTGGTGCGGCTCGGGGAGATCGTCGCTTCGGCTCGGGCCGCGTTCGGAGTGCGGTTCGACCCGGTGGGCGAGCGGATCTCGCTCGTCGACGAGCGCGGGCGCATCGTCGAGGACGACCGCGCCCTGCTGGTCCTGCTGGACCTGGTCGCCGCCGAGCGGCGCAGCGGGCGGGTCGCGCTCCCGGTGACCACGACCCGGATCGCCGAGCAGGTGGCCGCGTACCACGGTACTCAGGTCGAGTGGACGACGACGTCGCCCGACGATCTGACCCGGGTCGGTCGCGCGGAATCGACGATCTTCGGCGGGGACGGGCGCGGCGGGTTCATTGTCCCGGAGTCCAGCAGCGTCTTCGACGGTACGGCCGCGTTCGTACGCCTCGTCGGTCTGGTGGCGCGTACGCAGCTCACCCTCAGCCAGATAGACGCACGCATTCCGCGGGCGCATGTGCTGCGGCGCGACCTGGCCACTCCGTGGGCGGTCAAGGGACTCGTCATGCGTCATGTGGTCGAGGCGGCCGGGGACCGCTCGGTCGACACGACCGACGGTGTGCGGGTGGTCGAGGCCGACGGGCGCTGGGTGATGGTCCTGCCCGACCCTGCCGAGGCGGTGACACATCTGTGGGCGGAGGGTCCGGACGACGCCTCCGCGCAGGCCCTGCTGGACGAGTGGTCGGCGATCGTGGACGGCGCCGGGCGCTGATCAGCGCGTAGCGGGGTACCCGACAGCGGTACCCGAGGAAGTCGACGGGACGTCGTCTCCCCGGTCCGGATCCGGCACGCCGGTGGGGCCATTGGGAGACGACGGCTCCGACGTGCGACGATGTGCGGCATGTCGCAGCAGCCCCCCGTTCGGAGCACCGCATCGCCGGCTCCGCGCCCCGATGCCTCCATGTCGCTGCTGACCAATGTCATGGACCACAGCCTCGACGACGGTTACGCGGAGGCGGCCGCCCGGCGCGCGGAGGGCGGCAAGGGGCTGCCGGGGACGCTCCGCGCCAAGTTGGGGCTCGCCGCCGCCCTGTTGCTGGCCGCGGCCGTGGTGACGCTCGGAGCCGCACAGGCACGGATAGCGGCGCCCACTCTGGCCAAGGAGCGCCAGCAGCTCATCGACCGGATCGAGAAAGAGACCTCGGCCGCGGACACCCTGCAGAAGAATGTCGACACTCTGCGGGACGCGGTCGGCACGAAGCAGCGTGACGCCCTGGAGAAACACGGCGGGGACAGCGCCGAGTTGGTGTCGCTGCTCGCGGGGGCCACCCCGGCGCGTGGTCCCGGGGTCAAGGTCGTCGTCGACGACGCCAAGCAGAACAAGCAGTCCGGTGCCGGGGGGCCGCGCGAAAGCAGCGGGTTCTCCGACACGGGACGGGTACGCGACCGTGACATGCAACGCATCGTCAACGGTCTGTGGCAGTCCGGCGCCGAGGCGATCGCGGTCAACGGACAGCGGCTGACGGCGCTGTCGGCGATCAGGGCCGCCGGTGACGCCATACTGGTCGACAACAGACCGCTGGTACCGCCTTACACGGTGCTGGCGATCGGCGACGGGCAGCGGCTGAGCACCGCTTTCCAGGACAGTGCCGACGGACAGTATCTGCATGTTCTCCAGCAGAATTACGGCGTCCGGGCCAGCATTTCCGCCGAGGGCGAGGTCCGGTTGCCGGCCGCGCCGAGCCTGCTCGTACGTACCGCACAGCCGCAGGGCGGTGGCGCGGAGAAACGCGGCACCGACACAGGGAAGGGCACATCGTGATCGCCGTATTGGGCCTCATCGTGGGAGTCGTGGTCGGACTGGTCGTCCGTCCCGTGGTGCCGACGGTGGTCGAGCCCTACCTTCCCATCGCTGTCGTGGCGGCACTCGACGCGGTGTTCGGCGGCCTGCGGGCGATGCTGGACGGAATCTTCGACGACAAGGTCTTCGTCGTCTCCTTCCTGTCCAACGTGGTCGTGGCCGCGCTGATCGTCTTCCTCGGTGACAAGCTCGGTGTCGGCGCGCAGCTGTCCACCGGTGTCGTGGTCGTCCTGGGTATCCGTATCTTCTCCAACGCGGCCGCCATCCGGCGGCACGTGTTCCGGGCGTGAGGCCGATGAGCAGCGACGACACGCCGGAGAAGTCCGAAAAGCCGGAGCCGACCGAGGAGCCGGAGCAGCAGCGGGAGCCCGAAGAGGCCGGAGGGAAACCCGACAAGGGCGACGGGGCCGGGCGGACGCCGGAGCCCGACGAAGCCGCTACCACGGATATCCCGGACAAGGTGGGCCGTTCCGAGCGACCGGAGCAGCCGGAACGGCCGAAGCGGCCGGAACCCGCGCCGCCCGAGGGCGACACGCCCGACCCTGTGACTCCGGTGAAGGAGCCTGCCGGGGCCGGTCCGTTGACCGGTCGTCAACGGCTCGCCAAGGGGCTCTGGCCCCCGAGGCTGACGCGGGCGCAGCTCATCGTGGCGCTGCTGCTGTGCGTGCTCGGACTGGGCCTGGCCATCCAGGTGCGGTCGACCAACGACAGCAGCGCCCTGCGCGGAGCCCGCCAGGAGGACCTGGTGCGGATCCTGGACGAGCTGGACAACCGCACGAAGCGGCTGGAGGACGAGAAGCGGCGGCTGGAGAACCAGCAGTCGGAGCTCGAGAGCAGCTCCAACCAGGCCGCCGAGGCGCGTAAGCAGACCGAGCAGAAAGAGGGACAGCTCGGTGTGCTCGCCGGCACGGTGGCGGCCAAGGGGCCCGGCATCGAGCTGACGGTCAGTGACGCCAAGAGCAAGGTCGAGGCCGACATGCTGCTCGACGCGATCCAGGAGCTTCGTGCCGCGGGTGCGGAGGCGATCCAGATCAACGATGTCCGGGTGGTCGCCGACACCTATTTCTCGGGTGCCGCGGGCCGGGTGGAGATCGACGGGAAGAAGGTCTCGCAGCCCTACCGGTTCAAGGTCATCGGCAAGCCGCAGGACCTGGAGCCGGCGCTGAACATCCCCGGCGGGGTGGTGCAGACTCTGGAGAAGGAGCAGGCGGGCGTGGCGGTGGCCCGGTCTGAGAAGATCATTGTGGATGCCTTGCGCCCGGCGAAGCGGCCTGACTACGCTCGGTCGTCATCGCAGTGAGGCGGCCACGGACGAGGGCTCCAGGGGGAGCGTGGGAGGTTGCGGGGGGTCGGCGCACCAAGTTGGGGGCGCGTGGTGGAAACTGTGAGCTGACCACGGACGTTGTAGAGGTGTCCGGGTCGGACGGTGTGTGCATCGAGGGTTTGTCCTGCCCCACGGGCGGGTCTGTTTCGGTCAAGGGGAATCGCCCGTGAAGTTGTTTGGGAAGTTGTTCGGCAAGAGCGCACGCCAGGACGGCGGCTCCGCCCGTCACAGGGCGTCGCGTCCGTCGGAAGGCGGCGAGGGGGCCCAGGAAGGGCGTCCTCTGTTCCGGGACCAGGTGGGTGCCCCGGGAGGTGGCGTCCCTGGCGGTCAGGGCGCGTCCTCTGTTGACCCTGCCGCGGCCGGACGCATAGGTTTCGGAGCACCAGAGACCTCAAGTGCGGGTGGAGGGTTTGCCTTGCCGGTCTGTACGAGGTGTGGCCACCGGGCCGGCGAGGCCAGCCGGTTCTGCTCCAACTGCGGTGCGCCGCTGCGGCCCGGCGCCGCTGCCGAGCGCGCTTCGGAGACGACCTCGACCATTTCCATCTCCGGTCTCGAGGCGTACGACTCGGAGACCACCGGGCAGACGCCGATCCCGTCGCTCTCCCCGGAGGCCCAGGCGGCCGTCGACGCGCTGCCGTTGGGCTCGGCGCTGCTCGTGGTCAGGCGCGGTCCGAATTCGGGCAGCCGCTTCCTGCTGGACGGCGACGTGACCACCGCGGGCCGTCACCCGCAGAGCGACATCTTCCTCGATGACGTCACGGTCTCGCGACGGCACGTGGAGTTCCGCAGAGGACAGGACGGCGGTTTCACCGTCACGGACGTCGGCAGCCTCAACGGCACGTACGTCAACCGGGAGCGCATCGACACCGTTCCGCTGTCGAACGGCGACGAGGTGCAGATCGGCAAGTACCGTCTGGTCTTCTACGGCAGCCAGCGCGGCATCTGACCCCGCGAGGGAAGGCCATGCTTCGAACATCGTCGGGCGGCACCGGATCCTCCGGTGCCGCCGGCGCGGACGGCCGATTGGTGAGCATCGGCACGGTGCTCAATCTGCTGCGGGACGAATTTCCCGAGGTCACCATCTCCAAGATCCGTTTCTTGGAGGCGGAAGGCCTGGTGGAGCCGCAGCGCACCCCGTCCGGCTACCGCAAATTCAGCGCGGAGGACGTGGAGCGACTGGGGTTCGTGCTGCGCATGCAGCGTGACCACTATCTTCCGCTCAAGGTCATCCGGGAACAGCTGGACGCCCTGGCCCGGGGCGAGCGGGTACAGCTGCCCGCGCCGGGGCAGCAGAGGGACGCTCAGGGCGCCCCGGTGGACCCCATCGGTCCGGAGGCCGTGGAGGCGGGCTCGAAGCCGCCTGTGGCCACGCGTATCGGCCGTGCCGAGCTGCTGGCCGTCATCGGTGTGACCGAGCCCGAGCTCGCCGAATGGGAGTCCTACGGCCTGATCGGCGCCCACCCGGACGGCGGATTCGACGTCGATTCCGTCGCGGTGGCCAAGCTCGTCGCGGATCTGGGCCGTTTCGGCCTGGAACCCCGGCACCTTCGCGCCATGAAAGCCGCCGCCGACCGTGAGGCCGGACTGGTCGAACAGGTGGTCGCACCCTTGCGGCGGCACCGTAATCCGCAGACCAGGGCACACGCCGAGGCCACCGCGCGGGAGCTCGCCGCGCTGTCCGTACGGCTCCACGCGGCCCTGGTGCGCAGCGCCCTCCACCCGCGCCCGTACTGACCGGAGGGTGGCCCGACTACCCAAACCTGCCGGGCACGTCCTAGGGTTGCTGTGTGAACGAGCTCGATGTCGTGGGTGTCCGGGTGGAAATGCCCTCCAACCAGCCGATCGTGCTCCTGCGTGAAGTGGGAGGCGACCGCTACCTCCCCATTTGGATCGGACCGGGGGAGGCGACGGCCATTGCCTTCGCCCAGCAGGGCATGGCCCCCGCCCGCCCGCTGACCCACGATCTCTTCAAGGACGTGCTGGACGCGGTCGGGCAGCAGCTGACGGAGGTCCGCATCACGGACCTGCGCGAAGGGGTCTTCTACGCGGAGCTGGTCTTCGCCAGCGGCGTGGAGGTCAGCGCCCGGCCGTCCGACGCCATAGCGCTGGCGCTGCGCACGGGCACGCCGATCTACGGCAGTGACGGCGTGCTGGACGACGCGGGAATCGCCATCCCGGACGAGCAGGAGGACGAGGTGGAGAAGTTCCGCGAGTTCCTCGACCAGATCTCGCCGGAGGACTTCGGCACCAACAGCCAGTGAGGCGCGCCCGCGGTCTCCGGAGGAGCGTCCGCGGCGCATTCGAGTAGCCCTTCCCGGCGCTGGGACACGTAAAACCACTCTCTGGGTGATTATCACTCGGCGTGCCGAGTGTGGCGATCGTTGACGCACCCCGGGTGACTGCCTACCGTCGAGAAGGCAGGTCAAGGACGGAGGTCGGCGTGAGAAGCACGGGCGACGGTACGGCGGTCGGCGGTCCGTATCCGCTGCATGGGGGAACGGTCGAACCCGGACCCCGTCATGGCCCTTCGGCGGCGGTCGGCGCGCCGCAGGAGCCGGGGGACGACCACGTCGGGTACCGAGGTCCCACGGCATGCGCGGCGGCGGGTATCACCTACCGCCAGCTGGACTACTGGGCACGCACGGGGCTCGTGGAGCCGAGCGTGCGGCCCGCCTACGGATCGGGCAGCCAGCGGCTCTACAGCTTCCGGGACGTGGTCGTCCTCAAGATCGTGAAGCGGCTCCTGGACACCGGGGTCTCCCTGCAGAACATCCGCACCGCGGTGCAGCATCTGCGGGCGCGCGGCGTGGCCGACCTGGCGCAGATGACGCTGATGAGCGACGGTGCCACGGTTTACGAGTGCACCTCGCCCGACGAGGTCGTCGATCTCCTCCAGGGCGGCCAGGGCGTCTTCGGGATCGCCGTGGGGGTGGTGTGGCGCGACGTCGAGAGCGCGCTGGCCAAGCTGCACGGCGAGCGCGTCGACACCGGCGAGACGCTCATCGGCCACAACCCGGCGGACGAGCTGGCGAGGCGGCGCAACCGGGTCGGCTGAGCGGCTGGCCGCCCGGCCTTCCGGCAGGCCTATGGAGGATGCTCCGTCGCAGGTCAGTGCGATTGTCAGTGGTGTAGGGCAGCATCGGAGACGTGAGAGCCGCACCGACCATCCTGCACCTGGACATGGACGCGTTCTACGCCGCGGCGGAGCAGGCGGCCAAGCCCAGCCTGCGCGGGAAGCCCGTGGTGGTCGGCGGGATCGGCCCCCGGGGCGTCGTGGCCACCGCGTCGTACGAGGCACGGGCCTTTGGTGTGCACTCGGCGATGGCGACCGCCCAGGCTCGGCGGCTGTGCCCCAATGCCGCCTATCTGGCGCCCCGGTTCACGCTCTACCGCGATGTGAGCGAGGTGGTCATGGGGCTGCTCGGGGAGCTGTCCCCGCTGGTGGAGCCACTGAGCCTGGACGAGGCGTTCGTGGATCTGGAGGCCGGTGGCGTCGAGCCCTCCTCGGCGGTCGTACGGGCGGTGGGGGAGCGGCTGCGGCGGGACATCCGGCAGGCGACGGGGCTCAGCGGTTCGGTGGGGCTCGCCGGCTCCAAGATGCTGGCGAAGATCGCCTCCGAGCAGGCCAAACCCGACGGCCTCGTCGTCATCGAGCCGGGCACCGAGCTGGAGCTGCTGGCCCCGATGTCGGTGCGGGCCATCCCCGGCGTGGGACCGGCCACGGCCGAGACGCTGCGGCGGGCCGGGCTCACGACGGTGGGCGATACGGCCGAGGCGGGCGAGGCGGAGCTGGTGCGGCTGCTGGGCAAGGCACACGGTGCGGGGCTGTACGCCCTGGCGACCGCCCGCGACAACCGTCCCGTGGTGGCCGAGCGGGACGCCAAGTCGGTGTCCGTGGAGGACACCTTCGAGGAGGACCTCACCGACCGGACCCGCGTGGAGCTGGAGCTGGCGCGGCTCGCGGAGCGCTGCGTACAGCGGCTGCGGGCGGCGGGACGGTCCGGGCGCACCGTCGTCATCAAGGTGCGGAGCTATGACTTCTCGACGCTGACGCGCTCGGAGACGCTGCGCGGGCCGACGGACGACCTCGGGGTGGTGCGGGAGGCCGTGCGGCGGCTGCTGGACGGCGTGGACACCACGGCGGGGGTGCGGCTGCTGGGGGTCGGCGTCACCGGGCTCGCCGACTACACCCAGGAGGACCTCTTCGCCCAGGCGGCGGCTACGGCCGAGGCCGCCGCCGACGCGGAAAGACCACCGACCGCCGAGGCGGATGGGGAGCCGGCCCCGGACGAGGCGGCCGGGCGACGGCCGCGGCGCTGGGTGCCCGGGCTGGACATCCGGCACACCGAGTACGGGACCGGTTGGATCCAGGGCAGCGGCGTCGGCCGGGTCACCGTGCGCTTCGAGCAACCCTGGTCCGCACCCGGCCGGGTGCGAACGTTCGCCGTGGACGACCCCGCGCTCGAGCCGGGGGAGCCACTGCCGCTGATCAGAGCCGCGTGGGAGCAGCCGCCGGAGCCGCCGGAACCGGGGGATCCGGCGGCTCTGCCCGGGTCTGCTGAGCCGGAGCCGTCCGAGCAGCCGGAGCCGCCTGTCGGGGCCCGGTCCGACGGTCAGCCGCTGGCCGGTGGCGTGTCCGGCTGAGCGCCGGGCCGAGGGGCGGTCTCGGGGTCCGGCGGGGGGAGGTCGAGCCCGTAGTGGTGGTAGAGCTGCAGTTCCTGTTCGGGGGAGAGGTGGCGGCCGACCCCGAAGTCCGGGGCGTCCTTGATGAGCGCCCGGTCATAGGGGATGCGCAGGGTGTCGTCCTCGACCCGGCTCGGTTCCAGCGGCACGAACGCGTCCCGGCTGAACAGCCCGGTGCGCACCGCCGCCCACTCCGGTTCCCCGGTCGCGTCGTCGAGGTACACCTCGTCCACGGTGCCGATCTTCGCGCCATTGCGGTCGAACGCCTTGCGGCCGATGAGACTCCGCGGATCGATATCGGTCTGCACGGTTCCTCCCGTGGTCGCGCCTGCCCTACGGAACTCCAGCGACCTCCGAGGCCCCCGGGAAAGCACAGAGAAGCACAGAGAAGCCCTGAGAACCACGAAAAGGCACAAAGCGGGAACCGGCCACTCGAGGGATCCGCTTGGACCCGCGCTGGTAGGCTGACAGTGGCTGCAGACCCCACGCGGGAGAGTCCTCCGAGATCCTTTGACGGGTTCGACGGGGGCGCCGAAGGAGCAAATCCTCCCCGGAATCTCTCAGGCACACGTACCGCGCGGACGAGGTCACTCTGGAAAGCAGGGCGGGCCGGGTCGGGTACAGCGCGACGAAGCCCCTCCTCACCGACGGTGAAAGCCGGACCGCCCCGTGCGGCCCGGTGAAGCTCTCAGGTTGAGATGACAGAGGGGGAGGCCGTCCGGGTACCCGCGCCGTGGTACCCCTCGCAGGTCGCAACGACCAGGAGGCCTCCGCAGATGACAGCCCACCGCATCTCCCTTTCCGACCTGGAGCGTGGCACGCCGTTCGAGCACCGCCACGTGGGGCCCGACAGCGCGGCCCAGGCGAAGATGCTCGCCCAGGTAGGCTTCGGCTCGCTCGACGAGCTCACCGCCGCCGCCGTACCGGCCGTGATCAAGAGCACCGAGGCGCTCCGGCTGCCCGACGCCCGCAGCGAGGCCGAGGTCCTCGCCGAGCTGCGCACGCTCGCGGACCGCAACGAGGTCCTCGCCCCGATGATCGGGCTCGGATACCACGGCACCTTCACCCCGCCGGTGATCCTGCGCAACGTCATGGAGAACCCCGCCTGGTACACGGCCTACACGCCGTACCAGCCGGAGATCTCCCAGGGCCGGCTGGAGGCGCTCCTCAACTTCCAGACCGTCGTCGCCGACCTGACCGGGCTGCCCACCTCCGGCGCCTCCCTGCTCGACGAGGGCACCGCCGCGGCCGAGGCCATGTCGCTGTCCCGGCGCGTGGGCAAGGTCAAGGACGGCGTCTTCCTCATCGACGCCGACGCGCTGCCGCAGACCGTCGCGGTGATACGCACGCGCGCCGAACCGACCGGCGTCGAGGTCGTCGTCGCCGACCTCTCCGAGGGCATCCCCGACGACATCGCCGAGCGCGGCGTCTTCGGTGTCCTCCTGCAGTACCCCGGCGCCTCCGGTGCCGTGCGCGACCCGCGCCCGGTCATCGAGCGGGCCCACGAGCTGGGCGCGATCGTCACCGTCGCCGCCGACCTGCTCGCGCTGACCCTGCTCACCTCGCCCGGCGAGCTGGGCGCGGACATCGCGGTCGGCACCACCCAGCGCTTCGGCGTGCCCATGGGCTTCGGCGGTCCGCACGCCGGATTCATGGCCGTGCGCGAGAAGTTCGCCCGCAGCCTGCCCGGCCGTCTCGTCGGCGTCTCCGTGGACGCGGACGGCAACAAGGCCTACCGCCTGGCCCTGCAGACCCGCGAGCAGCACATCCGCCGCGAGAAGGCCACCAGCAACATCTGTACCGCCCAGGTCCTGCTCGCCGTCATGGCCGGGATGTACGCGGTCTACCACGGCCCGGACGGTCTCGCCGGCATCGCGCGGCGTACGCACCGCTACGCCACGCTGCTCGCCGAGGGCCTGCGCGCCGGCGGGGTCGAGGTCGTGCACGGCGCGTACTTCGACACCCTCACCGCGCGGGTGCCCGGCCGGGCGGCCGAGGTCGTCGCCGCCGCCCGCGCGCGGGGCGTCAACCTGCGCCTGGTCGACGCCGACCAGGTCGGCATCGCCTGTGACGAGACCACCACGCGCGTCCAGGTGGCGTCGGTGTGGTCCGCCTTCGAGGTGGACGCCGACATCGAGGCGCTCGACGCCCATGTCGCGGAGGCGCTCCCCGAGGGGCTGCTGCGCACCGACGACTACCTCACCCACCCGGTCTTCCACCAGCACCGTTCCGAGACCGCGATGCTGCGCTACCTGCGCCGGCTCGCCGACCGGGACTACGCCCTGGACCGCGGCATGATCCCGCTCGGCTCGTGCACCATGAAGCTCAACGCGACCACCGAGATGGAGCCGGTCACCTGGCCCGAGTTCGGTGCGCTGCACCCCTTCGCGCCGGTCGAGCAGGCGGGCGGCTATCTCACGCTCATCACCGAGCTCGAGGAGCGGCTCGCGGAGGTCACCGGCTACGACAAGGTGTCCATCCAGCCGAACGCGGGCTCGCAGGGTGAGCTCGCGGGTCTGCTGGCCGTGCGGGCGTACCACCGTGCCAACGGTGACGAGGGGCGCACCGTCTGCCTGATCCCGTCCTCCGCCCACGGCACCAACGCCGCGAGCGCCGTGATGGCCGGAATGAAGGTCGTCGTCGTCAAGACCGCCGACGACGGCGAGGTCGACGTCGAGGACCTGCGGGCCAAGATCGAGCAGTATCGCGACGAGCTGTCCGTGCTGATGATCACCTACCCGTCGACGCACGGTGTCTTCGAGGAGCACGTCGCCGACATCTGCGCGGAGGTCCACGCGGCGGGCGGGCAGGTGTACGTCGACGGCGCGAACCTCAACGCCCTGGTCGGGGTGGCCAAGCCGGGCGAGTTCGGCGGCGACGTCTCGCACCTGAACCTGCACAAGACGTTCTGCATTCCGCACGGCGGCGGTGGCCCGGGCGTCGGTCCGGTCGCCGTCCGCGCCCATCTCGCCCCCTACCTGCCCAACCACCCGCTGCAGCCCACCGCGGGCCCGGCGACCGGCGTCGGTCCGATCTCGGCGGCCCCCTGGGGCTCCGCCGGCATCCTGCCGATCTCCTGGGCGTACGTCCGGCTGATGGGCGGCGAGGGCCTCAAGCGCGCCACGCAGGTCGCGGTGCTCGGCGCCAACTACATCGCCAAGCGCCTGGAGCCGCACTTCCCGGTGCTCTACACCGGTCCGAACGGCCTGGTCGCGCACGAGTGCATCGTCGATCTGCGGCCGCTGACCAAGGCGACCGGCGTCAGCGTCGACGATGTCGCCAAGCGCCTGATCGACTACGGCTTCCACGCGCCGACGATGTCCTTCCCCGTGGCCGGCACCCTGATGATCGAGCCCACGGAGAGCGAGGACCTTGCCGAGCTGGATCGTTTCTGCGAGGCGATGATCGCGATCCGTGCCGAGATCGAGAAGGTCGGCTCGGGCGAGTGGGACAAGGACGACAACCCGCTGCGGAACGCCCCGCACACCGCCGCCTCCGTGGCCGGCGCCTGGGAGCACTCCTACAGCCGTGAGGTGGCCGTCTTCCCGGCCGGGGTGTCCGCCGCCGACAAGTACTGGCCGCCGGTGCGTCGCGTCGACGGTGCGTACGGCGACCGTAACCTCGTCTGCTCGTGCCCTCCGATGGACGAGTACGACGGCTGACGGTCCGGGCCGCCCTCGGCGGGCGGCCCTTCCCGGGGGATTGATTCCCCGGGGCTGACAGACGTCGGGGCCGGTTCGGCGATTGCGCCGGGCCGGCCCCTTCTGCATGCGGTTTCCGTATGCGGTTCTTTCGCGCTGTGCGGTGCCGGCACCAGGGCCTGGCCGGCGGATCTTTGCGGGCTCCCGACGCCCGGCACGCGTGCTCGCCGCGTGGTCGAAAGCCGCCCGAGTATGCCCAGTACGAGGGCGGTCTCCGCCTTGCGATCGCACGCTCCCCCAGCTACCGCTGGGAGGTGCCCCCAATGCCGCGGGCCACGCCCTTCGGGCGTACGCCGCGACTTCGCGGACACACCCTAGGCGGCGGTCACCACGTGCTCGGTGCCCAGCGGCCGGTGCGGTGCGATGATCTGACCGTCCGGCAGCAGCTCACCGGTGTCCTCGAAGAACAGGACCCCGTTGCACAGCAGGCTCCACCCCTGCTCCGGGTAGTGCGCCACGAGATGGGCGGCTTCCCGGTCGGTGGAGTCGGCTGACGGGCATGCGGGCTGGTGCTGGCACATGGAAGGGTTCTTTCGCTGCGGTGTGGTCTGCGTTGTGCGGCTCGATGCGGTGGTCATGCCGCGCCCCCCGTTGGTGAATCGTTCGGTCGCTCCCAGTGTTGCCCTATGCGCGTGATTCCGCAGGGATTTCCCGGCAGCGCTCCTCACAGGGAGGAGACGCATCACCCGTGCGGGCGGTTGCTGCCAACTCGACGGCCCCTTTGGGGGGTTCGGGGTAGTCAATGTGGGCTAAGTCTGAAGGGTGAGGGCAGTGCGACGCCCCGCGACCGGCGGGTCGCGGGGCGCTCGGTGTTCGTAGCGGGACGGTTGGTTCGAATGCCTGCCCGGTCGATCGGCCCCTGTCCCGGGGGCTCAGGCCGCCGGGTTCTTCAGACGCGGGGCGGGGGCGAGCCGGTGGGTGAGGACGGTCAGCAGATCGGCGACCCGGTGCGGACGGTGGGCGGCTATTCCGGGCGGCGCGGGAGCGAGCGGCACCAGCAGATCGCCCGGCCCGGGGACGCCTGACGAGGCGTCGGCGGTGATGTCGGCATGCAGCCAGAGGGTGAGCATGTAGAGCTCGGGTACGGACAGCAGTCGCGGTTGGTACGGCGTGGCCATCGAGTCGGCCTGGCGCAGGGCCAGCTCGGTGGAGGCGACGTACGGTCCTTCGAAGAAGTACGAGAACACCCAGCCGTCAGCGGTCAGTGTCGTCTCGCCCGCGGCCACCGCCCGCTCGCCTCCCTTGATCAGAAAGCGCCAGCCGGTGAGCCGGGTGCGCGGCGCGCCGCTCCGGGCGGTCACGTGCTCCAGGACATGGACGGGCAGCGGGAGTTCGGCGGTGAGGGGGCCTTGGGTGGACTTGAGGGAAGGGGTGCGTGCCTCACGGACCGCGGTCGGGGAACCGAGGGCCGTCAGGACCGAGCGGAGGGCAGGCGCGGGGGCAGGGGGGACATGCAGGGGCATGGCGGGTCGCCTCTCACTTCGGAGACACGGTGATGCTGGGCAGGTGCGGACGACGCTGTCGGTGTGCAGGGTCAGAGGGGGGCCGGGACCGACTGCCAGGGCGCCTACTCTCTGCCTTGTCCATGGAGTTTATACGACACATGTTCACGGAGTGTTTCCGCTAGCGGTCGCGAGTATTTCCGGCAAGGGGAAACCCGGGCTCGGTTCCGGGGGGATTTCGGTGAATTTGTTCCCGGCCCGCTCTCGTGACCTCGGAATCTGCCCCGGATACGGTCGGCCGAATCTCGTCGGTGTTTATCACCAGCGCAATGCGATATGACCGGGGTGTTGCATCATGCCGACGGAATGTGCCGGAGTGCGCTTCGGGCCGAGCCTACCGGGTATGCGGCACCGGCATGGCGTTATCGATCACATTGCCTGGGCATCATCGATGCTGACTGGAGCGCCTGGCGCCGCGGGCGACCCATGTGAGGAGGGACCCGTCGATGGGTGAGAAGGTCGTGGCCGAGGGGTTCGACCTCGCTGACCGGCAGCGGTACCGGGACAAGCTCCGGCAGTGTCTGTGCGGGCTCGGGAGGCTGCTGGAGGAGAAGCGGTTCGACCGCCCCAGGAATCTCATGGGTGTGGAGATCGAGCTGAATCTCGCGGGGCCCGACGGGATGCCGAGCATGATGAACGCGAAGGTGCTGGAGCGTATTGCGAGCCGTGATTTCCAGACCGAGCTGGGGCGGTTCAACCTGGAAGTGAATATCGTGCCGCACCCGCTGTCCGGACGCGTCCTGGACCAGCTCGCCGAGGAGTTGCGCACGGGTCTTTCCTATGCCGACCGCAAGGCCGGGGAAGTCGATTCCCGGATCGTGATGATCGGTATTCTGCCGACCCTCACCCCGGAGGACCTCGTCTCCGCCAACCTCTCCGAGGCCGATCGGTACACCCTGCTCAACGACACGATCGTGGCCGCGCGCGGCGAGGACTTCACCATCGACATCGACGGCGTGGAACGGCTGGCCTGCACCGCGAAGTCGATCACGCCCGAGGCGGCGTGCACCTCCGTCCAGTTGCACCTCCAGGTCACCCCGAGCCGGTTCGCCGCCGTGTGGAACGCGGCGCAGGCCGTCGCCGCCGCGCAGATCGCCGTCGGCGCCAACTCCCCCTTCCTCTTCGGCAGGGAGCTGTGGCGCGAGTCCCGCCCGCCGCTCTTCGTGCAGTCCACCGACACCCGTCCCCCCGAACTCCAGGCCCAGGGCGTACGGCCGCGGACCTGGTTCGGGGAGCGCTGGATCGAGTCGGTCTACGAACTCTTCGAGGAGAACCTCCGCTACTTCCCGCCGCTGCTGCCCATCTCCGCCGACGAGGACCCGATCCGGGTGCTGGACGAGGGAGGGGTGCCCGGCCTGTACGAGCTCGTCCTGCACAACGGCACCGTCTACCGCTGGAACCGGCCCGTCTACGGCATCGCCGACGGCGTCCCGCACTTACGGGTGGAGAACCGCGTCCTGCCCGCCGGCCCCACCGTCCCCGACACCATCGCCAACGCCGCCTTCTACTACGGGCTGGTCAGGGCGCTCGCGGAGGAGGGGCGGCCGGTGTGGACGCGGCTGCCGTTCGCCGTCGCCGGGGACAATTTCGAGGCGGCCTGCCGGGACGGCATCGACGCCACCCTGCGCTGGCCCAAGGCCGGGCGCAACGGCACCCTGACCCGGGTGCCGGCCGTACGGCTCGTGCAGGAGGAGCTGCTTCCGCTGGCCGCCGCGGGGCTCGACGCGTGGGGTGTCGAGCCCGCCGACCGCGACCGCTACCTCGGCATCGTCGAGCAGCGCTGCCGCCGCCGGGCGAACGGGGCCTCCTGGCAGGCCGACACCTATCACCGGGCCCGGGACGCAGGGCTTGACCGGGACCGGGCGCTGGCCGCCACCACCCGGCGCTACCGCGAACTGATGCTGACGGGCGAGCCCGTGCACACCTGGCCCATCGGGATCGGGCCCTGACCCGGGCCCCGGAGCGCCGGCCGTTTGGCGGGTGCGAGGTCGTCGGGCAAGCTGGTGACGACCATGGGTGACGCTCCTCTCCGCGGGTGTGAGGGCGGGAGGAAGTGGAGGCAGGTGTGCGACGAGGTGCGCGCGACGAGGTGGATGCTCCGCCCGGCGGCCTTCCCGGTGTTCTGCCCGGCTCCTCGCCCGGAGCGGCCGAGGTCCTCGGCGCGGGGCTGTCGCGGCGGACGCTGCGCGTCGAGCTGCTGCTCGTCCTGGCGCTGTCGCTCGGGGCCAGCGCCGTCTCGTCGCTGATCAGCTTTGTGGGCGCGGCCACCCGCCCCGGCGGGCTGAGCGACCAGGCCGCCACGCTCAACGGAAGCCGCGCCCCCGGCCGCCCGTGGCTGGATCTCGCCTGGCAGGTCTTCGGCATCACGACCTCGCTGGTGCCCGTTCTCCTCGTCGCCCATCTGCTGCTGCGCGAGGGTGCGGGACTGCGTGCCATCGGCTTCGACCGGCTGCGGCCGGCATTCGACCTGAAGTGGGGGACGGCCCTCGCCGCGGCCATCGGCGGCACCGGTCTGCTCTTCTACCTCGGTGCCCGCGCGGCGGGCTTCAACCTGACCGTGGTGCCCGAGGCGCTGCCCGACGTCTGGTGGAAGCTGCCGGTGCTGATCGCCTCCGCCGCGCAGAACGCGGTGCTGGAGGAGGTCGTCGTGGTCGGCTACCTGCTGCGCAGACTCGGGCAGCTGGGCTGGACGCCGATGGCGGCCCTGGTGGCCAGCTCCGCGCTGCGCGGTTCGTACCACCTCTATCAGGGCATCGGCGGTCTCCTCGGCAACATGGCCATGGGCGTCGTCTTCGTCCTGCTCTACCGGCGATGGGGGCGCGTCGGGCCGCTCGTCGCCGCGCACGCGCTGATCGACGTCGTGGCCTTCGTGGGCTACGCGCTGCTCGCCGGCAAGGTGGGCTGGCTGCCCACGGCCTGACCGGGCCGGTCCCGGGAGCCGTGGGCGAAGACGAGCGCCCCCCTCACACGAGCAGTTCGCCGTCGATGACGGTGACGGCGGTGCCGGTCAGCAGGGTGCGGTCGCCGCGCACGGAGGTCCGTACGAGCCCGGAGCGGGCGGACGCCTGGAGGCCCGTCAGGTCGTCGCGGCCCAGGCGCGCGGACCAGAAGGGGGCCAGGGCGGTGTGCGCACTGCCGGTCACCGGGTCCTCGTCGACGCCGACGTTGGGGAAGAAGCAGCGCGAGACGTAGTCGTAGCCGCGCGCGGGGTCCTCGGCCGCGGCGGTGGCGATGATGCCCCGGCGGGAGTGCCGGGCGAGCGCCCGGACGTCGGGGGACAGGCCCCGTACGGTCTTCTCGTCGGCCAGCTCCACCAGCAGGTCGCCGATGTGCTCTCCGGTGTCGAGCACGGAGAGCGGCTCGGCGCCGAGCGCGGCGGCGACGCCGTCGGGGACGGCGGCCGGGGTGAGCGGCGACGTCGGGAAGTCCAGGGTGATCGAGCCGTCGTCGTGCGCGGTCGCGGTGAGGATGCCGCAACGGGCGGAGAAGCGCACGGTTCCGGTGGCGGTGCCCGTGCTGTGCAGGACGTGCGCGGTCGCGAGCGTGGCGTGCCCGCACATGTCGACCTCGGTGGTGGGGGTGAACCAGCGCAGCGCCCAGTCGGCGGCGGCGTCCCCCGGCAACCGGTGCGCGAACGCGGTTTCGGAGAGGTTGACCTCGGCGGCGATCCGCTGGAGCCGGCCGTCGTCGGGGAAGGTGCCCGAGTCGAGGAGCAGGACCCCGGCCGGGTTGCCGGCGAAGGGGCGGTCGGTGAAGGCATCGACGATTCGTATCCGCATGGCCGGACTGTAGAGGGCCATTGACCTGCTACGACACGGCCAATCCCGAAAATGTGGCCCGGTTCGGGGAGCCGGGGCGGCGCGAAGGCGCTGTCATGCGATCGGTTCCGATATATCGTTGATGCATCACGACGGATCAACGATGGGGGAAACGTCATCATGCGTTTTCATGGGCACGAGCACGGTGGACCCGGCCCTCGCGGTCGGGGTGACTTCGGTGGCGGCCGCGCCGCCTTCGGGCCGTTCGGACCTCCTTTCGGCGGCCCGCCCTTCGGCGGGGGCCCGTTCGGCGGCCACCGGCGCGGGGGCCCCGGCGGCAGGGCCCGGCGCGGCGATGTACGGACCTCGATCCTGGTGCTGCTCAAGGACCGGCCGATGCACGGCTACGAGATGATCCAGGAGATCGTCGAGCGCAGTGGCGGCACCTGGAAGCCGAGCCCCGGATCGGTCTACCCGACGCTCCAGTTGCTGGAGGACGAGGGGCTGATCAGCAGCGCGAGCGAGGGCGGCAAGAAGCTGTTCACGCTCACCGAGTCGGGCCGGACCGAGGCCGACGCGGGAGCGCGGGCGCCGTGGGAGGAAGCCGGACGCGGCATCGACTGGGAGGCCGCCAACGAGATCCGCCAGGCGGGTTTCGGGCTGATGGAGGCCTTCGGCCAGGTCTGGAAGACCGGCAGCGAGGAGCAGCGGCGGAAGGCTCTCGCGGTCATCAACGAGTCGCGCAAGAAGCTCTATCTCATCCTCGCCGACGAGGACTGAGCGAAGAGGAACGCAGGCCGGGCCGGTAGGACGCGGTCTGTAGGGCGAGGTCTGTAGGGCGAGGGCGCTCCCGTGGGTGTCGCGCGGGAGCGCCCTTCCGGCGCCGTGTGTCGCGCCTTGACGGTGTGTCATGGCGCGGAAAGACTCCTCCGGCATCCGACAGAAACGGAGTGCCGCCATGGCTTTGCGTCCCCGTGGGAAGCGCGGGAACCACCGGACCCGCGCGACCGGTGCGTCCCGTTGGTCGCGATGGCGGTACCCCACCTCCGCGCTCGCCGCCGTCACCGCCTGCGCGGCCGCCGTCGGTGCCGTCCCGGCGGGGCCCGTGACCTCCGCGGACGGGGGCGGGCCGCTCTACAGGGACGCTCGCGCCGGTACGGAACGGCGGGTACAGGATCTGCTGGGCCGGATGACGCTCGACGAGAAGATCAGGCAGATGGACCAGATCGCCGTCGCCCGGATGCAGGGCGACTGCCGGGCCGGCGGCGGCGAACTCGTCGAGAGCTGCATGAAGACCGTGCTCGGCGACCACGCCACCGGATCGGTGCTCTCCGGCGGCGGCATGGGACCGCCGAGGAACACACCGGGCGACTGGGCCCGCATGGTCAACGCGGTGCAGCGGTACGCCGTGGAGAGGACCAGGCTGCACATCCCCGTGCTGTACGGGGCCGACGCGGTCCACGGCCACAACAACGTCCTCGGCGCCACCGTCTTCCCCCATCAGATCGGCCTTGCCGCCACCTGGGATCCCGTGACCGCCGAGGCCGTCGCCGCCGGGACCGCCCGGGCCGTCGCCGCCACCGGCATCGACTGGAACTTCGCGCCCGTCGCGGACCTGGCCCGCGATCAGCGCTGGGGCCGCTACTACGAGACCTACGGCGAGGATCCCCTGCTCGCCGGAACCCTGGCCGCCGCCCACGTGCGAGGTACCGAGGGGGCACAGGGCGCCAAGCGGGTCGCGGCGACGGTCAAGCACTTCGGCGGCTACTCCGAACCGTCCAACGGGCACGACAGGGTGCCCGCCGACGTCTCGGCACGCTACCTCCAGGACACCCTCCTCGCCCCGTACCGCACGGCGATCGAGGCCGGGGCGAAAAGCGTCATGGTCAACTCCGGCGCCCTCAACGGCGTACCGGCGACCGCCTCCCCCTATCTGCTCACCAAGGTGCTGCGGAAGCAGTGGGGGTTCACCGGCGTGGTGGTCAGCGACTGGGAGGACGTCCGCGCGCTGCACACCCGGTACAAGGTGGCGGCCGACTACCCGCGGGCCATCGCGCTCGCGGTCAACGCCGGCGTCGACATGACGATGGAGCCCTACGAGGCGCGGGAGTTCACCGAGGGGCTGCGGGCGGCGGTACGACGTGGGCTGGTCAGCCGGGCGCGGATCGATCAGGCCGCCGGACGGGTGTTGCGGCTCAAGTTCGGCCTCGGGCTCTTCGAGCACCCGTACGTCGACGCGGACCGGGCCGACGCGGCGGTGCTCGCCGCCGACCGGGATCTCGCCCGGCGCGCCGCCACCGCGTCGCAGGTACTGCTGCGCAACGAGAAGGGCACCCTGCCCCTCGGCCCGGCGGTGAAGAAGATCGTCGTCGCCGGGGACCACGCGGACGACATGGTCAGCCAGGCCGGGGGCTGGACCGTCGGCTGGCAGCGGGTGCCCGACGGGGTGCGGTTGCCGGGCACGACCGTGCTCGACGGCATCAGACGCGTGGCACCCGCCGACACCCGGATCGTGCGCCCGAAGGACGCGGCCGACGCCGCGGCACAGGCCAGGACCGCCGATGTGACGGTCGTGGTGGTCGGCGAGAAGGCGGCGGCGGAAGGGGAGGCCGACAGCCCCCGGCCCGAACTCGCCGCGGACCAGCAGGCGCTGGTGAAGTCCCTGAAGGCGAGCGGCCGACCGGTCGTGGTGGTGATGATCGCCGGAAGGCCGCTCGCGCTGGGTGACGCGGCGGGCACCGAGGCCCTGCTGATGTCCTGGCTGCCGGGCACCGAGGGCGGGCACGCGGTCGCGGACGTGCTGTTCGGCAAGGTGAACCCGGGCGGACGGCTGCCGGTGTCCTGGCCCCGGAGGACGGGGAACGAGCCGGTGCATTACCAGCAACTGCCCGGGACCAACGCGGGAGCCGAATCCGCGCACGACGTCGCGTACGGCTTCGGCGCCGGGCTCTCCTACACCGCCTACGACTTCGACAGGATCGCACTCGGCTCCTCCTCGGTGCCGGCCGGTGCGGACGTGCGGGTGAGCGTGCGGGTACGCAATACGGGCGCCCGGGACGGGGAGACGGTCGTGCCCGTTCACGTCTCCCGGCCGGTCAGTGCGGTGCTGGCCCCGCCGCGCAGGCTGGTGGCCTTCACCAAGGTATGGCTGGCGGCGGGTGAGGCGCGGACCGTCCGTCTCACGGTCCCGGCACGGGTGCTCGCGGTGACGCCGGGCGACCTCGACGGCTCGGGAAGCCCACGCGTCGAGCGCGGG
The DNA here is from genome assembly GCF_055576875.1 of Streptomyces sp. NPDC033229. Taxonomy (NCBI): domain Bacteria; kingdom Bacillati; phylum Actinomycetota; class Actinomycetes; order Kitasatosporales; family Streptomycetaceae; genus Streptomyces; species Streptomyces sp. NPDC033229. The sequence continues at coordinate 114,875 of NZ_JBVIQR010000020.1, read as the reverse complement.
GAGTACACGTTCACGGCCGGGGGGCGGCGGGCCACGTTGCACGTCACCTGAACGTCCCCCCCCGGCAGTCCCGGCGCGGCGGCCACGCCTGATCGTCCGATGACGGCCGGAGGAGTGAACGGGGCGTGCGGTGTGACGGTGTGCCGGTGCGTACGCGGCGTGCGGAGGGATGCCGTACGCCCCCGAGACGCATCCGGCCCCCTCCTCCTCAAGGATGAGAGCCTGATCGTCCGCACCCAACTGGCGTCGGAGGCGGGAATGCTCCCTTCCGGGGATGCCCCGTCAGGACGGGACTGATGGGGTGGGAGGGTGCAAAGCCGTACACCTGACACCGGACCGGCCGACGCCGCGAGCGAAGGCCCGCTCAGCGCGCAGTTGGCCTTCGCGGTCGTGGGAGCGCGCCGGCGCGCCCAGCGCGACGGCGACCGGCAGGTCGACACCGCCCATCTGCTGCACACCCTGCTGGAAGCCGATCCCGCGACATCCCGCGCCTTCGACGACGGACCGGCCCAGGTCGCCCGGCTGCTCGGCTACCTCGTCCAGCGCACCATCGGCTACGGACTGCGCTGGCGCGGCACCGTCGAGGGCACCTGTCTGCCGCCCGCGACCGGCGACGGGGGCATGCCCCGCTGGTCGCCCGCCGCCGCCACCGCGATGGAGGGCGCACGGGCCCGCGCACGCGCACGGGGAGCGGACCGGGTGGAAGGGCTCGATCTGCTGGCTGCCCTGACCCGCGACCGCCGGTGCCGGGCCGTCCATGTGCTGCGCCGGGCCGGGGTCGACCCCGACACCCTCACCGCACGCCTCGACGACCTTTTCGATCTGGAGCGGTAGCGCAGACCTGGAGGGGCAGCGCAGACCTGGAGCGGTAGCGCATTCGCCAGGAGCCAAAGGGGTGACGCTCCTGACATCGGCTGCCATGATGCAGCGATGCAATCGTCTCAACACAAGAGCACGGGCAGGATCGCGGGCCTCGGGCCCGCTCTGGTGTCCGCGCTCGCGTTCGGCGGCTCCGGCGTCGCGGCCAAACCACTGATCGAGGCGGGCCTGGACCCGCTCCACGTGGTGTGGCTCCGGGTGGCCGGGGCGGCGCTGGTGCTGCTGCCCGTCGCGTGGCGGCACCGCGCCCTGGTGATGCGCCGGCCCGCGCTCCTCGCGGGCTTCGGGCTGCTCGCCGTCGCGGGCGTACAGGCCTGCTACTTCGCGGCCATCGCCCGGATCCCCGTCGGGGTGGCCCTGCTGGTCGAGTACCTCGGGCCCGCCCTGTTGCTCGGCTGGGTGCGGTTCGTCCAGCGACGCTCCGTCAGCCGGGCCGCCGCCGTGGGGGTCGTGCTCGCCGTCGCCGGTCTCGCCTGCGTCGTGGAGGTGTGGGCCGGGCTCGGATTCGACGCCGTGGGCCTGCTGCTGGCCCTCGGCGCGGCCTGCTGCCAGGTCGGCTACTTCGTCCTGTCCGACCATGGCGGCGACGGTGACGAGCCCGTCGACCCGGTCGGGGTCGTCGCCTACGGACTGCTCGTCGGCGCCGGGCTCCTGACGGTGGTCGCGAGCCCCTGGACCATGGACTGGCAGGTGCTCGCCGGAGGGGCCGAGCTGGCCGGGACGGCCGTGCCGGCCGGGCTGCTGCTCGCCTGGATCGTGCTGGTCGCGACCGTGGCGGCGTACCTCACCGGGGTCCTTTCCGTGCGCCGTCTCTCGCCGCAAGTGGCCGGGGTGGTCGCCTGTCTGGAGGCGGTCGTCGCCACGGTGCTGGCCTGGGTGCTGCTCGGCGAGCACCTGTCCACACCGCAGATCGTGGGCGGCGCCGTGGTGCTGCTGGGTGCCTTCATCGCACAGACCTCCACGCCCAAGGCGGCCCCGGCCGCTCCGGTGGCCGGCGGCGGGGGCGCTCCGGTCGGTGCCGAGGGGGAGTTGTCGCGAGCGTCCCGCCCGGCTTAGTGTGCTGATCATGCCGATGACTGTTCTGCCGCCTCCCGCCGCGTAGCGCGGGCGGCCGCTCCCGGAGGGCCGGGCTCGGGGCGATGCCCCGGGCGGATCGCCGCTGCCCGCACAGGGGACCACGCGATCACCTCTTGTCTTCCGCGGGAGAACAGTCATGCAACGCTCCACCCTTTCCCCCTGCCCTGCGACGGGCGTCTCCTCTCCGCTGCCCCCGGGCGACCGGGCGGTCACGTCCGGCCCCTCGGTCGGGCGCGGGCTGCTCTACGTGGCCCTCGCGGCCGCCTCCTGGGGGACCACGGGCCCGACCGCCGCCCTGGTCCTCGACAGCAGCGGGCTCGGTCCCGTCGCGCTCACTTTCTGGCGCACGGCCGGAGGGCTCGTCCTCCTGCTCGCCGCATGGGCCGTGCGCTCGCGCCGAGCGCGGGTGCGCCCCGTGCGGGCGTACGAGCCGAGGCGGCGCCGGGTGCTCCGGACGCTGGTCACCGGCGTGGGGCTCACCGTGTTCCAGACCGCCTACTTCGGGGCGGTGGACGCGACGGGCATCGCGGTCGGCACCGTGGTCACCCTGGGGGCCGCGCCCGTGATGGTGGCGCTCGGCGGCAGGCCGCTGATGGGCGAACGGCTCGGCGCGGGCGGTCGGGTGGCCGTGTGCGGCGCGCTTCTCGGGCTGGCCGTGCTGATGCTGGGCAGCGACGGCACGGGCGCGGTGCGGCCGGTGGGCGTGGCCCTCGGGCTGCTGTCCGCCGCCGGATACGCGCTGCTCACCCTCGCTCAGCGGTTCCTGGGCCGGAAGGGCGCGGGCGGCGACCCGTTCACCACGACGCTGACGTCCTTCGCCGTCGGAACGGTCTGCCTGCTGCCGCTCGCGGCCGCCGAGGGGCTGTGGCCGCAGGCACGTGAGCTGGGCCGCACCCTGTGGCTGATGGGGTATCTGGTGACCGTGCCGACGGCGCTCGCCTACGGGCTGTTCTTCACCGGGTTGCTGGTGGTGCGCGGCACGACGGTCGCGGTCGTCACGCTCATCGAACCGGTCACGGCCGCGGTCATCGCCGTCGCCCTGCTCGGTGAGCACCTCACCGCCGCGACCGTGACGGGCACGGCGGTACTCCTGTGCGCGGTGGCGGCGCTGGCCGTCGTCGAGGCGCGCGGCGCGGCCGCCCCCCGCGGCCGGGGACCCGCTCAGCGAGCGGTGAGGTAGCCGGGCAGGGGGATGCCCGGTGCGAGGTCGTCCGCGGGGACCGGGGCGCCGTAGCCGGTGGTGAGGGGGACGACGCCGCTCCAGAAGGGGAGGGCGAGGTCCGCCTCGGAGTCCATCGGCCCGGCGTCGCGGACCTTGGCGGACACCTCGGTCAGATCGATGCCCAGCACGGCCGTCGCGGCCAGTTCCTTGGGCGACGCCGGGCGGGAGTCGGCCGCGCGGCCCGGCATCACCTGGTCCACGAGGGCGTCGAGGGCGGTCTTCGTCTCTTCCTCGTCCGTCACCGGCCGGGCTGTGCCGTGCACCACGACCGAGCGGTAGTTGAGGGTGTGGCTGAAGGCGGAGCGGGCGAGCACGAGCCCGTCGACGTGGGTGACGGTCACGCACACGGGCAGGCCGACCTCCGTCTGCCCGGCGGCGCGCAGCGGGCGGGAGCCGGTCGAACCGTGCACGTAGAGCCGGTCGCCGACGCGCCCGTAGAGCGTCGGCAGGACGACGGGCGCGCCGTCACGGACGAAGCCGAGGTGGCAGACATAGCCCGCGTCGAGTATCGAGTGGACCAGCTCGCGGTCGTAGTGACCGCGCTCGCGGTGGCGGGTGAGGGTGGTCCGCTCGGTCCGCCCGTACGCGGACGGCTCCTGCGAGGCGGAGGAGACGGGTGCCGGCATTGCGCTCTCCATTGCACTAGTGCATACTTGGCTTTGTGCTAGGAGACTATCGGATCGAAGGCCGCCGCGCAGCGGACATCTCGGCGAACGTGGAGCGTGCCGTCGGATCGGGCAAGCTCGCGCCGGGTGAACTGCTGCCACCCATGCGGGAGTTGGCGGTCGAGCTGGGGGTCAATCCCAATACGGTCGCCGCCGCCTACCGCATCCTGCGCGAGCGGGGGGTGATCGAGACATCGGGCCGCCGGGGCAGCCGGGTGCGTCACCGCCCGGCCAATACGCACCGCGAGCTGATCCGCGTGGAGGCGCCCGAAGGCGTGCGCGACGTCTCGACCGGCAACCCCGACCCGGCGCTGCTGCCCCCGCTCGGCGAGGCGCTCGCCGAGGCCGCCGCGCGCGCCGCCGAGGGCCCGGTGCTCTACGGCTCGTCCGCCGTCGACTCGGAGTTGGAGCGGATGGCCCGCGCCGCCTTCGACGCGGACCGGGTCCCGGCCGGGCCGCTGGCGGTCACCTCCGGGTCGCTCGACGCCATCGAGCGCGTGCTGAGCGCCCATCTGCGGCCCGGGGACGAGGTGGCGGTCGAGGACCCCGGCTGGGGCAGCCTCCTCGACCTGATCTCCGCGCTCGGCCTGCGCGCGGTCCCCGTCGCGCTCGACGACGACGGGCCGCTGCCCGAGGACACCGACCGGGCACTCCGGCAGGGCGCCCGGGCCCTGGTCGTCACCGACCGGGCGCAGAACCCCACCGGCGCGGCCGTCAGCGCGGCGCGCGCCCGCGAGCTGCGGGCCGTGCTCGCCGGCCACCCGCATGTGCTGCTCATCGAGGACGACCACGGCCACGGCATCGTCGACCTCCCCCTGCACCCGCTCGCCGGTGGTACCGATCACTGGGCACTCGTGCGCTCCGTCGCGAAGGCGTACGGGCCGGATCTGCGGCTCGCGGTGCTCACGGGCGACGCCGTCACCGTGGACCGGGTGCGCGGGCGGCAGCGCCTGGGGCCGGGCTGGGTCAGTCATGTCCTGCAGCGGGCCGTGGCGCACCTCTGGCGGACCGGCGTGGTGGACGCGGCGGCGGTCGCCGGCTCGTACGGACACCGCCGTGAGGCGCTTGTCCGGGCGCTGCGGGACCGGGGCGTCGTGGCACACGGGCGCAGCGGGATGAACGTATGGCTTCCGGTGCCGGACGAGACGGGCGCCGTGGCGCGATTGCTGCAGGCGGGGTGGGCGGTGGCGCCGGGTGCGCGCTTTCGGGTCTCCTCCCCGCCCGGTGTGCGGCTGACCGTCTCACCCCTGTCCATGGACGACATAGGGCCGGTCGCGGACGCGCTGGCGTCCGTGACCGGCCCGGATTCCACGGGGCGCTACGACTGAGACGGTTGCCGGATCTTTTGCCGGACCGCGTGCCGGTCAGCGCTGGATCGGTTGCCGGGGCAGTGCCGGGGTCGGTCGACGGTCACTTCCCCGGGCGCTGCGGAGCCGGTCGCCGGGTGGGCTCGGGGACCGCGTCGGCGGCGGGCCGGCGGGAGGCCTTCGCCCGGGACCTGCCCTGGGTGAGCGCCGCTCCGGCCAGCACGATCAGCGCGCCGACCGGGGTGTTCCAGGTGAGCCGCTCGTCGAGGAGGGCGACACCGGCCGCCGTCGCGATAACCGGGATGAAGTACGTGGTCATGGTCGCGGTCGTCGGACCGACCTCCGCGACCAGCCCGTACTGGAAGAGGAAGGCGAGCCCGGTGCCCAGCGCCCCGAGCGCGACTATCGACAGCACGGGCACGACGGGGAAGGAGGTGGGCAGCGGGCTGAACACCGGGGCGACCACGGCGAGCTGGGCTGTGGCGAGGAGCAGCTGGGCGCCCGACATCGACAGATGGGAGTTGCCGGTGTCGGACAGTGTGCGCCGGACGTAGATCCAGCCGACCGCGTAGCTGAGCGAGGCGATCAGGGCCAGCAGCGTGCCGGTGGGGTCCTGCCCGTCGAAGCCCTGCCAGGCGCCGAGGACGGTGAGCACCCCGATGAAGCCCAGGCCGAGACCGGCGAACCGGCGCCGGGTGGGGCGGTCCTCGGAGAGGGCGACGAGCGAGAGGACCATGCCCCACAGCGGGGTCGTGGCGTTGCAGATGCCGGCCAGGGTGGAGGAGATGGTCAGCTCGGCGTAGGCGAAGAGCGAGAAGGGGAGGGCGTTGAGCAGGAGCGCCGCGACGGCCAGGTGCCCCCAGGTGCGGGCGCCGCGCGGCAGCCGCTGCCGCTTGACGGCGAGGATGGCGACGAGCACCAGGGCGCCGAAGAACACGCGCCCCCAGGAGACGTAGAGCGGCGCGAAGCCGTCCGTGCCGAGCTTGATGAAGAGAAAGCTGAAGCCCCAGATGAGCGAGAGCACGCCGAAGCGGATACGCCAGTCCACGGCGGGCCGGGCCGGCCCGGAGTCCCCCGCGGTGCCGGTCGAGGGTCCGGTCGAAAGGCCGGGGGCGGAAGGGGCTGCGGTTGAGGGACGGGTGGTGGCTGTGGCGGAAGGTGATCCTGGTGCGACGACGCTCATGGAGATCACCATGCCGGGCCATACGTATTAGAACAAGCAAATAATTGTGTGTGGCATCGCGTAGCATCCCTTACATGTTGAACCTGGACCGCCTGCGTACCCTCAACGCCGTCGCCCGCCACGGTTCCGTCAGCGGCGCGGCGGACGGACTGCATGTGACGACCTCCGCCGTCTCGCAGCAGCTGGCCAAGCTGGAGCGGGAGACCGGCCAGCAGTTGCTGGCCAAGAACGGCCGGGGGGTGCGGCTCACCGACGCCGGCCGGCTGCTCGCCGAGCACGCCTCGCGCATCCTCTCCCAGGTGGAGCTGGCCCAGGCCGATCTGGAGGCGCAGCGCGGCCAGGCCGTCGGCGAGCTGCTGCTCGGCGCGTTCCCTACGGCGGCCCGCGGGCTGTTCCCGGCCGCGCTCGCGGAATTGCGTGACGCCCACCCGCAACTGCGCGCCCGGCTGGAGGAGATGGAGCCCGACGAGGCCGTGCCGCGCGTGGTGCGCGGCGACATCGATGTCGCGGTCGTCCTCGACTGGTACAACAAGCCGCTGCCGATGCCCGACGGCCTGGCCAAGGCCCCGATCCTCGACGACCCCGCCGACGTGGCGCTGCCCGCCGGCCACCCGCTCGCCGACCGGGGCGAGCTGGATCTCGAGGACCTCGCCGACGACGAATGGGTCTCCTGGCCCCGCGGCGAGTTCTGTCACGACTGGCTGATGCTCACCCTGCGCGGCAAGGGCATCGAGCCCCGCATCTCGCACATGGCCGAGGAGCACCACACCCAGCTCGCCCTCGTCGCCGCCGGGCTCGGGGTCGCCGTCGCCCCCCGCCTCGGCCGGGGCCCGGTGCCGGACGGGGTGCGGGTCGTGCCCGTACGGCACACCATGTGCCGCCATGTCTACGCGGTCTGGCGGGCGGACGCCGATCGCAGGCCGTCGATCCGGGCGGCGGTCGAAGCGCTGCGCACCGCGGGGGAAGCGGTCGGCGGCCGGACCGGCTGAGCGGACCCCCGCAAGACTGCTGCTTCCGCGCCCCCAGGGCCTGTCCGGCGGATCTTCGTGGACAGCGAGCGGCGTCCGGGGCGTGCGATCGCAAGGCGGAGGATCGCCCTCGTACCGGGCGTACTCGGGCGACTCCGACAACGCGGCGAGCTCCCCCAGCTACCGCTGGGAGGTGCCCCCAGTGCCGGGCGTCGGGAGCCCGCGAAGATCCGCCGGACAGGACCTACGCGCTGGGCAGCTTGCGGAAGTCCCAGGAGACGACGGCCTCCGGCGTCAGCCGCAGCCAGGCGTGCCGGCCGTCATGCGGCATCGCGTCCAGGCCGAAGTACTTGGCGGCGAACAGCGCCTCTGCCGCGTCGAGTCCGGGGCAGGGCTCACCGGTACGCGGGGCCTCGCCGACGAACGCGGCGGTGCCGGACAGCTCGGCGCCGCGCAGCTCCCCGTACTCCCGGCCGTCGTCGACGACCACCGCCACCCGCGGGTCCCGGCGCAGATCGGCCCACCGGCGGCTGCGGGTCAGGGAGTACAGCCACAGCGCGGCCCCGTCCCAGACGAACCACAGCGCGCCGACGTGCGGCCGGCCATCAGGGCCGACCGTGGCCACCCGACAGGTGCGCCGCTCGGTGAGGAAGGCGTCCAGTTCGGGTCGCGTCATCATGATCCGGCGGCCCCGCCGCTGTGTGGCGGTCATCTTCCGCATCACCCTCCCGGAACTGACGGTATGTCAGGAAGCATCGGGCAACTTCCCCCGTCGCGCAATGCCCGCTACCCTCACGCGATTCGGGTCCCGGGCCTTCGCGGTCCGCCCGGCCGTACCGAGAAGTCGACGAGGAGCGCCATGGCGCCGCAGGACCAGCCCGGCGAGCGGCTCGACCCGGCGACGACCGTGCTCCTGACCGTGGAGTGCCAGCGAGGCGTCGTCGGCCCCGACAGCGCGCTGCCCGAGCTCGCCGCCGTCGCCCGCGCCTCCGGCGCCCTGGGCAACGTCGCGCGGCTCGTCGAGGGCGCGCACGCGGCGGGCGTCCAGGTCGTGCACGCCATCGCCGAGCGCCGCCCCGACGGCCGCGGCGCGGGCCGCAACGCCCGCCTCTTCCGCGCCGCCGAACGACTGCCCGTACAGCAGCTCACCGGCACGCTGGCCGTTCGCGTCGCCGAGCCGATCCCGGTCGGCGAGGACGACCTCGTCGTACGGCGACTGCACGGGCTCTCACCGCTCGCCGGTACCGGCGTGGACGCGCTGCTGCGCAATCTCGGCTGCCGCACCCTGATCGTCACCGGGGTCTCGGCCAACGTCGCGATCCCCAACGCCGTCTTCGATGCCGTCAACCTCGGTTACACGGCCGTCGTCCCCGCCGACGCCATCGCCGGCGTGCCCGCCGACTACACCGCGGCGATGGTCCGCCACACCCTCGCCCTCGTCGCCACCATGACCACGACCGACGCCGTCCTGCGCGGTTGGCGGCGCCCGGGCGGGCCGCGCTGAACGCGGCCGCGCCCGGCCCCGGTGATCTCAGCCGAGCCCGATGGAGCCGTCCCGCACGGAGATCTTCATCTCCGGCAGCGGGAGCTTCGCCGGCTCGTGCCGGACGCTGCCGTCCTCGACGCTGAATTTACTGCCGTGGCAAGGGCAGTTGATCGTCCCGTCCGACACGTCCTTGACCACGCACTTCTGGTGGGTGCAGATCGCCGAGAACGCCTTGAACTCGCCCTTGGAGGGCTGCGTCACCACCACCCGCCGGTCCGCGAAGACCTTTCCGCCGCCCACCGGGATCTCCGACGTCCGGGCCAGCACCCGGTCTCCCGTGGCCCCGGCGTTCGAGGACTCCTGCCCGGGCCGGGAGGTCTGCTGCGTCGTACCGGACGTGGCATCCGCGTCGGGGTTGCCGGGCGTCGTCGACTTGTCGTCCGAACCGCCGCAGGCCGCGAGCGCGGCGGCGAGGCCGGTGGCCCCGACCGCCGCGACGACGCTGCGGCGGCTCGCGCCGCCCGGGGCGGGTGACATGTGCGTCATGTTCGCTCCTTGGTGCCGTTGTCGTGCTGAACAACGGGCCGGTGCTGCCCGGCCCGCTGCCGTGTGCGACCGGTGCGACGACGTGACGGGCACGCGACGCGACCGGTACAAGGAGATCTACGGGCCCGCCGCCGCCCGCGTTCAGCGCCCGAGTGCCTTTTTCAGGAAGTCCAGCTCGAACAGCAGGAGGTTCTCGGTGGTGCCCTCCGCAGCCATGTGCGTCGACCTCACCAGCGGCAGCACCGAGTGCGGCCGCCCCGCCGCCAGCAGCGCCGCTGACATCCGCAGCGTGTGGGCCACCGCCACGTTGTCGTCCGCCATGCCGTGGACCAGCAGCAGCGGGCGACGCAGCAGGGGTGCGTCGCCGATCGTCGACGAGCGCGCGTAGTTCTCCGGCTCCTCGTCCGGGTGGCCGAGGAAGCGTTCCTTCCAGTGTGTGTCGTACAGCCGCTGATCGGTCGGCGCCGCACCGGAGACCGCCGCGTGGAAGACCTCGGGCCGGCGCAGGACCGCGGCCGCCGCGAGGGTGCCGCCGAACGACCAGCCGCGGATCCCCACCCGCCCCGGGTCCAGGTCCGGGTACCGCTCGCACACCGCCCGCAGCGCGTCGATCTGGTCCTCCAGGACGGGCGTCAGCTGGTCGCCGCGCACCGCCTTCTCCCACGCGGGCCCCCGGCCGGGCGTGCCCCGGCCGTCCACGATCAGCACCGCGAAGCCCTGCTCGGCGAACCACCGTGCCACGCACGTCCACCATCCGCGCTCCCGCACCACGAGCCGCACCCCCGGCCCGCCGTACGGGCAGAGCAGCACCGGCAGCTTCCCCGCCCCCGGCTCGTGCCAGGAGGGCAGGAACAGCATGCCGGGCAGCTCCCGCCGGCCGAGCGTCAGGAACTTTGGCCGCGGCGCGAGCAGGGGGTCGGCGACGAACGAGGCGATCGAACCGGCCGGCTCGCCGTCGCGCAGGACCGTCACCGTGTGCCCGTCCACGGTCCGGCCGTCCAGCACCACCGTGGGGCCGCCCATGACCGCCGTGTGCCTGCCCGGCTCCCGGCTCAGCCGGGTGAGGCCGTGGCCCGGCTCGTACGACCAGACGTGACACGCGGTCGGGTCCTCCCAGGCCGTGAACAACACGCGCTCCCCGTCCGTGCCGAGCACCGCGTCCAGGTGCAGCCCCTCGGGGGTCACCGGACGGCCGTCGATCCCCAGCCGTCTGGTGTCCCGTGATTCGAGGGGCTCCACCAGGGCGCCGGAGCGGGTGCGGGCCGGGGTGCCGGGGACGAGCTCCACCCACGCGGGGTCGTGCCGCTCGCCGGCCACCGCGGTCGCGCCCGTGTCCGGGTCCACCGTCAGCACCCGCAGTTGACGCTGGTCGCGGCTCTGCACACCGATCAGCGGGCCGTGCGCGTCCCAGTCGGCCGTGGCCAGGTACTCGAACGCCGCGCGGTCCCAGGTCACCTCCGTGCGCCGGCCGTCGAGCGTCACGACGAACAGGGTGACGTCGGCGTTGGTGGTGCCCGCCGCCGGGTAGCGGACGGGGCGGGGCGCCTTCGCCGGATCGGCCGGATCGGCCAGGTGCCACAGCGGCACCCGTGCGGGGTCGACCCGGGCGACCAGCAGCGCCCGCCCGTCCGGCGCCCACCAGTAGCCCCGCGAGCGCCCCATCGACTCCATCGCCGTGAACTCCGCCAGACCGTAGGTGACCTCCGCCTCCTCCGGCACCAGTCGCAGCAGCTCCTCGCCCGCCATGGACATCACATGCAGCGCGCCGCCGCTGACGTACGCGACATGACGGCCGTCGGGCGAGGGCCGCGGGTCCACGGCGGGACCGGCCGTCGGCAGCCGGAAGGGCGCGGTGCCGTCCGTGCGGGCCGCCCGGAGCTCGCCGCCCACGGCGAACACGGCCAGCCGCACCTCGCGGTCGGTCGCGTACGACACGATGCCCGCCGACTGCTCGCGGGCCCGCTCCCGCCGTGCCCGCTCCGCGTCCGGTATGCCGGTGCCGTCCGCCGGCCCCGCCGGGTCGGCGAGCAGGCGCTCCCGCCCGTCCTCGTACAGCCACAGCCGGCTCAGCGGGTCCAGCCCGCCGCCCGTGCGCGTGAACAGCACCCGCCGCCCGTCGGGCGAGACCGTGAAGTGACGCGGCGCACCGAGGGAGAAGCGCCGGGAACGGGCGAACCGGCGTGGGAACCCGGCGACGTCCGTGGCGTTTCCGCCGAGGTCGAAGGGGTCGTCCGCGGTGTCGGTTCCCCTGGTGATCATGTTGTCCATGCGCGGCACCCTGACAGGAAAACGACCGTACCGGTACCGGGGACGGTCGTGGCCGGACGGCCCTGTGCGCCGCAGTAGCCTGGGGCAATGCTCCCCGAAGTCACCGCCACCCGCTATGTCACGCCCTTGCGTGAGGGTGGCTCGCTCCCCGGGATCGTCGAGGCCGACGATCTCGGTACGTACGTCATGAAGTTCACCGGTGCCGGCCAGGGCCGCAAGACGCTGGTCGCGGAGGTGATCTGCGGACAGCTGGGCCGTCGGCTCGGGCTGCGCGTCCCGGACCTGGCGGGCATCTGGCTGGACCCGGTGATCGGCCGGGCCGAGCCGGACCAGGAGGTGCAGGGCCTGCTGAAGGCGAGCGGCGGTCTCAACCTGGGGATGGACTTCCTTCCCGGGGCTCTCGGCTTCGACCCGCTCGCCTTCGAGATCGGTGCGGCCGAGGCCGGGCGCGTGATCTGGTTCGACGCGCTCATCAACAACGTCGACCGCTCGTGGCGCAACCCCAATCTGCTGGTCTGGCACGGCGAGCTGTGGCTCATCGACCACGGTGCCACGATGATCTGGCACCACAACTGGCCCACCGCGCGGGCCGCCGCCGACAAGGCCTACGACGCCTCCGACCACGTCCTGGCCACCTTCGGCCCGGCCGTCGTCGCCGCCGGGGCCGAACTCGCGCCGCAGGTCACCGAGGAACTGCTGACCGACGTCACCGCCGACGTGCCGGACGAATGGCTGGTGGACGAACCGGGCTTCGCCGACCCGGACGCGCTGCGGCGCGCCTACGTCGAGACGCTGCTGGCCCGCGCCGCGACCATCGGTGACCGCATCACGCTCGGCGAGCGCAGCAAGGACAAGCCCTCGCAGGCCCCGGAGTGGGTGCGGGTCAGGCTCGACGGAAGGGCCGGAAAATGACCGGGCGCCACAACGGACGCGACGTTTTCGAGTACGCGCTGCTGCGCGTCGTGCCGCGCGTGGAGCGCGGTGAGCTGATCAACGCGGGGGTGGTCGTCTACTGCCAGGCGAAGGCGTTCGTCGCGGCCCGCGTCCACCTGGACGAGGCCCGGCTGCTGGCGCTCGACCCGACGGCCGACGTGGCGGGCGTACGGGCCGCGCTGGGTGCTGTCGAAGGCGTCTGCTCCGGCGGGGAACGGGCCGGTCAGGCCGCCGGGGACGACCCCGGGCGGCGCTTTCGCTGGCTGATCGCGCCGCGCAGCACCATCGTCCAGCCCGGGCCGGTGCACACCGGACTGACCGCGGATCCCGAGCGGGAGTCGGAGCGCTTGCTGGACCTGCTGGTGCGATGAGGCCGGGCGGGCCGCCGGGAAGCGTTGACAGCGGGTGGCGGGGCTTCTAGCGTCTGTCTGCTGAAGCTACTAAGCGGTTGCTCACCCGAGAGGCCGGTCCCCGGACCCGGGGGCCGGACCGCTCGGCGAGCCGCCGTGCCCTGTCGTCCGAGGTGAGGAGAACCCGCATGTCCACCACCGAGCAGCGCGTAGCCGTCGTCACGGGCGCGGCCCGTGGCATCGGCGCCGCGACCGCCGTTCGCCTGGCCGGGGAGGGCCGCGCGGTCGCCGTTCTCGACCTCGACGAGGCGGCCTGCGCGGACACCGTGGAGAACATCACGGCGGCCGGCGGCAAGGCCCTCGCCGTCGGCTGCGACGTCTCCGACGCGGCACAGGTGGAGGCCGCCGTGGCCCGCGTCGCCGCCGAGCTGGGCGCGCCGGTGATCCTCGTCAACAACGCCGGGGTGCTCCGCGACAACCTGCTGTTCAAGATGAGCGAGGACGACTGGGACACCGTCCTCAACGTGCATCTGCGCGGCGCGTTCCTGATGTCGCGGGCCTGCCAGAAGCACATGGTGGACGCCGGGTTCGGCCGGATCGTCAACCTCTCCAGCAGCTCGGCGCTCGGCAACCGCGGCCAGGCCAACTACGCCGCCGCCAAGGCCGGGATGCAGGGCCTCACCAAGACCCTCGCCAAGGAGCTCGGCAAGTTCGGCGTCACCGCCAACTCCGTCGCCCCCGGCTTCATCGCCACCGACATGACCGCGGCCACCGCGGCCCGCGTCGGTATGGGCTTCGAGGACTTCAAGACCGCGGCCGCCTCCCAGATCCCGGTGCAGCGCGTCGGGGAGCCCGCGGACATCGCCAACGCCGTCGCCTTCTTCACCGGCGAGGAGGCCGGCTTCGTCTCCGGCCAGGTCCTGTACGTGGCCGGCGGACCGCTCAACTGACAGGGGTGCAGCACCACATGACCACACAGGACAGCGGAAAGGTCGCCCTCGTCACGGGCGCCAGCCGGGGCATCGGTTACGGCATCGCCGAGGCGCTCGTCGCCCGTGGCGACCGCGTCGTGATCACCGGCCGCACCGAGGAAGCGCTCAAGGAGGCCGTCGAGAGGCTCGGCGCCGACCGGGCGGTCGGCGTCGCCGGCAAGGCCCACGACGAGGCCCACCAGGCCGTCGCCGTCGAGCGGGCCATGGAGGCCTTCGGCCGCGTCGACTACCTGGTCAACAACGCCGGTACCAACCCGGTGTTCGGCCCGATCGCCGAGCTGGACCTCGCGGTCGCCCGGAAGGTCTTCGAGACCAACGTCATCTCGGCGCTCGGCTTCGCCCAGCAGACGTGGAAGGCGTGGCAGAAGGACAACGGCGGGGCGATCGTCAACATCGCCTCCGTCGCGGGCCTCGGGGCGTCCCCGTTCGTCGGTGCCTACGGGATCAGCAAGGCCGCCATGGTCAACCTCACGCTGCAACTCGCGCACGAGCTGGCGCCGGGGGTACGGGTCAACGCCATCGCCCCCGCCGTGGTGAAGACCAAGTTCGCCGCGGCGCTCTACGAAGGGCGCGAGGAGGAGGCCGTGGCGTCCTACCCGCTCGGCCGTCTCGGCGTCCCGGAGGACATCGGCGGCGCGGCGGCGTTCCTGCTCTCCGACGCCGCCGGGTGGGTCACCGGCCAGACGCTCGTCGTGGACGGCGGGCTCTTCCTCAACGCGGCGGTCTGACACGGTCGGCTGCCCGGGCCCCGGGCAGCCGACCGGCTTCGTGGCGGCGTTGTCAGTGGTCGCCGGTAAGTTCTCCGATGAGAACAGAACGAACCCCGGAGGTTGTTGACGTGACCTACACCGACATGCTGCCCGAGTCCTGGCGCGGAGTCCTCGGCGAGGAGCTGGAGAAGCCGTACTTCAAGGAGCTCGTCGACTTCGTCGAGGAGGAGCGGGCGGCCGGGCCGGTGTACCCACCGCGCGAGGAGGTCTTCGCGGCCCTGGAGGCGACCCCTTATGACCAGGTGAAGGTCCTGGTCCTCGGGCAGGACCCCTACCACGGCGCGGGGCAGGGCCACGGCCTGTGCTTCTCGGTCCGCCCCGGGGTGAAGACCCCGCCCTCGCTGCGCAACATCTACAAGGAGATGCACGAGGAGCTCGGCTACCCCGTGCCCGACAACGGCTATCTGATGCCGTGGGCGCAGCAGGGCGTCCTGCTGCTCAACGCGGTGCTGACCGTCAGGGCCGGCGAGGCCAACTCCCACAAGGGCAAGGGTTGGGAGAAGTTCACGGACGCCGTCATCCGCGCCGTCGCCTCCCGGCCGGACCCGGCCGTCTTCGTGCTGTGGGGCAACTACGCCCAGAAGAAGCTGCCCCTGATCGACGAGGAGCGCCATGTCGTCGTCAAGGGCGCGCACCCCTCGCCCCTGTCGGCGCGGAAGTTCTTCGGCAGCCGCCCCTTCACGCAGATCAACGAGGCGATCGCGGCCCAGGACCATCAGCCGATCGACTGGCGGATCCCCGACCTCGGCGCCTGACCGGCTCCACCGGGGCTGACCGTCCCGGCCGGCGCCGAGCGGCGGGGCCGGGGCGGCGGATCAGTGCCCGTACGCCTGGCGACAGATCCGCGACGCGTCGTCGTCCTTCTTCCAGCGCCCGTACGTTTCGCCCAGTGCGCACAGGTTCGAACCCGAGCGGGGCGGGGCCTGCTGGGCGGGGCGCGACTCGGAGCGCTGCGGTGGCGGAGGTGCCTGCTCGACGTGATGCCGGGACGGCGGGTCATAGCGGGGCGGCGGCGCCGGCGCCGATTCCGGCTCCCGGCCCGATGCCGAGCGCGCCGGGGGAGCGGCGCGCGGTGAGCGCACCTCGGAGTGGCCCGGGCCGTCCCACCGGTCCGGATCGGCCGCCCGCGACGAGGAGGGTCGTGAGTCCGCGGCGTCCTCCGCGCGGGCCTCCGCCTCGGTGCTCCGGTCCGGATCCTCATCCCCGTCCCGCTCCTGCCCCGCCCCGGACGCCGACGGCGCCTTCGCATCCGCCGCGGACGGAGACCGTGAGCCGTCCGATCCCTCCGGGCCGTCCGGCCCCACCAGGCCCAGGGATTCCCGGGCGGGGGCCGGTGACATCCTCGGTTCGGTGACGCGGGAGAAGCCGGACCGGTCGGACGCGGGGGAGGCGGCATGGGGGGAGAGGGCGACGCAGCCGACGGCGGCCGACATCGCCACCGCCGCCAGAGCCGCCGCCGCGGGCATTCGATGCATTCGCCCCACCCTGCTGCCTGACCCGGTGGGTTGGGTATTCCCCGCACGGGTGACGCGCGACGACCGGTCGGCCGCCGACGGTCACCGGGGGGGCGGGTCAGTAACCGGCCGCGCCGTCGATCCGTTCACGGACGAGGTCGGCGTGACCGTTGTGCCGCGCGTACTCCTCGATCATGTGGACGTAGATCCAGCGCAGATTGAACGCCTTGCCGCCGTGATGCGCGGCGTGGCCGACGTCGTCGAGCGAGCGCCCCCGCGCCGCCTCGCGTGCCGCCTCGATCTCCGCCTGCCAGGTGGCGTAGGCCTCTTCCCAGGTGTCCTCCGCCGGGGCCAGGAAGTCACCGTCGGGGTTGTCGTCGGTGCAGTAGATCGGCCCGGCCGTCTCCTCCCCGGCGAGCACCCGCCGGAACCAGGAGCGCTCGACCTCCGCCATGTGCCGGACGAGCCCGAGCAGGGAGAGAGCGGAGGGCGGCGCGCTCGCCTCGCGCAGTTGCTTGTCGTCGAGCCCGGCGCACTTGATGGCCAGCGTGGCCCGGTGATACTCGAGCCAACTCTCCAGCGAGGTACGTTCGTCGGCGAGGGTGGGCGTCTCGGGGCGCGCTGGTGTGATCATGCCCGCCATCCTCGCCGGGGGCCGGTTCCGCACGCCACGGGTTATTGCCCGAGCACGCCGCGCAGCAGCTCGCCGATCCTCTCGCGCAGCTCCTCCTGCCCCGGCACCTCCCCGTGGTACGCCCCTGCCGCGCACAAGAACATCAGCCCCTCGCCCCACGCGATCACGGACAGCGCGTGCCGCTCCGGGGTGGCGGACCCGGCGGCGGCCATCAGGGCGATCAGCGGCTCACGGAATGCCCGGCCCTCCTCGTCGTAGATCTTCCGCAGCTCCGGCCGCCGAGTGGTCTCCAGCGCCAACTCGTACCGTGCTACGAGCAGTTCGCGGTGGTCGGTGAGCGTGCGGTGCAGGGCCAGCGCGAGCGCGTCGGCCGGCGCGTCCAGCCCGTCGGCGGGGTCCGGCAGCTCCGTCAGTGTGAGCGCGCGCGCCTCGCGTGCCGCGTGCCGCCGCAGCGCCAGTTCCAGCAGTGCCGCGCGGGTACGGGCGTGATTCGAGGTCGAGCCCGGCGGCAGTCCGGCCGCCTCGTCCACCGCCCGGTGCGTCAGCCCCCGCATGCCGCGCCCAGCGAGCAGGGTGATGGCGGTGTCGGCGATCAGTTCGGCACGGGACACGCCCGTGGTGCGGGCGCTGCGATCGGTGGTCATGGCCCCAACCTAGCAATCCCACTACGGGCGTAGTAACGTCACCGCTGAAAGCACTACGGCTGTAGTAACGGGGAGGAATCATGCGGCAACCACACGCCGTCGTCATCGGAGCGGGGATCGGCGGGCTCACCGCGGCGGTGGCCCTGCGGCGACAGGGCTGGCGCGTCAGCGTTCTCGAACGCGCGGCCACCCTCGAACCCGTGGGCGCGGGCATTTCCCTCGCCCCCAACGGCCAGCGCTCCCTCGACGTCATCGGCCTCGGCGACGAGGTCCGGGCGCTGGCCGCCTGGCAGGGCGACGGCGGTCTGCGCGCCCCGGACGGCCGCTGGCTGTCGCGCACCAACAGTGCGGCCGCCGCCCGCCGCTTCGGCGGACCCCTGGTCCTCCTCCACCGGGCCACCCTCGCCGACCTGCTCGTCGGTCACCTGCCGGACGAAGCCGTCCGTACGGGCGCCGCCGCCACCCTCGCCGACCCCGGCGCCGCCGACCGGCCGGCCCGGGTCGCCACCCCCGACGGCGACATCGAGGCGGACCTCGTCGTGGCCGCCGACGGCATCAACTCGGCGACCCGCGCCGTGCTCTTCCCCACCCACCCCGGGCCCGTGTACTCCGGCTTCACGACCTGGCGCCTCGTCACCGACGCCCCCGGCCGGCCCTTCGCGGCGCACGAGACCTGGGGTCGCGCCGGGCTCTGGGGCACCCATCCGATGAAGGACGGCCGGATCTACGCCTACGCCGCCGCGGCGGCCCCCGCCGGTACCCGCGCCCCCGACGACGAGAAGGCCGAACTGCTGCGTCGCTTCGGCACCTGGCACCACCCGGTGCCCGACATCCTCGCGGCGGCCGTGCCCGACCGGATCCTCCGCCACGACGTCCGTTTCATGGCCGAACCGCTGCCCGCCTACCACCGCGGTCGCGTCGCGCTCCTCGGCGACGCGGCCCACGCGATGGCCCCCACCCTCGGGCAGGGCGGCAACCAGGCCATCGAGGACGCGATCGTCCTCGCCCACCACCTGACTCCCGGCGCGGCGGACCTCTCGCCCGCGCTCGCCGCCTACACCCGGGACCGGCTGCCCCGCACCATGGACGTCGTGCGCCGCTCGGCCCGGACCGCCCGGCTGTTCATGCTCTCCGGCGCCCCCGCCGTCGCCCTGCGGGACACGGCGATCGCCGCCGTCAGCCGGTTCGGCCCCGGGCTCCTGCTGCGCGGCTTCGACGGCATCGCCGACTGGGAGCCACCCGTACGGACGTATGCTTCTCAAACGGGATGACGCACCAGGGAGGCTCAGTGAAGGTCGGTTGCATCGGGCTCGGGGACATCGCACAGAAGGCCTATCTGCCGGTACTGGCCGCCCAGCCGGGACTCGAACCCCACCTCCACACCCGCACCCCGGCCACCCTCCACCGGGTCGCCGACACCTACCGCGTCCCCGAGGCCCAGCGTCACACCGACCTCGACTCCCTGATCGGGGCCGGGCTCGACGCGGCGTTCGTGCACGCGGCGACCGCCGCGCACCCCGAGATCGTCACCCGGCTCCTCGAAGCGGACGTGCCGGTCTACGTCGACAAGCCCCTCGCCTACGACCTCGCCGCGAGCGAGCGCCTGGTCCGCCTCGCCCAGGAACGCGGCGTGAGCCTGATGGTCGGCTTCAACCGCCGTTTCGCACCCGGCTACGCGCAGTGCCTGGGCCACCCGCGCGAGCTGATCCTGATGCAGAAGAACCGCGTCGGCCTCGCCGAGGAAGCGCGCTCCCTGGTCTTCGACGACTTCATCCACGTGGTCGACACCCTGCGCTTCCTCGCGCCCGGCACCATCGACCACGTCGACGTCCGGGCCCGGGTGCGCGACGGCCTGACGCACCACGTCGTCCTCCAGTTGTCGGGCGACGGCTTCACCGCCATCGGCACCATGAACCGGATGAGCGGCTCCACCGAGGAGATCCTCGAGGTCGCCGGCCAGGACACCAAGCGGCAGGTCCTCAACCTCGCCGAGGTGGTGGACCACAAGGGGCAGCCGACCGTCCGCCGACGCGGCGACTGGGTGCCGGTGGCCCGTCAGCGCGGCATCGAGCAGATCGTCCTCTTCTTCCTCGACGCGGTCCGCGCGGGCAAGGTCCTGGACGCCGAGGACGCCCTGCGCACACACGACCTGTGCGAGCGGATCGTCACCGCGGTGACCGAGCAGGCTTCCTGACCGCACGCCGCAGCCCGCGAGCGCCCTCGACGGCACAGAAGACACCGAGGGCGGCGAGCGAGCCGTACACCACCCAGTCCCCGTACCGGACGTACGGGCTGGTGCCCCGAGCGAGCGGCACATCGTAGACGGCGAAGTCGCTGCGGTCGGTGCCCAACTGCCCGCCGACCTGCCGCCCCCGGGCGTCCGCCACCGTGCTCACCCCCGTCAGCGTCGCGTGCGCCATCGGCCGCCAGGTCTCGGCGGCCCGCAGCGCGGCCAATGAGGCGTGCTGTCCGGGCGCCCAACTGTGCTGGAACGACGAGGTCGCGGACTGGGCGACAATCAACTGGGCCCCGTCGCGCACCAATCGGCGGCTCATGTCGGGGAACGCCGTCTCGAAGCACACCAGCGGCCCGATCAGCGGCCCGTCGCCCGGCAGCCGCATCACCACCGGGCCGTCGCCGCGCCGCCGGTCCTCGTCCGCCGCCTTGCCCACAGAGGTGGCCCACCCGAGCAGCGAACGCGCCGGGATGTACTCGCCGAACGGCACGAGCCGCGTCTTGTCGTAGCGGTCACCGGTCGGCCCGTCCGGCCCGATCAGCACCGAACTCTTGAAGATGCCCGGGCGGTCCGAGCGCCGCGCGTCGACGTTGACGAGCAGGGGCGCGCCCACCGCGCGGGACAGCGCGGCCAGCCGTTGCCGCAGGACGGGCCGCGCCCCCAGGTCCTGACCGACACTGCTCTCACCCCACACCACCAGATCCACCCGCCGCCCGGCCAGCCGGCGGGTGAGCAGCTCCTCGCGGTCGAAGCGCCGCTGCGGACTGAGACCGCCGGCGACCACCCCCGGTTGTACGAGCGCGATCCGTACCGTGCCGGCCCGCTCCGGCAGCGGTGCCCCCACCCACACCCCGGCCACCGCCACCGCGCACGCGAGCACCCCCGCCGCCCCGGCCGCCCGGGCCCGGGGAGCCGAAAGCAGCGCGGCCACCGCGGTGTTGACCGCCACCAGCAGGAAGCCCACGAGCCAGACCCCGCCGACCGAGGCGATCCGCAGGGCGGGCGCCACCTGCCACTGGCTCGCACCCAGCAGCCCCCACGGGCCGCCGAGGTACTCCCAGGAGCGGACCAGCTCGACCATCAGCCAACCGGACGGCACCAGGACCAGCGCCGCCGCCACCCGGCCCGGCCCCGGGTCCCCGCCCAGCAGCCGGCGCACCAGCAGCCCCCAGGGAGCCCACAACAGCCCCAGCAGCGCGGCCAGCACGAGGATGAAGACATGCAGGCTCGGCAGCAGCCAGTGGTGCACGGCGAGCAGGAAGCCGGCGCCGCCGAGCCACCCGTCCAGGGCGGCACGCCGGGGCGTGGCGGCCGACGCGACGATCAGCAGCCACGGGACGAGGGCCGCGTAGGCCAGCCACCACAGGGCGGGGGCCGGAAAGGCCAGCGCGGGCAGCGCGCCCGCGAGCAGGGCCGCCACCGCCCGCCACCAGGGCGAGGCGCCGAGCCCGGACCACCGTCGTACCGCCGACATCGCCGCCATGCCGCGCCTCCCTTGTCCCGGCCGGGTCACCAGTGTGCGGGAGCGGGGCGATCAAGGGCAGGGCGCGACGGCCGCGACACGCTGCGCGGCCGAGACCTTCGGGCGCGGGCAGCCGCCGACCGGGCCGGAAGTGTCCCAGATGCCCCCGGGTACGCGCGGCCGCGCTGCTTCCCCAACAGTCCAGGGGCGCATGCGCAGAAGCCGTGCCCCCCTTCGATCGCCCGCGCACCATATGAGTAAGAGGGTTCCGGCCATCCCCGGCCCGTCTGGATACTGGCCTGTCGGAAGGCCAAAACCCCGACAACAGTGCGCAATTTTCAGCCTTTCTGGTCGTGAAGCAAGCCAATGTCAGCTCAATTTGGTCTAAATTGAGCTGAAGTGATCCTGGCGCACTGCGTCAGAAAGGCGCACGACGGTACGTAATGTGGGTTATCGCTGACCCGCCATGGGCAGGTACCGGGCAAAACTGGACAGGCGTGCTGGTTGTGTGTCGCCGGGGGGCGGCGTGACATACATGCGAGACCGAACATGCGATTCAGTCACCAGAGAACGCTCCTCCCGTGGCCCATCTCCCTGTCCGCCTCTTCACCGACAGTCGATGTCTCGGAGGTATCCCATGGAGAACCTTGTCGCCGAAGTGACCGCTGCTCCCGACGCGGTGCGCGACGAGACCCAGGTGCCGCTGTACTACTCGAGGAAGACCGCCGACATTCTGCACAAGTACGGCCCCGGCCCCCGAGTCCACTTCCATGTCGGGCTGTTCGACTCCGGTGCGGCACCGAACACCACCGTCTCCCAGCGCGTCATCCGGCGTCGTCTCTTCGAGTCCCAGGAGGCGGCGCTCGATCACGCCGCCCGCTCCTGGGGGGTGACGGACGACCCGCCGGCCGCGCTCTTCGACATCGGCTGCGGCCTGGGCGGCGGTTCCATCTACTGGGCCCAGGAACACGGTTGCGCGGTCACCGCGATGACCGTGACCGCGAAACACGTACCCGTGATGGCGGACCTCGTCCGGCAGGCGGGCGTGGAGGACCTCGTCACCCCGGTCCTCGGCGACATCCACGACCTGTGCGAGGAGCACAAGTACGACGCCGCCGTGGCCATCGAGAGCTCGGGCTACATGGACCGCGAACGGCTCTTCTCCGTGGTGGCCAAGGCGCTCAAACCCGGCGGCTGGTTCGGGATCCAGGAGCACTTCCTGTGCCGGCCGGAGTGGACCAACTTCATCGACGGGTACTACAAGACCAGGCTGGGCACCCTGTCCGAATACATCGACGCCGCCCACGCGGCCGGCTTCGAACTGGAGCAGGACGAGGACGTCACCGACCAGGTCGCGGAGTTCTGGGTGCAGTCCATGGCCTGGACGACGGCCGAGCTGGACAGGATGGCGCGGACGGACGCCCAGTCCCCGATCGCGGCCGACCGGCTCGTCGAATCGGCCCTCACCCACGGGAAGTTGTTCCGGGTCTGGCGGGACCACGCGGTGGAGACCAGGCTCCTTCTCTTCCGTCTCGGAGGACACTGACCCCCATGACCGAGACCGCGACGCGCGCATCCGCCATCGGCTGGCGGCTGCCCCCCTTCTACTGCCCGATCGACGCCGCCATCCATCCACGGGCGGACCAACTGGAAGAACAAGCCATAGCCTGGCTCGACGCCATGGGCTTCTTCCACGACGGCACCGAGCGGGCCTGGAGCATCGCCACCCACAGCACCGACTTCAGCTGCCGGATGATCCCGTACGGGAGGGACGAACCGCTGCTGCTGTTCATCGAGTGGAATCACTGGGCGTTCGCTCTCGACGACTTCTGGCACGACACGGGCTCCGCGGACATTCGGACCTCCCGCATCGTCGACCTCAACGCCCGGATCTCCCGATGTCTCGAAGCGCCGGGCTCCGCCATGCTCGGCAACACCCCGTTCGCCGCCGCCCTGGAGGACCTCGCGGCCCGCACCCGGGCCCTGGCCACCCCCGTCCAGCTCCGCCGGGTGGCCGAGGGCCTGCGGGACTGGCTGTTCGGCGCCGCATGGCAGGTCAGCAATGTGGAACGCGGCGTCATGCCGACCCTGTCCGACTATGTCGCCTTACGCCCCTCGATCAACGGCACCCGCTTCTCGCTGGCCTGGAGCGAGATCGCGAGCGGCATCGAGATCCCGGACGGGGAGCTGTACTCCGCCCCCGTCCAGGCCCTCACCGACGCCGCGGGGTTCATCGTGAGCTGCGACAACGACCTTTTCTCCTATGCCAAGGAGGACAACCAGGAGACCACCGACCAGAACCTCGTGAACGTCCTGGCCCACCAGGACGGCAGCCCCCCGGACAAGGCCCTCGGCGAGGCCCTGGCCATACGCGACCGGGCCATGACACTCTTCCTGGAGCTGCGCGACCAGATCGCCCGGGACGCCGGCCCCGAGCTGCGCCGCTATCTCGAAGCCCTGGGCCACTACATCGCCGGCTGCATACGGTGGATGAACGCGGCCCCGCGCTACGCCAGCCCCCGCAACCGGCATGAACTCCCGGTGCCAGGGGCGACCTACGGCATAACGTGGCGGGACACGCCCAGCGACCCCGGCACCGGGCCGCTGCCCATAGCGTCGGCGGCCTGGTGGTGGGATCAGCTGGACAGCGTCATTCACCGCCGCCGGAACCACCCGGTCAGCGACTTCCACACGGACGTCCGGGGGCGGGGCGGCTTCGCCGGCGCGGGGATCGCCGGTGACCTGTCCGGCGTGGAGGTCTGAGGCTCCGGGGAAGCCGGCTCCGCCCGGTCCGCCGCGGACGGGACGGACAGCCCCGACTCCTCGGGCGGCTGCGGGCGCTGCGGGGTGAACTGCACCGGCAGCGCCACCAGGTGACGTGACATCAGGGAGGAGACCCAGCTCAGCTCGGACTCCGTGACGGCCAGCCGGATGTCCGGCAGCCGGTTCAGCAGCGCGTCGATACCCGTGTCGGCGATGGCCCGGCCGATGTCCTGGCCGGGGCATTCGTGAGCACCCCCACTGAAGGCCAGGTGGGAGCGGTTGCCGTGGACGGGCGCCGTCGGGTCGGGGCGGATGGCCGTGTCCACATTGGCCGCGGCCAGCCCCAGCACGAGGGCGTCCCCCGCCTTGATCTTCTGGCCGGCGAGCTCGGTGTCCTGGGTGGCCCAGCGGCCGAGGATCGTCGTGAATGGCGGTTCGTCCCACAGGACCTGCTCGACCGCGTCCGGCAGGGTCATATGGCCGCCGGCCAGATTGGCACGGCACCGCGGGTCGGACAGCACCATGCGTACCGTGTTCGCGATCAGGTTCGCCGTGGTCTCGAACGCGGCGATGAGCACCAGCCGCAGATGCTGCTGGACCTCCTCGTCGGAGAGCTTGGCGGGGTGCTCCAGCAGCCAGCTGGTGAAGTCGGGGCCGGGGTCGGCGTGCTTGCGCACCACCAGCTTGCGCAGCGTCTCCTGTACGTAGGCGTTGCTGGCGACGGCGGTCTCGGTGCCCTTGATCATGTCGCGGGCGGCCTTGACCAGCTGCGGCCCGTATTCCTCGGGCATCCCGAGCAATTGGGTCAGCACCAGCATGGGCAGGTGCTCGGCGAACTCGTGCACCAGGTCGGCCTTCCCGGTGGTGCAGAAGCCGTCGACGAGCTGGTTGGCGAAGCGGGTGATGTGACGGCGGACACCTCGCCGGTCGAAGCGGCCCATGGCGTCGTTGATGGCGCCGCGCCACCGCTCGTGCACCTGGCCGTCGGCGAACGCGCAGATGGGCTGCCAGGTGGAGATCGGAGCCAGCGGGTGGTCGGGGGTGAGCTTGCCCTCGCGCATGTCGCGCCAGTTCCGGGAGTCGCGCGAGAACCGCGACGGTGTCCGCGTGACGTCGAGGTTCTCGCGGTAGCCGAGGATCAGCCAGGCCGGGAGATCGCCGTGGAGCAGCACCGGTGCGACCGCGCCGTGCCGGTCGCGGAGCTGTTCGTACAGTCCCATCGGGTCTGCCTCGGCCGCGGGCCCGTACAGCCGCGCGATGCCGCCCTCGCCATAGGCATGGGCGGGGCACTGCGGGGGAGCGACCGTCGCGGAGTCGGCGCGGGAGTGTTCGTCACGGGGGGTCACTGTGGCTCCGGGGATTCGTTCGTGAGGGTGTAGAGGTAGCGCATGAGGGTCATCAGCGCGTCCCGACAGGAGGCGCGCTCACGGGCGTCGCAGGTGAACATGGGCACGGAATCAGGGAGGTCCATGGCCGCCCGCAGCTCCGACATGGCGTGGACGGGCGAGCCGGGGAAGGTGTTGACGGCGACGACGAAGGGCACGCCCCGCTCCTCCAGCAGGCCCATCACGTCGTAACTCACCTCCAGGCGGCGGGTGTCGAGGAGGACCACCGCGCCCAGTGCGCCTTCGAACAATCCGTCCCACAGGAACCAGAAGCGCTCCTGGCCGGGCGTGCCGAACAGATACAGCACCAGCTGTTCGTTGATGCTGATCCGACCGAAGTCCATCGCCACGGTCGTCTCGGTCTTGTGCTCGATGCCGGCCAGATCGTCCACGCCGACCCCGGCCTGGGTCATCGTCTCCTCGGTGGTCAGCGGTCTGATCTCGCTGACCGCGCCGACGAGGGTCGTCTTGCCGACCCCGAATCCACCGACGATCACCACCTTGACGGCCGCCGCGGTCGAGGCCGGGAGGATGTCCTCGGTCCTGGGTCCGGCGTGTGTGTCAAAGGTTCTGTAGTCCATGCATCACCGCCTCCAGGAGTCGCACATCGGGTAGTGCGGCGACCGGGACCGGGGGCCTGGCCTCCACTTGATCGTTCGTGAGCAGATCCGTGAGCAATACGGTCACGGTGCTGACGGGCAGGGTGAGATAGGCCGATATCTCGGCGACGGAGAGCGGGTAGTCACACATCCGCACAATGGCGGCGTGCTCGGGCTGGAGCCCGGGGTCGGGCTCGGCCCGGGCGACGATCAGCGTCACCAGATCGATCTTGAGATCCTGGTCGGTGCTGCTGCGCCCGGTGGTGAGGATGTATAACCGATCCGGATTTCCCTGGTCCCACGGATTTTTGGGCTTACTCACGTGACCGGCCCGCTGACGCGCGGCGGACTGGTGAGATGCTCACCGATCCGGGCCACCAGGTCCCGCATCCGCTGGCCCATGAGCCCGGCGTCGACGTCGTCGTCCGCCAGCACCGCCAGATACGCCCCGGCGCCGGCCGCCATCAGATAGAAGAAGCCGCCGTCGACCTCGATCACGACCAGTCGCATCTGCCCGTCACCGTGCGGGAACTCCGCGGCCACCGCCGTGGACAGGCTCTGCAGTCCCGCACAGGCGGCGGCCAGGCGATCCGCGGCGTCCGTGTCCGAACCGTGCTGCGCCATGCGCAGACCGTCCGAGGACAACACGATCACGTGGCGGGTCTGAGGAACGCTGGATGCCAGGTCCTTGAGCATCCAGTCCATGTTGAACCGCAGCTGCGTCACTTGGCTACTCTTCCTTGTCTGACGATTCATCACTGAACGGTCCCCGTGCGTCGGTCGTCGGCTCCTCACCGTTGACAGCGCTGGTGAAGGCGGCCAGCCACAGGCCCGGTTGCGGGGGAGGCTCGGCCGTCGGGGAGTGCCGCCGGGGGGTGCGGCCCGCCGCGGCGGCCGCTGCCTTCCGGGCGGCCCGCGAGGGGATGCCGGGAGCGCGCCGGCGGCGCTGCGGAAGGCCGCCCGAGCCGTCGGACTCCTCGGTCGGCTGGTCGAGCTCCGGAGGCGGCGGCAGCGGCCGGCCCGGCTTCTTCCTGGGCTTGGGGGGCGGGAGGGTGGCCGCACGGGCGATTTCGCCGCCCGGGGTGGCGCTCGCGGTGATCAGGTTCTCCGGCACGATCAGCACGGCCCGCACACCGCCGTACGCCGACGGCCGCAGCGAGACCCGGAACTGGTAGGTCTTGGCGAGCCGGCTGACGACGGCCAGCCCCAGTCGCGGCGTCTCGCCGAGGTCGTTGAGGTCGAGGCCGCGGTCGGCGAGCTCCAGCACCGCGTCGGTACGGCGGCGGGCCTCGTCGGTGAGGCCGACGCCGGCGTCCTCGATCTCGACCGCCACCCCCGACTGGACCTCCACGGCGGTCAGGTGCACCCGGGTCTGCGGGGGCGAGTAGCGGGTGGCGTTGTCCAGCAGCTCGGCCAGCGCGTGGATCAGCGGCTCCACCCCGGGACCGGTGACCGCGACGTCCGCCACCGAGTGCAGGTCCACCCGGCGGTAGTCCATGATCCGGGACATGGCGCCGCGCAGGACGTTGTAGAGGGGGATCGGGTTCTTCCACTGGCGTCCGGGGCGGGAGCCGCCGAGCACCGCGATGCTGTCCGCGAGCCGGCCGATCAGCGCGGTGCCGTGGTCCAGGTGCAGCAAGTCGCCGAAGACGTCCGGGTCGTTGCCGTGCCGGTCCTCCATCTCCCGGAGGTCGGTGGCCTGTTGGTGCACGATCGCCTGCACCCGGCGGGCGATGTTGACGAAGGCGCGGTGCGCGGAGTCGCGCAGCCCCTCCTCGGCCTGCACCGCCTCCACCACCGAGCGCAGCACCGAGCGGTGCGCGGCCTCGAACGACGGGTCGAGCGGGGTCAGCGGCCTGACCTCGCGGAGCACCTCATCGGCTGATGCCCCCTGCTGCAGCAGGTTCACCGCGGCGGGCAGCAGCTCGCGGGCCAGCCGCCGGGTCTCGATCTCCTGTTGGACGAGCCGGTGACGGAACGCGGCCTCCTGCTCGGCGCAGCGCCGGCGCAGCGTGTCGATGATGCGGCCCCGCCGCACCGCCTCCGACGAGGTGAGGGCCACCGCGACGGTCGCCACGGTCCCGCACCAGGCCACGGGGGAGCGGGCGCCGAGAGGTACGAGGACTGCGGCGGTCACCGTGCAGACCGCCAGCACGACAGGGGGGACCAGCCATATGAGAGCGGAGGCGGGCCGCCTGCCTTGGTGTGACGATCCAGTACCAACCATCGAGATCCTCGGTGCTCTTGGGAAAAGGCTTATGGGGCGCCGCGGGAATGGGCGACGCCGTACGCGGAATGCTGGGTGATGTTCTCCGGCCTGCGGTGGCACGGCGGTTGGGGCAGCGGGCTCGAGTCGCCTCGACCCGCTGCGCGACATGGAGCGTAGCCTGTCACGCGGTGCCGGGACCGCGAAGTTGTCATATTCGCGGATTGGGCTGACGGGCGAATTCGAAAGGCCTCACAATGACCCCGAACTCGGAATATCGAAGAGATTTCCGAGCGCAACGAATAAATGTTCGGCAGCGGGGGAGGGTCACGCGGGTGGGTGGTTCGCTGCGGTGAACCATGCCCCAAGGTCCGCCGACAGGGCTAGGCTCGGCCCACCACATCCCTACAGGAGACACTGCCATGACGGGGCATCAGCGTGATCGACGCCAGTACACCGCCCTGTTCGAGCGCGAGCAGGAGATCGCCGCCGCGGAACAGGCTGTAGACGGCCTGTGCGGCCGTATCGCCGGCGGGGAAGCTGTCCTCGGCGGACTGTTGCTGTACAGCGGGGAGGCGGGGGTCGGCAAGACGGCCCTGCTCGGCGAGCTGCGGAGGGTCGCCGCCGAGCGCGGCTGCACCGTGCTGGCCGGTCGGGGCAGCGAGTCGTCCCAGGCCGTTCCCTTCCACATCGTGCGCCAGCTCCTCCAGCCGGCCCTGGCGCCCATGTCACCGGCCCGGCGACAGGAGTTGCTGGGCGACTGGTACGACGTCGCGCTGCCGGTCCTCGGCATCGCGCCGCCGCTCGGGCCGCCGGCCGACCCGCAGGGCGTGCGCGACAGCCTCGACTGGGTGGTCACCCAATTGGCGATGACCACCTCGCCCTTGGTCGTCGTGATCGACGACGCCCAGTGGGGTGACGCCGAATCCCTGGCCTGGCTGGCCTCCTTCGCCGTGCGACTGCGGGAGCTGCCGCTGCTCGTGGCCGTGGCCTACCGGCCGGACGAACTGCCCGCGCACACCCCGGCGTTCAAGGAGCTGGTCGACGGCCGCGGCACCCGGCCCGTCAGCCTGCACGCCCTCACCCCGGCGGCGGTGACCGATCTCGTGCGGGCCACGCTCAGCAGTGAGGCGGACGACCCCTTCTGCCGTGAGGTCTGGGCCGTCACCGGCGGCAATCCCTACGAGGCCGTCGAGCTCATCGCCAAGGCGCAGGACCGGGGGCTGCGGCCGGCCGAGGAGTCCGCCTGTCTGCTGCGCGAACTCGGCGCCGCCGCCCGGGGCAGCGGCCTGGTCACCCGGCTGGAGCGGCTCGGCACCTCCGTCACCCGGTTCGCCTGGGCGGCGGCCGTCCTCGGTACGGAGATCTCACCGCGCGTCGCCGCGATGCTCGCCGGAATGAGCCCGTCGGAGGCCGCCGACTGCGCGGACCGGCTGCGCGAGGCCCGCATCCTCACCGGCGCCGGCGATCTCGAATTCGTCCACCCGCTGATCGCCACCTCCGTCTACCGGGCCGTGCCGCCCGCCACCCGCACCGCGATGCACGGCCTCGCCGCCTGGGCGATCACCAACGCGGGCCACGGCGCGGCCGCCGCCTCGCGGCACCTGCTGGAGGTCCACCCCGACGACGACCCCGATCTGGTGCGGCAACTGCGCGCCGCCGCCCACGAACACCTCGCCGTGGGCGCCCCCGAGGCCGCCCGCCGCTGTCTGGAGCGCGCGATGGCCGAGCCGCCGCCGGACGAGGACCGGGCCGCGGTGCTCTACGAGCTCGGCTGCGCGGCCCTGCTCACCTCGCCGTCCACCACCATCAACCATCTGCGCGCGGCCCTGGCCCTGCCGAGCCTGCCCAAGGAACTGCAGGTCGAGGCCACCTACCGGCTCTCGCAGGTGTACGCCCACAACGGCCAGCTCGGCGACGCGGCCGAAGTGGTGGCCGCCCGCGCGGCCGAGATGCCGACCGGTTCGGGACGGATGCGGCTGCAGGCCGCCCACTTCCTGTGGAAGGGCATTCAGTACGAAGAGGAGGGAGCCGAACAGCGGTCACGGCAGATCGCCGAGCTCGCCGACGGCCTCGAAGGGCGTAACAACTCCGAGCGTGCCCTGCTCGCGCTCCGCGCGTTCGACGGCATGGTCCGCGGTGAGGACGCCGTACGGGTGGCCGAGCTGAACGACCGCGCGCTCGACGACGGCCGGCTCGCCACGGGCATGTCCTGGACCAACACCGAATGGGGCTTCGAGATCCCCAGCGTCATCGGGATCACCTACGCCTACACCGACCGGCTCGACCGTGCCGAGCGGCTGTTCAGCGAGGCGGTGCGGGCGTTCGAGATCTCCGGCTGGAGCGGTGCCCACCTGGCCTTCGCCCACGACTTCCTCGGGCTCGTTCACCGACGGCGCGGCAATCTCGCCGTCGCCGAGGACTTCCTGCGCGAAGGGCTGCGGCTGGCGGGCCGGCTGGGTCCCGGACTGCCCATCCAGTGGGACGGCACCTGCCTGCTGGTGGAGACCCTGCTGGCCCGTGGTCACTTGGCGGAGGCCGAGGCCGTGGCGGAGAAGTACTCCTTCAGGCCGCCCTATCCTCCGGCGATGGTGATGCCCGACGCCCCCTCCGTGGTCGGTCGGCTGCTGCTCGCCCGTGGCCGCAGGAAGGAGGCCATCGCCGAACTCGAGGCCGTCGGTCGGATCATGGAGGAGCGCGGCCGGAACAACACGCTCTGGGCGCCGTGGGCGCTCGATCTGGCCTCGGCGGTCGCGGAGGACAACCCCGAGCGGGCCCGCGCGCTCGCCGACCAGGCGATCCGGCATGCCGGACGGTTCGGCACCGACACCGCGATGGGTGAGGCGCTGCGGCGGGCGGCGCACTTGACCGAAGGTGACGAAGCCCTGGACATGCTCGGCCGGGCCGTGACGCATCTGCGCAGATCTCCCTGCCGGCACGAGCTGGCGATGGCGCTGGTGGACCACGGCACCGCGCTCCGCGGCGTCGGCCTTGCCCACGAGGGCGTCGAGCTGCTCCGCGAGGGCCTCGCCCTCGCAAAGCGCTGTGGCGCGGACGGGCTCGTCGAGACCGCCCGTGGGGAACTCTCGGCGGCCGAAGGCGAAGGGGCGGCCCCCTCCGGCGGATAGCGGTTCAGGAGGCGCGGCTCGATTTCCGCGCGGCGGCCTTTTTCGTGGTCTTGGCGGCGGTCTTTCCGGCCGCCGCCGACTTCTTGGCGGTCGTGCGTTTGGCCGACCGGGCCTGGGACGAGCCGGCCCGGTCGGTTTTCTTCTCGGCACTCTGTGCCTTCGCCTTCGTCGGCTTGCGTTCCGCCGTCGACTTCTTGGCCGCTGTCTTCTTCGTGGCCCCCCGGGAGCGCCGCCCGGCGGGTTCTTCCTTCTGCTCGTCCGTGTCACCACGCTCGGCGGCCCGGTCGATGGAGGCCTGGAGCGCGGCCATGAGGTCGATGACGTTGTCGGGCGCCGGGGCGGTCTCCATCCTGGGCGCGGGCCTGTCCTCCAGATGGGCGGAGATCAGCTCGGCGAGGGCGACCTCGTACTCGTCCTCCAGGGCGTCGAGGTCGAAGTCCTCGGAGAGGGTGTCCATCAGGCTCGTGGCCATCTTCAACTCCTGCGGCCGCACGGTGACCGAGGAGGGCGGGGCGAGATCGCCGCTGTCGCGGACCTCGTCGGGCCAGTACATGGTGTGCAGGGTCAGCAGCTCGTCGTGGACGCGCAGGAGGGCCAGCGACTCCCGGGTCCGCAGTGCGATCTTGGTGACGGCGACCCGCTCGGTCTGCTTCAAGGTCTCCCGGAGCAGGACGTACGGCTTGTTGGCCGCGGCGCTCTCGGGGGCCAGGTAGTACGCACCGGAGAGCTGGAGCGGGTCGATGCGGTCGGCGTCGACGAAGGCCAGCACGTCGATGAGCCGCTTGCTGGGCAGCGGCAGTCCCGCCATCTCGTCCTTGGTGACGACGGCGACGTGCCCCTCGTCGTCCGCGTAGCCCTTGGCGATGTGTTCGTAGTCGACCTCCTCGGAGCAGACGTCGCAGACGCGCTTGAGGTGGATCCGCCCCCCGTCGGCGTCGTGGACCTGGTGCAGTTTGACGCCGTGCTCCTGTGTGGCGGCGTACAGCCGTACGGGCACGGACACCAGCCCGAAGCCGATCGCGCCTTTCCACATGGTCCGCATACTTTGATCCCTCCACGGGGAATTCCTACCTTATGCCCGCATCTTCGGACCGGCAGGTGGTGGAAGTCGACGGCCACCGGCTGTCCCTGTCCCATCTGGACCGGGTGCTGTTCCCCGCCACGGGCCACACCAAGGCGCAGTTGCTGCGGTATTACGCCGGGATCGCCCCGGTGATGCTGCCGCACGTCACCGGGCGGCCCGCGTCCTTCGTCCGCGCCCCCGAGGGCCCGGCCGGGGAGAGCTGGGTCGCCAAGAATCCGCCGCCCGGGGCACCCGGATGGGTGCCGGTGGTGCCGGTGGAGCACCGCGAGGGGGTCACCGAACAGGTCGTGATCGACTCCACCGCCGCGCTGGTGGCCATGGCGAACCTCGGTGCGTACGAGGTGCACGTCCCGCAGTGGAAGTCCGCCGCCGGGCGGGACGGCCACGACCGGCTGGTCCTCGATCTGGACCCCGGTCCGGGCGCCGACCTGGTGCTCTGCTGCCGCGTCGCCCAGCGGCTGCGCCAGCTCCTCGACGCCGACGGGCTCACCGCCCACGCCGTGGTCTCCGGTTCCAAGGGCCTGCACCTCTATGCGCCCATCCGGCCCGCCTCCGGCCGTGCCACCGCGGACTACGCCAAGGACCTGGCCGGCCGCATGATGGGCGAGCACCCCGGGCTGGTGGTCGTCTCCATGACCCGCTCGGAGCGCCCCGGCAAGGTGTTCATCGACTGGTCGCAGAACGCGAGCGCGAAGACCACCGCGGCCCCCTACACCGTGCGCCTGCGCGAGAGTCCCGGAGTCGCCGCCCCGGTCGGCTGGGACGAGGTCGCCGCCGTCCGTGAACCGGACGACCTCGCCTTCACCCCCGAACAGGTCCTCGACCGCGTTGCCGCGCACGGCGACCTCCTCGCGCCGCTCGCCGCCGACGCGGGACGCGGCGCGCTTCCATGACGGCCTGACCCTCGCCTACCCGGCGGTTCTTCGGCTGCGAGCCGGTTGTGCCGCCTGCGGCGGCGGGCGCCCTGCGGGCGCGTCCTCAATCGCCGGACGGGCTGGTTTCGGCTGAGCTCAGCCAATAGCAGCCCGCTGGGGGTACCTCCCAGCGGTAGCTGGGGGAGATTGAGGACACCGTCGCGCAGCGGTGGTGCGGCCCCATGATCCGCCGGACAGGCGCTAGTCGAGCCGCGTCAGGTCCGGGCGCAGCCGGTGCCAGGTGGGATGTCGCATCCGGCCGGCGGGCGTCCAGCCGGAGAAGGCGACCTCGGCGACCAGCCGGGGCTCGACCCAGTGCGCGCCCGGGACGTCGACCGGGTTCACGAACGGCGAAGCGGCGCGCCGCACCACCTCCAGATAGCGGGCGAGATCCCGGCGCTCGTATTCGGAGAGCCCCGACCCGACGGAGCCGATGTAGCGCAGCCCGGTCGGCTCCCACAGGCCCGCTAGGACCGCCCCGGGCAGCCCGGTGAGCCCGCCGCGGCCCTCCGCCCAGCCGCCGATGACCACATCGAGGGTCGACAGATGCTTGGTCTTGCGCCACTCGGGTGACCGGCCCCCCGGGGTGTAGACGGACGACAGGCGTTTCGCCATCACCCCCTCCAGCCCGTTGCGCGAGGTGGCGTCCCACGCCTCGCGTCCATGTCCCTCCAGATACCCCGGCACCGACCAGCCCGGTCCGCCGAGCCCCATCCCGGACAGCACCGCCCGCCGCTCCCGGTAGGTGGAGCCCAGCAGCGACCAGCCGTCCAGATACATCAGGTCGAACAGCATCAGATGAACCGGGTACTCCATGGCCAGGTGTGCCGCGCGGCGCGGATTGACCACGCCCATCCGACGCTGGAGCAGAGCGAAGTCGGGACGGCCCGAGGCGTCCAGGACCACGACCTCGCCGTCGAGGACCGCGGGCCGGCCGCGCAGTTGCTCCCCGAGCGCGGCGAGCTCGGGATAGGTCGCGGTCGCGTCGTTGTCCGCCCGGGTGGTGAGCCTCAGCGTGCCGTCGCCCGGTGCGCCGACGACGAGGCGCACCCCGTCCCACTTGGCCTCGAACGCCCAGCCCGCGTCCTCCCCCTCGGCCGGCAGCGGGCCGGGGATGGCCAGCATCGGCTGGATCACGGGCAGCGTCATTCTTCGATGATCAGGGGGGCCGCGGACGCTCGCAGGTCGGCCGCCGGCGCCGTCAGCGGGAGCGGGTCCACTTCAGCAGTTCCGGCGCGCTCCAGGTGTTGATGACCCGGTCGGCCGGCACCCCGCACTCCTCGGCGCGGGCGCAGCCGTGGATCTGCCAGTCCAGTTGGCCGGGCGCGTGGGCGTCGCTGTCGATGGAGAACAGCACCCCCGCGTCGAGGGCCTGCCGGAGCAGCCGGCGCGGCGGGTCGAGCCGCTCGGGGCGGCTGTTGATCTCCACGGCGGTACCGAAGCGGGCGCACGCGGCGAAGACCATCGCCGCGTCGAACTCCGACTCCGGGCGGCTGCCCAGCAGCCGCCCCGTGCAGTGCCCGAGGATGTCCGCGAGGGGATTGGCCACGGCCGATACCAGCCGACGGGTCATGCTCTCCGCGTCCATCCGCAGCTTCGAATGCACCGAGACGACCACCACGTCCAGTTGCTCCAGCAGCTCGGGTTCCTGGTCGAGCGAGCCGTCGGCGAGGATGTCGCACTCGATGCCGGTGAGCAGCCGGAAGTCCTTCCCCAGCCGGTCGTCGACCTCGGCGACCACGTCGAGCTGCGCCCGCAGCCGCTTGGGGGTGAGGCCCCGGGCGACCGTCAGCCGGGGGGAGTGGTCGGTGAGCACCGCGTACTCGTGCCCGATCGCCTTGGCCGTGGCGGCCATGACGTCGATCGGGCTGCCGCCGTCCGACCAGTCGGAATGCAGATGGCAGTCGCCGCGCAGGGCGGCCCGCAGCTCCTGCCCGCCCTCGGTCAGCGGGCCACCGGCCTCTTCCTCCAGCCGCTCCAGATATCCCGGCATCCGGCCCGCCGAGGCCTCGGCCACGACCGCCGCGGTCTTCGGTCCAATGCCCTTCTCCCGGGTGAGGGTCCCGTCCGCCGCCCGTCGGCGCACCTCTTCGGCGGGCAGCGCCGAGATCACCTCGGCGGCCGTACGGAACGCCTTCACCCGGTACGTCGGCGCCCCCGTCCGCTCCAACAGGAACGCGATCCGGTCCAGCGCGTCCACCGGTTCCACCACGCCACCGCCTCGCCTCGTCCCACGACCCGGACCCCACCCTCTACCGTGCGGCACCCCCCGGCCGGGCGCACGCCGTCCCGCCGGGCGGGGGTTCAAGGCTCACGCCGGATGGGCAGTGACCTCTCGTCACCGCCCGTCGCGCGCGCCCGCGCCCAGTCCGTCAGGAGAGCCGGTCATGAGCGATCCGAACGGCGTCAGCACCGCCCGACACCCCGGGACCGGCCGGTCCCGCCGGGCGGTGGTGCTCGGTGGCGGGATGGCCGGGATGCTGGCCGCGTCCGTCCTCGCGGACCGGGCCGACGAGGTCGTCGTCGTCGACCGGGACCGGCTGCCGGTCGGGGCCCGGTCGCGCAAGGGGCTGCCGCAGGCCCGCCACGCCCACCTGCTGATGGCCGGTGGCGCCCGGGCCGTCGAGACCCTGCTGCCCGGTACGACCGACCGGTGGGTGGCCGCCGGAGCCCGGCGGATCGCGGTGCCGACGCAGCTGGTGGTGCTGGGGCCGCACGGCTGGTTCCCCCGTCGGCCCGAGACGCACTTCATGATGGCGTGCACCCGCGACCTGCTGGACTCGGTCGTCCGGGAGCAGGTGCTGGCCCGCCCGGGGATCACCCTTCGGGAGGGCACCGAGGCGGTGGCCCTGGCCGGCGACGCCCGGCGGGTCACCGGGGTGCGGGTCCGTGACACCGGTGCGGACGCGGCGGCCGGGACGATCGAGGCCGACCTGGTCGTCGACGCCTGCGGCCGCGGCTCCCAGGCGGCACGCCGGCTCGCGGAGCTGGGGCTGCCCGGCGTCCGCGAGGAGACCGTCGACGCCGGGCTGGTCTACGCCACCCGGATCTTCCGGGCCCCTGCGGGCAGCGAGAACTTCCCCGTCGTCACCGTCCAGGCCGACACGAGCGTCCCCGTGCCCGGCCGGGGCGCGACGCTGGTCCCGATCGAGGGCGGCCGCTGGCTGGTCACCGCCTCCGGTACGCGCGGCGGCGAACCCTTGCGGGAAGCCGAGGCCTTCGAGCCGTTCCTGCGCAGCCTGCGCCACCCACTCGTCGCCGATCTGATCGCGGGCGCCGAGCCGCTCACCGAGGTGTACCTCACCCGCAGCACCGTCAACCGCCGCCGGTACTTCGAGCGGCTGCCCGCCTGGCCCGAGGGGTTCGTGGTGCTGGGCGACGCGCTCGCGCAGTTCAACCCCGTCTACGGGCAGGGCATGTCCGTGGCGGCCCAGAGCGCCGTGGCGTTGCGCGACCTCCTGGGCGAGCGGGAGCTGACCGCCCCCGGGCTGGCCCGGAGCGTGCAGCGGTCGGTCGCCCGGGTGGCGGGCGGCGCCTGGGACCTGGCGACGGGCGAGGACATCAACTACCCCGGAGCCATCGGGGCACGCCCCCCGGTCGCGGCCCGGCTGCTGCGGGGCTACTTCATGCGGCTGATGCGCACCTCGACCGTGAACCCGACGGTGCTGCGGCACCTGATGGCCGTCATGACGCTGTCCGCGCCGATGACCGATCTGGTGAGGCCGCAGGTGGTGCTCGGAGTGCTGCGCGGCCCCGGCCGCGCCGCCCAGGCCGGGCCGACGATCACCCCCGCCGAGCTGGCGCTGTGCGGACCGGGCCCGCGCTGAGGCTCAGGGGGACCGCAGGGCCACCGGTGGCAGGAACTCGCGCTCCAGCGTGCGGTGCCACCAGGCGCCGGTGGCCCGCCGCTCCTGACGGGTGGTGAAGCGGTAGAGGTAGACCCGGGCCCGGACATGGGTGGGCGGGGCGTCGGGGAAGGGGTTGTACCGCAGCAGGCGCAGGGTCGCCGGGTCGCCCTCCAGCAGCCGTTCGACGAACGGGCCGAACCAGGACTGCGCGTAGGTGGGTGAGATGCCGGCGAACCACATCAGCCAGTCGAGCCGCAGATGGTAGGGGGCGAATTGGCGCGGCGTCCGGCGGACGTCGCCGGGCTTCCCCTTGAAGCCGTACTCCTTCCACTTTGTCCCGGGCCCGAGCTGCGCCGCGTCGGTGCCCTCCACCACCACCTCATGCCGACGGCGGTTGATGCTGCCGAACGCCCCGTAGGTGTTGACCAGGTGAAACGCGTTGAAGGACATATTCATCCGCTGGTGCCGCGAGAGCATATTGCGCGCGGGCCACCAGCTCATGACGACCACGAGCACCGTGGCGGCGAGGACGAGGACCTCGTACCAGAGCGGGGGAGCGGGCAGAGCGCCGTGCGCCGGCAGCGACAGCAGCTCCGCTGCCGCCGCCCCGTCGACGGCGGCGAAGGCGAGGATGATCGTCAGCCAGTTGAGCCAGGCGAAATTGCCGGAGACGACGAGCCAGAGCTGAGTGCAGATGATCAGCCCCGCCGCGCAGCTCGCGACGGGTTGCGGGGTGAAGAGGAGGACGGGCACCACCAGCTGGGCGACGTGGTTGGCGGCCACCTCGACCCGGTGCAGGGGCCGCGGCAGTCGGTGGAAGAACCAGCTCAGCGGGCCGGGCATCGGCTGGGTCTCGTGGTGGTAGTACAGGCAGGTCAGATCCCGCCAGCAGCTGTCCCCGCGCATCTTGATCAGGCCCGCCCCGAACTCGACGCGGAAGAGCAGCCAGCGCATCAGCCACAGGATCAGCGCGGGCGGGTCGGTGCGCGCGTTGCCGAGGAAGACGGCGAGGAAGCCCGCCTCCAGCAGCAGGGACTCCCAACCGAACGCGTACCAGGTCTGACCCACGTTGACGATCGACAGATACATCACCCACAGGGCCGCCCACAGCACCATCGACGCCCACAGCGGCACCGCGTCCGCCGCCCCCGCCACCACCGCGCCCGACAACAGGGCACCCGCCCACGCCCAGCCGGCGAAGAAGCGGTCCGAGTAGTGCAACTGGAAGACCCCGGGGGCCCGCAGGAAGGGCACCCCGCGCAGGAACCGCGGCACCGGCAGCATGCCCCGCTCCCCGATGAGCGGGCGGAACTGCAGGGCCGCGCCCAGGAAGGCCACCAGGTAGACCGCGGCGAGCGTCCGCTGAAGCACCAGCCGGCTCAGCCAGTACCCGGACTCCGTGAACCACTCCATGGCGTATCCGTACCACCCGACTGCGCAGTCGCATCGAAGAAACGGATAAAAGATGACAGAGTGGCTCCATGGTTGATCGGGGAGCGACGCCTGCCGCCGGAGCGCAGCCGGACGACTGGCCCGCTCGCCCGGAGCTGAGCCTCGCCCTCAACCGCATCGGCACCTTCGACTGGGACCTCGACAGCGGACGGTTGCATCTGGACCCCGCCGCCCTGGAGATCCTCCATGTGCCGCCGGAGCACTTCGCGGGCCACATCACCGACATCGGCGGCCGGGTGCCGCGGTCCGACGTCGTCATGCTCGACTCCCTGGTGGCCACGGCGATGAAGGACGGCAGCGAGACCTACGGCGCGTACTACCACGTGCGGGACGACGGCGGCGCGCTGCACTGGACCTACACCCAAGGCCGGATCCTCCGCGACGAGCAGGGGCGCCCCTGCCGCATCGTCGGTGTCGTCCGCGACGCCGCCGAGGAGCTCAGCCACGCCGCCGAGCCGCGCGACGGAGCCGAGGAGCACCGCCACCAGACCACCGTCGTGGAGACGACCACCGCCGCCCTCGCCCACGCGAGAACGGTCGAGGACGTCATCGACTTCTTCAAGGACTCCCGGGCCGTGGAACACCTCGGCGCCGACCTCCTGGTCCTCGGGCTCGTCGAATCCGGCCGGATCCATCTCGTCGCCGAGGGCCCGGAGGAGCACTACATCCCCGGCACGCGCTACACCCGGATCGACGACAACTTCCCCATGAGCGAGGTCATCCGCACCCTGACCCCGCGCTTCATCGAATCCCGCGACGAATTCGCCACCTCCTACCCCTGGCTGTGGGAGCGCATCGAGGACATCGGCATCTCCTCCGCCGCCTACCTGCCGCTGATCGCCCAGGCCCGCCCCATCGGTGCCCTCGGCCTGCTCTACCGCGAGGGCCGCGGCTTCACCCAGCAGGAGCGCAACCTCTTCATCGCCCTCGGCAGCAGCCTCGCGCAGAGCCTGGCCCGGGCGATGCTCTTCGACCAGGAGCACGACCTCGCCGAAGGCCTGCAGCAGGCCATGCTGCCGCGCCGCATCCCCGACGTCCCCGGCGCGCAGATCGCCGTGCGCTACCGCTCCGCCCGGATGGGCCGGGACATCGGCGGCGACTGGTACGACGTGATCCCGCTGCCCGGCGGCCGGGTCGGGGCGGTCATCGGGGACGTCCAGGGCCACGACACCCACGCCGCCGCCGTCATGGGCCAGCTGCGGATCGTGCTACGGGCCTACGCCACCGAGGGGCACGCCCCCGCGACGGTGATGGCACGCGCCTCGTCGTTCCTGCACGAGCTGGACACCGACCGCTTCGCCACCTGCTCCTATGTCGAGGCCGACCCCTCCACCGGCATGCTGCAACTCGTCCGCGCCGGCCATATAGACCCCCTGCTGCGGCACCCCGACGGCACCTGCCGGCGGCTGCCGCTCGCGGGCGGGCTGCCGCTCGGGCTCTCCGCCGAGTTCGGCCGGCTCGACTACCCCGTGACGACCGTGGAGCTGGACCCGGGGGAGACCCTGCTGCTGTTCACCGACGGCCTGGTCGAACAGCCCGGTGCCGACCTCGACGACGGCATGCAGATCCTCTCCGGCATCGTCCGCGACGGCCCCTACGACCTCCAGGCCCTGGCCGACAAGCTGTGCGACGTGGTCGAGGACCATGTCGGAGAGGACGACATGGCCATCCTGCTGCTGCGCCGGGAGGGCGTCCCGGCCCGTGGTGGCGGCCGGCTCCAGCAGCACATCGCGCCCGCCGACCCCGAGGCGCTGTCCGCGGCCCGTCATATGATCCGGGCGGCGGTACGGGCCTGGGGCGCGCGGGAGCGTTCGGACGAGATCGAGCTGGTCGCCGACGAGTTGGTGACCAACGCCCTGCTGCACACCGACGGGGCGGCGGTGGTGACGATCCGTATGCTCGGCGGCCCCGAACGCCGGCTGCGACTCGAGGTCGAGGACAAGTCGAGCACGTTGCCGCGCCGCCGGGAGCCCGGCGAGTCGGGTGTCTCGGGCCGGGGCCTGCTGCTGGTGGACCGGCTGGCCGACGTCTGGGGCGTGGAATCGCGTGGCACCGGCAAATCCGTATGGTGTGAATTCGTCGTGCCCGAGCGGCACGAACGCCAGGAAACGGACTGACGCCCGGCGTTCGACGACAACGCCGAAGCAACCGACAGGTGCCCTCGCACCTGGAAGAGGCCAAGGTCACAGCGGTTGCCCCTGCTGCGGAACGCGTCCGCGCCCTAGCCTTCCCCCCATGACGGTCCAGCCTGATGACGGCTTCTCCCTGGCCGCCGAGTTCCCGGACGCGACCCGTGAGCAGTGGCAGCGCCTTGTCGAGGGCGTACTACGCAAAGCGGGCACGGTGGCCGAGGGCCCGGCGGCCGAGGAAGCGTTGTCCACCGCGCTCCTGGACGGGCTCACGACCCGCCCGCTCTACACCGCCGAGGACGCCGCGGCGGCCGGCCCCGACGGGGATCAGCCCATCGGCCCCGCCGGGCCCGGCTACCCCGGCTTCCCGCCGTTCGTCCGCGGCGGACGCGTGGCGGGCACCGCCGTCTCGGGGTGGGACGTCCGCCAGCGCCACGCCCACCCGGACCCCCGGCGCGCCAACGACGCCGTACTCGCCGACCTCGAGAACGGCGTCACCTCCCTCTGGCTGACCGTCGGCCCGGCGGGCCTGCCCACGGACGGCCTCGCGACCGCCCTGGAGGGCGTCTACCTGGACCTCGCGCCCGTC
The DNA here is from genome assembly GCF_055576875.1 of Streptomyces sp. NPDC033229. Classification (NCBI taxonomy): domain Bacteria; kingdom Bacillati; phylum Actinomycetota; class Actinomycetes; order Kitasatosporales; family Streptomycetaceae; genus Streptomyces; species Streptomyces sp. NPDC033229. Next base: position 73,702 of record NZ_JBVIQR010000020.1, on the reverse strand, counting down.
GTACTCGACGCGGGCACCGAGACCGGGCCCGCCGCCCGTGAACTGCTGCGCCTCTACGCCGAGCGCGGGGTCGCCCCGCACGCGGCGACGGGCAACCTCGGGGCCGACCCGCTGGGCACCCTGGCCCGCACGCGCACCGACGGCGACCCCGCCGAACACCTGGCGACCGCCGCCGAACTCGCCGCGCTGTGTGCCCGCGAGTACCCCGGTATCCGGGCCCTGACCGTCGACGCGCTGCCCTATCACGAGGCCGGTGGATCGGCCGCCCAGGAACTCGGCTGCTCCCTCGCCACCGGCGTCGCCTACCTCCGCGCGCTCACCGCGGCGGGGCTGGGCACCGAAGCGGCCTGCGCGCAACTGGAGTTCCGCTACGCGGCCACCGCCGACCAGTTCCTGACCATCGCCAAGCTGCGCGCCGCGCGCCGGCTTTGGGCCAGGGTCGCCGAAGTCTGCGGCGCGACCCCGGGCGCGGCGGCACAGCGCCAACACGCCGTCACCTCCTCGGTCATGATGACCCGTCGTGACCCGTGGGTGAACATGCTGCGCACCACCGTCGCCGCGCTGGGCGCCGGAGTCGGCGGCGCCGACTCCGTGACCGTGCTGCCCTTCGACGACGCCCTCGGCCTGCCGGACGCCTTCGCCCGCCGGATCGCCCGCAACACCTCCTCCATCCTGTTGGAGGAGTCCCACCTGGCCCGGGTCATCGACCCGGCCGGCGGCTCCTGGTACGTGGAGCGGCTGACCGACGAGCTGGCCCACGCGGCCTGGGCCTGGTTCCAGGAGATCGAGCGCGCCGGCGGCCACGCCGCGGCGCTCGGCTCCGGGCTCGTGGGGGAGCGGATCGCGGACACCTGGCGACAGCGGTCCGCGCGGCTCGCCACCCGCAAGGAACCCATCACGGGCGTCAGCGAGTTCCCGAACCTGGCCGAGGAGCCGGTACGCCGCGAGGCACCGGCCACCGCGCCGGCCCCGGGCGGCCTGCCGAGGGTCCGCCGCGACGAGGCCTTCGAGGCACTGCGGGCCCGCTCCGACGCGCACCTGGCGCGGACCGGGGCCCGGCCGCGGGTGTTTCTGGCCAATCTGGGCCCCGCCGCGGCCCACACCGGCCGCGCGACCTTCGCCGCGAACCTGTTCCAGGCAGGCGGCATCGAGGCCGTGCCCGGCGGCGGCCCCCTCGGCGTCGACGCGGAGTCCGCCGCCGCGGCCTTCGTCGCCAGCGGAGCCACCATCGCCTGTCTGTGCTCCAGCGACGCCCTCTACGCCGAACAGGCCGAGGCCGTGGCCACCGCGCTCAAGAAGGCCGGCGCCGACCGGGTGTTCCTCGCCGGGAAGCCGCGCGGCGAACAGCGGGAAGCCTTTGAGCGAGCCGGAGTCGACGACTTCGTCTTCGCCGGCGGTGACGCCGTCGCCGTCCTCTCCTCCGTCCTCGACCGCATGGGAGTGGTGTGATGTCGATCCCCGATTTCTCCGGCATCGACCTGGGGCCCGCGGCCGACGGCCCGGCCGACCCCGGCCAGTGGCGGGCGGCCCTGAAGGAGAGCACCGGCAAGAGCGCCGAGGACCTCGTCTGGGAGACCCCCGAGGGCATCGGCGTCAAGCCGCTCTACACCGCCGAGGACCTCGACGGGCTGGACTTCCTCGCCACCTACCCGGGCGTCGCGCCCTATCTGCGCGGCCCGTACCCGACGATGTACGTCAACCAGCCCTGGACCATCCGGCAGTACGCCGGATTCTCCACCGCCGAGGAGTCCAACGCCTTCTACCGCCGTAACCTGGCGGCAGGTCAGAAGGGCCTCTCCGTCGCCTTCGACCTGCCGACCCACCGCGGCTACGACAGCGACCACCCGCGCGTCACCGGCGACGTGGGCATGGCCGGCGTCGCCATCGACTCCATCTACGACATGCGTCAGCTCTTCGACGGCATCCCGCTGGACAGGATGAGCGTGTCGATGACGATGAACGGGGCCGTACTGCCCGTCCTCGCCCTCTACATCGTCGCCGCCGAGGAACAGGGCGTACCGCCCGAGAAGCTGGCCGGGACCATCCAGAACGACATCCTCAAGGAGTTCATGGTCCGCAACACCTACATCTATCCGCCCCGGCCCTCGATGCGGATCATCTCGGACATCTTCGCGTACACCTCGCAGAAGATGCCGCGCTACAACTCCATCTCCATCTCCGGCTACCACATCCAGGAAGCCGGGGCCACGGCCGACCTGGAGCTCGCCTACACCCTCGCCGACGGCGTGGAGTACCTGCGCGCCGGGCTCGGCGCCGGACTGGACGTGGACGCCTTCGCGCCCCGGCTGTCGTTCTTCTGGGCGATCGGCATGAACTTCTTCATGGAGATCGCCAAGCTGCGGGCGGCCCGGCTGCTGTGGGCCAGACTCGTCAAGCAGTTCGAGCCGCAGAACGCCAAGTCGCTGTCGCTGCGCACCCATTCGCAGACCTCCGGCTGGTCACTCACCGCGCAGGACGTCTTCAACAACGTGGCGCGCACCTGCGTCGAGGCCATGGCGGCGACCCAGGGACACACCCAGTCGCTGCACACCAACGCCCTCGACGAGGCCCTCGCCCTGCCCACCGACTTCTCCGCCCGCATCGCCCGCAACACCCAGCTGCTGCTGCAGCAGGAGTCCGGGACATGCCGGGTCATCGACCCCTGGGGCGGCAGCGCCTACGTCGAGCGGCTCACCCACGATCTCGCCCGCCGTGCCTGGCAGCACATCCAGGAGGTCGAGGCGGCCGGCGGCATGGCCCAGGCCATCGACGCGGGCATCCCCAAGCTGCGCGTCGAGGAGGCCGCGGCCCGCACCCAGGCCCGTATCGACTCCGGGCGCCAGCCGGTCATCGGCGTCAACAAGTACCGCGTCGACAGCGACGAGCAGATCGACGTCCTCAAGGTCGACAACTCCTCCGTGCGCGCCCAGCAGATCGACAAGCTGCGGCGCCTGCGCGCCGAGCGCGACGAGCAGGCCTGCCAGGACGCGCTGCGCGCGCTCACCGCCGCGGCCGGCGCCGGCCACCAGGAGGGCGGCGGTCTGGAGGGCAACCTCCTCGCGCTCGCCGTGAACGCGGCCCGCGCCAAGGCGACCGTCGGTGAGATCTCCGACGCCCTGGAGAAGGTGTACGGACGGCACGCCGGGCAGATCCGTACGATCTCCGGTGTGTACCGCGACGAAGCCGGACCCTCCTCGGGAGTGGAGCGCACCCGCGCCCTGGTGGAGGCATTCGAGCGGGAGGACGGCCGCCGCCCCCGCATCCTGGTCGCCAAGATGGGCCAGGACGGCCACGACCGCGGCCAGAAGGTGATCGCCACGGCCTTCGCCGACCTCGGCTTCGACGTCGACGTCGGCCCGCTCTTCCAGACGCCGGAGGAGGTCGCCCGGCAGGCGGTGGAGGCCGATGTGCACATCGTCGGCGTCTCCTCGCTCGCCGCCGGTCACCTCACGCTCGTCCCCGCGCTGCGCGAGTGCCTCGCGGAGGAGGGCCGGGAGGACATCATGATCGTCGTGGGCGGGGTCATCCCGCCGCAGGACATCGACACGCTGCGGGAGATGGGCGCCGCAGCGGTCTTCCCGCCCGGAACGGTCATCCCGGACGCGGCCCACGACCTGCTGAAGACCCTCGCCGGGGTCCTCGGCCACGAGCTGTGAGCCCGGAACGCTGATGGCACCCTTTTCCTCCGGGAGCGATCCCCGCGAAGCCGACGCCCGAGAGCCGGTGACCCGTCAGGCCGTCCCGCGTCGGGCGATCGATGTCGACGCCTACGTCAAGGGTGTGCTGGACGGCAAGCGGGCGACCATCGCCCGCGCCATCACCCTGGTCGAATCGGTACGGGCCGATCACCGGGAAGCCGCCCAGCGGATGCTCACCGCATTGCTGCCGCACGCCGGTACGGCACGCCGGATCGGTATCACCGGCGTGCCCGGCGTGGGCAAGTCCACCTTCATCGACGCCCTCGGGACCCTGCTCACCGGCCTCGGCCACCGGGTCGCGGTGCTGGCCGTCGACCCGTCCTCCACCCGCACGGGCGGCAGCATCCTCGGCGACAAGACCCGCATGGAGCGGCTCGCCGTCGACCCCGCCGCGTTCGTCCGGCCCTCACCCACGGCCGGCACCCTCGGCGGGGTGGCCAAGGCCACCCGCGAGACCATGGTCGTGATGGAGGCGGCGGGCTACGACGTCGTGCTGGTCGAGACCGTCGGCGTCGGCCAGTCGGAGACCGCCGTCGCCAATATGGTCGACACCTTCCTGCTGCTCACCCTCGCCCGTACGGGCGACCAGCTCCAGGGCATCAAGAAGGGCGTCCTGGAGCTGGCCGACATCGTCGCCGTCAACAAGGCCGACGGCCCGCACGAACGCGACGCCAAGTCCGCCGCCCGCGAACTGGCCGGCGCGCTGCGCCTGCTCCAAGCGCCCGACGCGGCCTGGAACCCGCCCGTGCTGACGTGCAGCGCTCGGGAGGGCACCGGCCTCGACACCCTCTGGGAGCGGCTGGAACAGCACCGGCGGGTCCTCGACGCCACGGGCGAGCTGGCCGCCCGGCGCCGGGAGCAGCAGGTCGACTGGACCTGGACCATGGTCCGTGAGCAACTCCTCGCCGAGCTCCGTGACCACCCCGAGGTGCGCCGCATGGGCCCCGACCTGGAACAGCGGGTGCGCGAGGGCACCCTGCCGGCGAGCCTTGCCGCCGAGCGGCTGCTGGAGGCGTTCCGCGTTTCGCGTTCCGCGCGAGGGTGAGGACAGGGCCTAGCCGCGTGGATCCAGGGCGGGTCTTCGGCCGCGGGCCGTCCGTGCCGCCTGCGGCGGCGAGCGCCCCTGCGGGCGCGTCCTCAAGCGCCGGACGGGCTTGATGTGGCTGGGCTCAGCCCAAACCAGCCCGTCCGGCGCTTGAGGACACAAGCACAGCAGCCCGTCCGGCGTTTGAGGACACCGCCGCGCAGCGGTGGTGCACCCCCGCGAGGTCACGCCGCAAGCGGCTTGTCCAGTACCGCCTTGCGGTGGCTGAACGTCTCGATCGAGTAGCGGCCGTGGTAACGGCCCATGCCGCTCTCGCCTACCCCGCCGAACGGCAGCTCCGGCACGGTCAGATGCGCCAGCGGCAGCCCGAACCCCAGGCCGCCCGAGGAGGTCTCCTCCGCCAGTCGCCGACGGGTGGTGTCGGAGTCGGTGAACGCGTACAGCGCCAGGGGCTTGTCCCGCTCGTTGACGAAGTCGATCGCCTCGTCGAGCCCCGGCACCTCGACGATCGGCAGGATGGGCCCGAAGATCTCCTCCCGCATGACGGGGGAGTCGGGGTGGACGTCGGCCAGGACGGTCGGCGCGATGTACTTCGCCGCCCGGTCGTGGCCGCCCCCGACGACGACCCGCCCGGAGTCCAGGAGCGCCGTCAGCCGCTCGAAGTGCCGGGAGTTGACGATCCGGCCGTATTCGCCGGACGTCGCGGGGTCGCTTCCGTACAGGGCGTCGACCGCCTCGGCCAGGGCGGGCTCCAGGGCACGGGCGGTCTCCGGGTCGGTCAGCACGTAGTCGGGCGCCACACAGGTCTGGCCCGCGTTGAGGAACTTGCCCGCCGCGAGCCGGGCGGCAACCGTCCGCACGTCCGTGCCCCGGTCGACGAAGACCGGTGACTTGCCGCCGAGTTCCAGCGTGACCGGGGTGAGATGACGGGCCGCGGCCGTCATGACGATCCGGCCCACCACGCCGTTGCCGGTGTAGAAGATGTGGTCGAAACGCTGCTCCAGCAGCGCCGTGGTCTCCGGAACGCCGCCTTCCACCACGGCCACCGCCCGTGCGTCGAGGTACTCGGGCAGATACCGGGCGAGGGCCGCCGACGTGGCGGGGGCCAGCTCGCTGGGCTTGGCCACCACACAGTCGCCCGCGGCGAGCGCCCCGACGACGGGGGCCAGCAGCAACTGCGCCGGATAGTTCCACGGCGCGATGACGAGGACGACGCCCAGCGGGTCGAGGACCGTCCACGCCGAGGCGTCCGCACCCAGGCGGGCCGGCACGGCGGCGGGCTCGGGGCGCAACCACTCCTCCAGGTGCTCCAGCGTGTGGTCGATCTCGCGCACCGTGAAGTCGATCTCGGTGCGGTACGCCTCGGCCCGGCTCTTGCCCAGGTCCGCGTGGAGCGCCTCGGCGAGGTCCTCACCCCGCTCGGTGAGCATGGCGCGCAGCGCGCGCAGCTGCCCGGTGCGCCAGGCCAAGGGCTTGCTGCCGCCGGTGCGGAAGAACGCGCGCAGCCGGGCGACGGCGTCGGCGGGCTGCTCGGACTCGTGGGGGCGCATGGTGCCTCGGTTTCCTTGCCGGTCGGAAGGTTTACATGGTCAAGCAATAATATATGTAAGCACCAATGATTGAGGTAGTCAAGCTTATCGGGTAAGGGGAGTGGGTGTCGTGCGGTCGAGGGGACGGGGGGACGGGGCGGGCCGGCGGGGCGCCGGTGGACGCCCCGGCCGGGCTCGGCGCAATACCGACAGCCCGGGAACTCCCATGCGAACGCACATGACATCCTGAGCCGGTCACAGTTCTGCCGGACGGGATCGGCGGACGTCCGGGATTCGAGGATGTACCAATGAGACTCTGCTTCCTGGTGGAGGAGCAGTACCGGCGCGACGGGATGCCGGTGGACGTGATCCGCCAACTGACCACTTGGGGTCACCGGGTGGACGTGGTGCGACCGGGCGGCTCGCTGCTGAGGCTCTCCGAGACCGTACGCGCGGGCGACCACGACGCCTGGGTGCTCAAAACGGTGTCCGGCGGACCGGGGCTGACGCTGCTGGAAGCCGCCGCCACCATCGGTCTGACCACGGTGAACGACGCCCGTGCGATCCGCGGGGTGCGCGACAAGGCGCTGGCCGCGGTCATCGCCGAACGCCATGGACTGCCCGTCCCGGTGACCTACGCGGCCACCCGGCCGGAGGAGTTCGCCGAGATACCCGCGGCCGAGTACCCACTGGTGGTCAAGCCCGCCGACGGCAGCTCGGGGCGGGCAGTCCGGCTGGTGCCGACCCCGGGGGAACTGGTGCCCCCCGGCCGGGAGGACACCGGTGAGGGCATGCTGATAGCCCAGCCGTACGTGCCCAACACGGGCGTGGACCTCAAGGTCTACTGCGTCGACGGCGAGTTCTTCGCGACCGAGCGCTGCTCCCCGCTGCACCCCGACCGGCCGCGTCGTGAGCGCCAGGTGCCGCTGACCGCCGAGGTGGCGGCGATCGCCGCCGAGGTCGGGGCGGCCTACGGCCTCGATCTCTACGGGGTGGACGTCGTCCTCGGTCCGGACGGTCCGGTGGTCGTGGACGTCAATGACTTTCCGAGCTTCCGTCAGGTGCCCGACGCCGTGGCCCGGGTGGCGTGGGCCATCCTGCGGCTGGCCCACGCCGGTTCGCAGGCGCCCGGAACGGCATCCGGGCCGTATGCCTCTTCCTATGCTTCCTCCCCTTATGGGTCGTCCGCCCTGGACCTCCCGGCCCTTCCGACCGAGCCGGCACCGGCCTCCGCCCGGGTCGGTGGCACCGCGTGAGGGTCTGTCTGCTGACGCCCGCTCCGGATCACCCGCTGCTGGCGGCGGCCACCGAGCTGCTGACGCCCCGCCACCGGGTCGAGACCCTGGACCCCGGCGCGGACCCCCGCACGGTGGATTCCTCCGCGCTCGCGGACGTCTATCTGATGAAGACACGGACGCCTCGGGCGCTGGCCCTCGCCCGTCGTCTGGAGGTGCACGGGGCCCCGGTCCTGAACTCCGCCGCGGCGACCGAGCTGTGCCAGGACCGGACGGCCATGGCGGATCTGGCCCTGCGCGCGGGGCTGCCCTTCGTCGCCACGACCACCGTGCCCCGTCTCGGGCACCTGGTGGAGGGGGACGCACCCCTGACCGGTCCCGTGGTGATCAAGAGCCGCCACAGCCGGCGCCATGACCTGGTGGCCCGCGTCGACGACGCCGCGCGACTGCGGTCACTGGCCGCCGAGTGGCGCGACGAGCCGGTGGTGGTCCAGCGGTTCACCCCGAACGACGGGTGGGACCACAAGCTCTGGGTGATCGGGGACGAGGCGTTCGCGGAGTTCCGCCGGTCGGAACTGGCCGCGCCCGCGGCCGCGCGGACCCGCCCGCTGCCGGTGCGCGACCTGCCCGCGGACTGGCTGGACGTGGTGCGGCGCGTCGGCGAGGTCTTCGCGCTCGACGTGTACGGCGTCGACCTCCTCGAGGTGGCGGGAGCGCCGCTGATCGTCGACATCAACGCCTTCCCCGGCGTCCGGGGACAGCGCGGCGCCCCCGAGGCGCTGGCGGACCTGGCGCTGCGCACGGCGGCCGGCCGGCACCGCCCGCGCACGCTCGCCCCCGCCGTCGCTGTCGCTGTCGCGGGAAGCCGCGTCGGCCAGTAGCAGGCGTGGCCGCCGTGGCTGGGGGATCGAGGTTGCCGAGGTGGCCAAACGGAATCGCCCCACGCTGATTGGTATCTGCCAATTCCGAATGTGAAGTCGTCCCAGACGAAAGTACTCCGTATTCACGGCTCCCTTTCCGATGGGGCGGCTTTGCTGCTGCTTTACTTTATTTACAAGGCCTTCATGTTAGGTTGCCTGCGTCGGCGGAGTTGATGTGCGCCGAAGTGTACGCATGGGGGATGCGAAATGATCATGATTCCGGTTCGGTGCCCGTGAGTGGCGCCGCGGAGAGCGACTGTCGCGATATACGCTCGGTCGCAGGATTATGTGCCTGGTTACGCGAGGAATTATCCGTCCTGCTCGAATGCCCCGCCGAGAGCATTCGTGATCATGAGACGTTCTCGCGCTACGGCGTCGACTCGCTGCGGGCCACCGCGCTGGCCTCGAAACTCTCCGATGCCCTCGGCAGAAGCGTGCCGGTGGCACTGCTGTGGGCCTACCCGTCGCTCGCCGCACTCTCGTCCCACCTCCTCGACCGGTCCGGCGGGGGAGCGGGCGCCCGCCACCGGGACCCCGAGGGCCCGGGCGGGCCGGCCGTCGTGGGGCACGAACCCGTCGCGGTCGTCGGAATGGCCTGCCGCTTCCCGATGGCCGACAATACGGCGGAATTCTGGAATCTGCTGCTTTCCGGTACGGACGCCGTGGGCGCCGTCCCGCCCGGTCGCTGGGACCCCGTCGATTTCGTGGACCCCGACCCGTCCGCCCCGGCGAAAATGATGACCGACCGGGCGGGATATCTTCGCGGCCGTCTCGATGAATTCGACCCGCTGTTCTTCGGGATATCCCCGCGCGAGGCCGCGGAAATGGACCCGCAGCAGCGCCTCTTTCTGGAAGTCGCCTGGGAAGCCCTGGAAAACGCGGGCATGGCGAATGACGCGCTGGCGGGCAGCCGTACCGGGGTGTTCGCCGGAGTGATCTGGCACGACTACGCCGATCTCGCCGCACCGGCCCTGCACGGCGTCGTGCCGCACTCCGCCACCGGACGTGCGCTCAATATGGTGGCGAATCGTCTCTCCTATGTTCTGGGCCTGCGCGGCCCGAGCGTCGCCGTCGACACCGCCTGTTCCGCCTCGCTCTACGCGCTGCACCTCGCCTGCCAGAGCCTGTGGCTCGGCGAGTCGACCGCGGCCCTGGCGGGCGGGGTGAACCTCCTGATCAGCCCGGGTACGAGCGTGGCGCTCAGCAAGTTCGGCGGGCTGTCCCCGGACGGCCGTTGCAAGTCCTTCGACGCCCGCGCCGACGGTTACGGCCGGGGTGAGGGGTGCGGGGTCGTGGTCCTCAAGAGGCTCTCCCGCGCACTGGCCGACGGCGATGACATCTGGTGCCTCGTCCCGGGCAGCGCCGCGAACAACGACGGCCTCAGCAATGGACTCACGGCTCCCAATCCCCTCGCCCAGGAGGAAGTCCTCCGGGACGCCTATCGACGGGCCGGGGTGCGCCCCGGCGACGTGCATTTCCTCGAAACCCACGGCACGGGCACCGCGCTCGGCGACCCGATCGAGGCCACCGCGCTGAGCGCCGTACTGTCCGAAGGCCGGCCCGCCGACGCACCGCTGATTCTCGGTGCCGTGAAGACGAATATCGGCCATCTCGAAGGCGCCGCGGGCATCGCGGGATTCATCAAGACCGCACTCGCCCTACGGCACCGCCGCATTCCACGGAACCTGCATTTCGAGCGGCCCAACCCGCACATCGACTTCGAGGGCCTCGGGCTGCGCGTGCCGCGCGACGCCGAGCCCTGGCCCGAGGGCCGCGCCCCGCTCGCGGGCGTCAGCTCCTTCGGCTGGGGAGGCACCAACGTCCATGTGGTCATGGAGGGTTGGCGGGAGCCCGCACCGCTGCCCATGACCGGCCCCGGTCGGCCACGCGGCACAAAGGAGACGGCCGCCCCACCGCCCCGAACGGTCTTCGTCTGCTCCCCGCACGGTCAGCAGTGGGCCGGCATGGGCCGACGGCTCTTCCGCACCGAACCCGTCTTCCGCCGGGCCGTGGAGCGCTGCGACGCGGCGCTCCTGCCTTACACGGGCTGGTCGGTCGTCGACGCCCTCTTCCCCGCCGGAGAGGCGGGCCGCCCCGACCGTACGGAAGGCAGTACGGAAGACGCGGACCGTACGGATTCCCTGGGCCCCAACGACGCGACGGACCGCCTCGACCGCGTCGACGTCGCCCAGCCCGTGCTGTTCGCCGTCCAGATCGGCATCGCCGCCTGGCTCGAAGCGGCGGGAGTCCGCCCCCACGCCGTGGTCGGCACCTGCTTCTCCGAGATCACCGCGGCCGTGATCGCCGGGATCCTCGACCTCCCCGACGGTGCGCGGCTCGTCCACCACTACAGCCGCGCCCAGAGCCGTGTCGCGGGCCGGGGCGGCGCGATGGCCGTCGTCGAACTGCCCGCCGAGGAGCTCGTGGAGTGCACCACGGACGCCCGGGGCCTGAGCGTCGCCGGACTGTACGGACCGCGCTCGACCGCACTGGCCGGGCACGTCGACGCCCTGCGGACCGCGCTCGACGCGTGGAAATCCCAGGGCGTGCTGTGCGGCATGGTGCGCATCGACGCGGCCGTGCACAGCCCGGCCATGGACCCCGTCCTCGCGGAACTGGAGAGCGGGGCGGCGGGCATCACCCCGCGCCCCGGCAGGATCCCGCTGGTCTCCGCCGTCACCGGCGCGCCCGTCGAGTGGCGGGAGATCACCCCCGGCTACTTCGCCCGCGGCCTGCGGCAGCCGGTGCGGCTGACCGACGCCGTGGCGCATCTCGCCACCACCGGCCACGGCCCGTTCGTCGAGATCAGCGCCCACCCCGTGCTGCTCCACGCCCTGCGGCAGCACGTCACGGCCATCGGCACGATGCGCCGCGGAAGGGACGACCGCGAGGGCCTCGGCGACGCGCTGGAGGAACTGGCCCGGGCGGGCGTACCCGTGACGGACCCGGGGGCCGGGGGCCGGAGCTGTGAGCTGTTCACGCTCTCCGCCGCGACACCGGAGGCACTGCGCGAACTGGCCCGCCGCACGGCTGCCCGCCCTGTCCAGGCCGCCCCGGCCGCCCCGGCCGCCCTGCGCGACCTCGCGCACACCGCCGCCCGCAGGACCCACCACGCCTGGCGGCTCTCGGTCGTCGCCCGCGACACCGACGAGCTCGACGCCGCGCTGAGCACCTTCGCACGCGGCGAGGAGCCGGCCGGACTGCACGCCTCGGCCGCACCCGTCGTCGACCCGCCCAAGGTGGCCTTCGTCTTCCCGGGCCAGGGCTCGCAATGGATCGGCATGGGCCGTGAACTCGCCGGTTGCGAACCGGAGTTCCACGCCGCCCTGCGGGCGTGCGACGACGCCGTAGGGGCATACGCGGGATGGTCCGTACTGGACGAACTCGTCGCCGACGAACGGGACTCGCGGCTGGCGCGCATCGACGTCGTGCAGCCGATGCTCTTCTCGGTCGAGGTCGCGCTCGCCGCGCTCTGGCGCTCCTGGGGCGTCCTGCCCGACGCCGTCATCGGCCACAGCATGGGCGAGATCGCCGCCGCACACGTCGCCGGCGCGCTCGGCCTGGAGGACGCCGTACGGATCATCTGCGGCCGCAGCGCCCTGCTGCGCCGGGTCAGCGGGCAGGGCGCGATGCTCGCCGCCGAACTCACCATGGAGGAGGCACTCGGCGCCGTCGAGGGGCACGAGGAGTCCGTCGCCGTCGCCGTGAGCAACAGCCCGCGCTCGACGGTCCTGTCCGGTGACGAGCGGGTCCTCACGGACATCTCGCGCGATCTCGACCGGGCCGATGTCTTCTGGCGGTGGGTGAAGGTCGACGTGGCCTCGCACAGCCCCCAGATGGACCCGCTGCGCGAGGACCTCCTCGCGAGCCTCCGCGGCATTTCACCGCGCTCCGGCACGGTGCCGCTCTACTCGACCGTCACCGGCGAGGTGGCCTCGGGCGAAAGCCTCGACCCGCACTACTGGGTGCGCAATCTGCGCGACCCGGTGCTCTTCTCGGACCAGATCGGGCGACTGCTGCGGGACGACGTGGGCGCCTTCGTGGAGATGAGCCCGCACCCCGTCCTCGTGCCGACCGTCGGCCAGTCCATCGCCCACGCGGGCGACGGCCGGGCGCAGGCCCTGCCCTCGCTCCGCCGCCACGAAGGAGAACGGGCGGTGCTGCTGGAGTCCCTGGGAAGACTCCACGTCCTGGGTTGCCGCGCCGACGTGGGCCGGGCCAACAGCCCCGGGCGGCACGGCGCGCCGCTGCCCGGCTACCCCTGGCAGCGCGACCGGCACTGGCCGGACCACCTCACCTTCGGCGCGCCTGCCGCGCCGCCCCCGCCTCCCGGGCCCCTGGGGCCCGCCGGCGGCCCCGGGCCGGGTGACGACCCCACGGCCGTTGCCCGTGCGACGGCCGGCGAACCGGCTCCGCCCGAGGAGACCGCGGAGGATCGGGTCCGTCGGCACGTGGCCCGGGTGGCGAAGATCGGCGCCGCCCGTATCGACGCGGCCGTGCCCCTGCGCTCGTACGGCATCGACTCCGTCATGTCCCTCGAACTGCGCAACCGGCTCGAAGGCGAGTTCGGGGTGAGCCTGTCCGCCACGGTCATCTGGAACCACCCGACCGTCGCCGGACTTGCGGACCACCTCGCCGCGCTGACCGCACCACTCGCACCGGGCGGACCCGCCGCGGTCGCTACCGGGGAACCGGGGAGCGAGGGCCCAGAGCCCCACGACGCGGGCCACGAGGGCCTGAGCCCCGAGGAGCTCCTCGACCGTGAACTCGCCGAACTCAACGCACGCTTGGAGACCCTCTGAGATGAGTACTTCCCGCGAGCCGGGCGCGGGGGCGCCCGACCCGCGCCTGGCCAAGGCGCTCACGGCAATCAAGGACCTGCGGGCGAAGATCGACGCGCTGGAGGACGCCCGGCGCGCACCGCTGGCCGTCGTCGGCATCGGCTGCCGGCTCCCCGGCGGTGTCACCTCCGCCGCCTCCTTCTGGCACATGCTCGTCAACGGCGTCGACGGGATCGGCGAAGTCCCCGCCTCCCGCTGGGACATGGACGCCTTCTACGACCCCGACCCCGAGGCGCCCGGCCGGACGGCCGTGCGCTACGGCGGCTTCCTCGACGACGTCGACGCCTTCGACCCGTACTTCTTCGGGATCTCGCCCCGCGAGGCGGAACGCATGGACCCGCAGCAGCGGCTCTTCCTCGAAGTGGCCTGGGAGGCCCTGGAGGAGGCGGGACTGACCAGGAAGCGGCTGAGCGGCAGCGCCACCGGGGTGTTCGTGGGCACCAACTGCTCCGACTACCTCCAGATGCAGCTCGCCGACCCGGCCGACATCGACACCTACACGGTCCTCGGCGGCCTCGCCTTCGCCATCCCCAACCGCCTCTCCTACCTCCTGGACCTGCGCGGTCCGAGCATGGCCATCGACACCGCCTGCTCCTCCTCGCTCGTCGCCGTGCACACCGCTGCCACCAGCCTGCGCACCGGGGAGTGCGACACGGCGGTCGTCGGCGGGATGAACCTGATCCTCTCGCCGCACGCCATGGTGGCCCACACCAAGGGCCTGCCGATCGCCGCCGACGGCCGGTGCAAGACCTTCGACGCGCGCGCCGACGGCTACGTCCGCGGCGAGGGCGTCTGCGCGGTCGTCCTGAAGCGGCTCCCCGACGCGGAGGCCGCCGGGGACCGGATCTGGGCCGTCATCCGCGGCACGGCGGTCAACCAGGACGGGCTGACCAACGGTCTCGCCGCACCCAACGGCCGGTCCCAGCGCGATGTCATCGAGCGGGCCCTCGCCAACGCCCGGCTGCGACCCTCGCAGATCACCCTGCTCGAAGCGCACGGCACCGGCACCGCCCTCGGCGACCCGATCGAGGTCGAGGCCCTGGACTCGGTGTACGGGCGGGTGGACGAGGACGGCGACAGCTGCGCCCTCGGCTCGGTCAAGACGAACGTGGGGCATGTCGAGGCGGGCGCGGGCCTCGTCGGAATGATCAAGACGGCGCTCTCCATCCACCACCGCCGGATCGTGCCCAACCTGCACTTCGAGACCATCAACCCGCACCTCTCCCTCGACGACAGCCGGCTCTACGTCCCCACCGCACCCCGGGACTGGGACGTACCCGACGAGCGATGTCATGGCGCGGTGAGTTCCTTCGGGGCGGGCGGCACCAACGCCCACGTCATCCTGGGCCCCGCGCCCGCCGAGCGGCCTGTGACCACGGAGGCCCAGGACGGCGGAACCGGCCCCGGGCCCTGGCTGATCCCGGTCTCGGCCCCCACACGGCGGGCCCTCGCCCCCATGGCCGAGGCCTACCGCGATTTCCTCCTCTCGGCCCCGGGCCGCGCCGTGCCGCTGCGGGACATCGCCTGGTCGGCGGCCCACCGCAGGACGCACCACGAACACCGCTGCGCCGTCGTCGCCCACTCCCACGAGGAGGCGGCCGAACAGCTCACACAGTGGCTCGAGGGCCGTGGCGGCACCGGCGTCGTGACCGGTTCCACCACCACCGCAGTCGACCGCGGTGTGGTCTTCGTCTTCCCCGGCCAGGGTGCCCCGCGCGCCGGCACCGGCCGTGAGCTGATGGACGCCTGCCCGGTCTTCCGCGACACCGTCACGGAGGCCGACGCGGCCCTGCGCCGGTGGACCGGCCGGTCGGTCGTCGAGGAGATCCACCGCACCGGCGACGCGGGGGACGACCGAGCCGAGCCCCGGGACCAGGGCCTCAGCCAGCCCGCCCTGTTCGCCGTCGGCGTGGGCCTCGCCGCCCACTGGCGCTCCCTGGGCGTCGAACCCGACGCCGTCATCGGCCACAGCATGGGCGAGGTCGCCGCGGCGTACGTCGCCGGGGTGCTGAGCCTGGACGACGCGGCGCGGATCGTCTGCCGACGCGCGGACCTGCTGAGCCGGGTCCGCGGCCAGGGCTCGATGCTGGCGGCGGCCCTGCCCCGGACGGAAGCCGAGGCGCTGCTGGACGGGCGCCGGGACCGGGTGTCGGTAGCCGTGTGCAACAGCGCCGTCTCCACGATGTTCTCGGGCGACCCCGGCACGCTGGACGAGATCGCCCACGAGCTGCGCGCGCGCAATGTCCTGTGCCGGCCGGTCGGGACGGACGTCGCCTGGCACAGCCCACAGATGGACCCGCTGCGCGCGGACCTGCTCGCCGGACTGGCCGGCATCACCCCGAGGACGGCGAAGATCCCCGTCCTGTCGGGCGTGACCGGCCACATCTGCGACGGAACGGGCTTCGACGCCGCGTACTGGGCACGCCACCTGCGCGAACCCGTGCTGTTCGGGGACGGCGTCGGCACGCTGCTGGAGGGCGGCCACGGTGTCTTCGTCGAGATGAGCCCGCACCCCACCCTGCTGTCCGCCGTCGAGCAGGTACTCGAACCCGCCGGGAAGGAAGGCCTGTTGCTGCCCTTCGCGCGGAGCGGTGAAGGGGAGCGCCGGGCCATGGCCGCGTCGCTGGGGGCGCTGCACGCCCACGGCTTCCCCGTGCCCGCCGACGCGGTGTTCCCGGCCGAGGGGCGTGCGGTGGCGTTGCCGTCCTACGCCTGGCAGCGGGAGCGGTTCTGGTTCCGGAGCGGGCCCGGGGCCGGAAGCCCCCGCCCGGCCCCGGCGACGCCGCCCGCGTCGTCTCCCGTGCCGTCTCCCGCGTCGGGAACGCGGCACCAGGCGCCACCGGACACCGGACAAGACCGGGACGGCGTCTTCGCCGCGGTGCTCGACGCGGTGAGCGATCTCCTCCACATCGACCGCGACCGGGTCGACCCCGACAGCGGCTTCTTCCAGATGGGGATGGACTCCCTGCTCGCCACCCAGGTGCGGCGGCGGGTCGAAGCACGGCTCGGGCGCAAGCTGCCCGCGACGGTCATGTTCGAACACCCCACCGTCAACGGCCTCACCGACCACCTGGCCGAAGCGGCCGGAGCGGCCCGAGCAGCCGGAGCGGCCCGAGCAGCCGGAGCAGCCCGAGCAGCCGGAGCAGCCGCACCGGATGCTCCGCGGCACCCGGGACATCAGCGGCCGTACGCCGAGCAAGCCGCCCAGGAACCCGTCGAGGAATCCGTCGAGGGCCTCTCCGAGGACCGGCTCCTCGCGATCCTGGCCGACGAAATACGTGCAACGGGGAGCACACGATGACCACGATCACCGAGCCCGGTGACATCACCGGTGACAACGCCTCCCGGCCCGAGGGCCGGGAGACCGACCGCAACGCCGTGCTCGTCCGGAGCATCCAGGAGATCCGCCGGCTCCGCGCCGAGGTGGCCGCCCAGACGCGGGCCAGGACGGAACCCATCGCGATCGTCGGCATGGCCTGCCGGATGCCCGGTGGCGCCGACGGGCCGGAGGCCTTCTGGGAGTTCCTGCGCGACGGCGGGGACGGCATCTGCGAGATCCCCGACTCCCGCTGGGACACCGGACGCTTCCACGACCCCGACCCCCGGGCGCCCGGCCGGACCTACACCCGGCGGGCCGGGCTGCTGGCCGACGTGGACCGCTTCGACGCGTCCTTCTTCGGCATCGCGCCGCGCGAGGCCGCCACCCTCGACCCGCAGCAGCGACTGCTGCTGGAGACCGGCTGGGAGGCGCTGGAGCACGCGGGCCGGCGCCCCGACGGCCTGGCGGGCAGCGCCACCGGCGTCTTCCTCGGCATCACCAACAACGACTACGGCCAGCAGCAGCTGTACCAGGTGGCCCCCGAGCGGCTGGAGGCCCACGCCCTCACCAGCAACGCCTCGACGTTCGCCGCGGGCCGGCTGTCGTACTGGCTCGGCCTCAACGGGCCCAGCCTGTCCGTCGACACGGCCTGCTCCTCCTCGCTCGTCGCGGTCCACCTGGCCGTGCAGAGCCTGCGCTCCGGCGAGTCCTCGACCGCCCTGGCCGGCGGGGTCAACGTCCTGCTCTCCCCGGAGTGGTTCGTGGTGCTGTCCAAGGCCCGCATGCTGGCCCCCGACGGCCGCTGCAAGACCTTCGACGCCGCCGCCGACGGCTATGTGCGCAGCGAGGGCTGCGGCATGGTCGTCCTGAAGCGGCTGTCCGACGCGGAGGCCGACGGCGACCGCGTATGGGCGGTGATCCGGGGCTCGGCGGTGAACCAGGACGGCCGCAGCAGCGGCGTCACCGTGCCCAATGCCAGTGCGCAGAAGGACGTCATCCGGCGGGCGATGGCCATCGCCGCCGTACCCGCCCGTCGCATCGGCTACGTCGAGGCGCACGGCACGGGCACCCCGCTCGGCGACCCCATCGAGATGCGGGCGCTGCGTTCCGCGCTCGGCGAGCACGAGGGCACCGAGCCGCTCCTGGTCGGGTCGGTGAAGACCAACGTCGGCCATCTGGAGCCCGCCGCCGGGATCGCGGGACTCATCAAGGTCGTCATGTCCCTGCACCACAAGGAGATCCCGCCGCATCTGCACCTGCGCGAGGTCAACCCCGAGATCCCGCTCGACGAACTGCGCCTGCGCGTGCCCACGGTCCGCACGCCGTGGCCCGCGCCGGACGACGGCCCCCGCGCCGGTTCTGTCAGTTCCTTCGGCGCCAGCGGCACCAACGCGCACATCGTGCTGGAGGAGGCACCACCCGTCCCCACCGTCGTCCCCACGGAAGCGGGCGACGGCCGGGGGGACCGGACGACCCATGTACTGGCGCTCTCGGCGAAGAGCCCTGCCGCCCTGACGGCCCTCGCGGAGCGCTACCACGACCACCTGGGCGCGCTGGAGGAGACCGCCGCGGACAGCGCCGCCGATCTCTGCTTCACGGCCAACACCGCGCGGGCGCACTTCCCGCACCGCCTCGCCGTCACCGGCGCCACCGCCGCCGAGTTGCGCGAACGGCTCGCGGGCGGCGCCCAGGGCGAGGCGCGGCGGGGGTACGTCCCCGCCGGCAGCCGCACCCGGCCGGTGTTCCTCTTCACCGGCCAGGGGGCCCAGTACCCCGGCATGGCCCAGGAGGCCGACGCCACCGAACCCGTCTTCCGCGCCGCCTTGGACCGGTGCGACGAGGAGCTGCGGCCGCTGCTCGGCCGCCCGCTGCGCGAGATGCTCCACCCGCGCCCGGAGGACGCGGGGCTCGTCCACGAGACCCGGTTCACCCAGCCCGCGCTCTTCGCGGTCGAGTTCGCGCTCGCCGAGCTGTGGCGCTCCTGGGGGGTGACCCCGGCCGCCGTGCTCGGGCACAGCGTCGGCGAGCTGGTCGCGGCCACCGTCGCGGGCGTGCTCAGCCCCGAGGACGGGCTGCGGCTGGCCGCGCACCGCGGCCGGCTGATGCACGACCTCGGCGGGGAAGGCGCCATGGCCGCGGTCCTCGCCGGGGAGGAGCGGGTGCGCGAGGCCCTCGCGCCGTACGCGGCCGAGGTGTCCCTCGCCGCGGTGAACGGCCCGGACAGCGTCGTGGTCTCGGGGGCGTCCGCCGCGGTCGGACGGCTGCGCGAGGCGCTCGCCGAACAGGGCGTCCGCACCAAGGAGATCAGGGTCACCCGCGCCTTCCACTCCCCGCTCATGGACCCCGTCCTCGACGCGTTCGAGGCGGAGGCCGCGCGGATCCCCTACGGTCCGGCACGGATCCCGCTGATCTCCAACCTCACCGGTGAGGCCCTCCTCGGCGAGGGCGTCTACGACGCCGCCTATCTGCGTGACCACATCCGGCGTCCGGTGGACTTCCACGCGGGCATGCGCACCTTGTACGGCCAAGGTCACCGCGTCTTCCTGGAGGCGGGACCCAGCCCGACCCTGCTGGGGATGGCGGACTGCTTCGCCCCGGAGGCGGCCGAGGGCACCGAGGAGCCGGAGGGGGGCGGGTGTCTGTTCCTGCCCTCGCTGCGGCCCCGCCACGGCGACGGGCGGGTGCTGGCCGACAGCCTCGCCGCGCTGTACACGGCCGGGGCTGCCGTGGACTGGGACGCCTTCGACAGCGGGCGCGGCCGTCGGCGCACCACCGCACCCCTCTACCCCTTCCAGCGCACCCGCCACTGGTTCGAACCGAGCCCGCCGGCTGCCGCGCCCGCGTCGGCACCGGCCGCTCAGCCCGTCGACCAGCCCGTCGACCAGGCCGGGAGCGACGCCGCCCGGCCGCTCCTCGGCCGTCGGGTGTCCTCGCCGCTGGAGGTGGTCCAGTACGAGTCCCGGCTGAGCCCCCTGACCCACCGCTGCCTGGGCGACTGCGTCGTCGACGGCCTGCCCGTCGTCAACATCGGCGTCTATCTGGAGGCGGTCTTCGCGGCCGTGCACGACCTCCGGCGCCCCGGCCCGGTGACGGTGCGGGACCTGCTGGTCCTGCAGAGCCTGGTCATCGACCAGGGCGAGACGAGGAACGCCCAGCTCCTCGTCGAACCGGCCGCTGACGGACGGCACTCCTTCGGCTACTACGCCGAACACCAGGGCGACGACGGCCCGCACTGGCTGCAGCACGCCCGGGGCACGGCCGCCCCCGGCCCCGAGACCCCGCCCGGCGCCGTCGACACGGCCGCCGTCCGCGCCCGCCTCGGTGGCGTGACGACCGGCGAGGAGTTCTACCACCGCATGTGGCAGCGCCGCGTGTACCTCGGGACATCGGCCCAGTGGGTGGAGGAGGTCCGGCACGCCCCCGGCGAGGCCCTCGCCCGGATGCGCGCGCCGCGGCCCGAGGAGTCCGCGTCCTATCTGCTGCACCCCGGGCTCACCGACGCCATGTTCCAGACCCTCTTCGCCTGCCCGCCCGAAGGGACCCCGCGCGACGCGGTGTTCATGCTCGTGGGCGTGGACCGATTCGTGCTGCACGACTACGACCGGACCCGGCCGCTGCTGTGCCACGCGACGGCCCTGCCGTCCGCGGACCCCGCCTCGACGATCGCCGCGACCGTACGGCTGCTGACCGAGGACGGGCACCCGGTGGCCGAGGCCGAGGGCGTCTACCTCAAACGGGCCGAGCGCGCCCGGCTGCTGCCCGCGGCCCAGGGCCGGCCCGCGGAGACCGCGGTCCGCAAGGCACCGACGCCGCCCCCGGCCGTCCGTACTCCCGCACCACGCCCCGCCGCCGGGCCCGCCGAGCCCGTACGGGACGTTCTCACGCGCATCGTCGGCCGGGCGCTCGGCGCCGACCCGGCCGAGCTCGACCTGCACGAGCCGCTGCCCGGCCTCGGCCTGGACTCGCTCATGGCCCTGGAGGTCAAGGACGCGCTCGCGAGGGAACTCGGCATCTCCCTGCCCCTGGTCGCCTTCCTCGAAGGGCGCAGCATCACGCAACTCGGCGACGAGGCACGGGCCCTGCGCGGCGAGGAGGACCCGGAGCCGAGCCACGACGTGGATCCGGACGCCGGGACGGGGCCCACGGCGGCCGCCACCACGGGCACGGGTTCCGCGCTCCCCGCCCTGCTCCGCGACGAGGCGGGCCGCTACGAGCCCTTCGGGCTCACCGACCTCCAGCAGGCCTATCTGGTGGGCCGGACCAGCGCCTTCGAACTCGGAGCCGTCTCCACCTACTTCTTCCTCGAAGTCGACGTCGAGGCCGACGTGGACCGGCTCGCCGCCGCCCTGCGCACCCTGATCGCGCGGCACGACATGCTCCGCGCGGTCGTCAGCCCCGACGGCTACCAGCGGGTGCTCGACCGTGTGCCGGACTACGAGCTGCGCACCCTCGACCTGCGCGACCACCCGGAGGACGCGCGCGAGGAGCGCCTCACCGCCGTCCACGAGGAGATGAAGCACCAGGTCTTCGACACCTCCGTCTGGCCACTGTTCGACATCCGGGCCACACGCCTGGACGAACGCCGAACCCGCTTGCACATCGGTCTCGATGCCCTCATCATCGACGCCTGGAGCACCTCCCTTCTCTTCGAGGAATGGGCGACCGTGTACCGCGAGGGTGCCGACGCGCTGGCCGAACTGTCGCTCACCTACCGGGACTACGTCCGCACGGCCCGGACGATCGAAGGCACGCCCCCGCACACGGCGGCGGAAGCGTACTGGGACGAGCGGCTGCCCACGCTGCCGTCGGCCCCCGAGCTGCCCCTGGCCAAGAATCCGGCCACCGTCGAGCACCCCCGGTTCACCCACCGCTCCATCCGGCTCGACGCGTCGGCGTGGGCCGCGTTCAAGCGGCGGGCGACGGTCGCCGGCGTCACCCCGTCGGCAGCGCTGTGCACGGCCTACTCCCAAGTCCTCGCCGCCTGGAGCAAGTCGGGCCGCTTCACCCTCAACGTGCTGTTCTTCAACCGGCTGCCCCTGCACCCCGACGTCGGCAAGGTCGTCGGCAACTTCAGCGCCACCACCCTGCTGGAGGTGGACGCCGCGGCGTCCGAGGGCTTCGCCGTCCGCGCCGAGCGGGTACAGAAACAGCTGTGGACCGACCTCGAGCACAGCCAGGTCTCCGGTGTCGACGTGCTGCGCCGGCTCAACCGACGGCGGGGCACGGCCGCCATGGCCACCATGCCGGTCGTCTTCGCGAGCATGGTGAACTTCGCCGCGGGCCAGGACTCGGCCGCCTCCACCGGGGTCGCCCAGCATCTGGTCGGGCTCGGGGAATCCGGCCGGGAGGTCAGCAGTTCCATCCGCACCCCCCAGGTGTGGCTCGACCACCAGGTCGTGGAGGACGCGGGCGAACTGGTCGTCAACTGGGACGTCATCGAGGAGATCTTCCCCGCGGGAATGATCGACGCGATGTTCACCGCGTACATCGCGACCCTGCGCGAACTGTGCGCGGACGACGAGGCGTGGCGGCGCCCGGCCCCGGCCCTGGTGCCCGCCGCCGACCTCGACGTTCGGGCCGGGTCCAACGCCACGGCCGGCCCCGTCCCCGACGGGCTGCTGCACGAGCCCTTCGTCGCCCGCGCGGCCCTCGCACCGGACGCGCCGGCCGTTCTCACGGCGGAGCGGACGATCACCTACGGGGAACTGGACCGCCACGCCAACCGCCTCGACCACGCGCTGCGCGCCCAGGGGGTGGGGCCCGGCGACCTCGTCGGCATCGTCATGGACAAGGGCTGGGAGCAGCTCGCCGCGGCCATCGGCATCCTCAAGTCCGGCGCGGCGTACGTCCCGATCGACGCGGCCGTACCGGCCGAGCGGCTGCGGAGGCTGCTGGACATCGCCGGGATCTTTGTGGTCCTCACCCAGCCGTGGGTCGAGGTCGCCACGGACTGGCCGGCGGACACCGTGCGGCTGCCCGTCGACGAGGCCTCCGCGGCGGGTGTCGCTCCCGAGGACAGCGCGCTGCCCGCGCCCGACATCTCGCCCGGTGATCTGGCCTACGTCATCTTCACCTCGGGCTCGACCGGACTGCCCAAGGGCGTGATGATCGAGCACGGCGCCGCGCTCAACACCGTCCGCGACGTCAACGACACCTACGGCATCACCGAACACGACAGGGTCCTCGCGCTCTCGGCGCTCAACTTCGACCTGTCGGTGTACGACGTCTTCGGACTGCTGGCCGCGGGCGGTGCCGTCGTCCTGCCCGAGCCCGGCGCGCACCGCGAACCGGCCCGCTGGGCGGAACTCATGGTCGCGCACGACGTCACGGTGTGGAACAGCGTTCCCACCCTGATGGAGATGTTCACCGAGCACGCCCTCGCCGAGGGCCTCGGCGAACTGCTGTCACTGCGCGTGGTCATGATGAGCGGCGACTGGATCCCCGTCACCCTCCCCGACCGGATCCGCGCCCTCGTGCCCGGCGCCGAGATCTGGAGCCTGGGCGGGGCCACTGAGGCCGCCATCTGGTCGATCCGCTACCGCGTCGAGGACGTCGACCCGTCCTGGACGGCCATCCCCTACGGCAAGCCCATGCGCAACCAACGCTTCCACGTCCTGGACGACGCCCTCCGGCCCTGCCCGGTCTGGGTGCCCGGTCACCTCTACATCGCCGGCACCGGACTGGCACGCGGCTATCTCGGGGACGAGACGAAGACCCGCACGAGCTTCCCGCGCCACCCGGTGACCGGCGAGCGGCTCTACCGGACCGGCGACCTGGGCCGCTGGCTGCCCGACGGGAACATCGAGTTCCTGGGCCGCGAGGACTTCCAGGTCAAGATCAACGGCTATCGCGTCGAGCTCGGCGAGGTCGAGGCCGCGCTGCTCCGGCGGCCCGAGGTGCGCGCGGCGGTCGCGGCGGCCACGGGCGAACGGCACGAGGCGAAGCGACTCGTCGCCTACGTCGTCCTCGACGACGAGCCGGGCGGCGCCGTCACGACCGACGCGCCCGCCACCACGGGCGCGCTCGACCGGGCCCTGCGCGCCGAGCTTCCCGACTACCTCGTGCCCCACCGGATCGTGATCCTCGACCACCTGCCGCTGAGCGCCAACGGCAAGGTCGACCGGGCGGCGCTGCCCGCGCCCGACGCGCACCCGCGCGGCGCGGAAGGGGCCGTCCGGCCCCGGGACGCGATGGAGCGGGAACTGGCCGACATCTGGGGAGAGTTCTTCGACGAACGACCGGTCGGCGTCACCGCGAGCTTCTTCGACCTCGGCGGCAACTCCCTGCTCGCCGTCCGGCTGATGGGCCGCATCCAGAGCCGCACGGGCCGCTCACTGCCCCTGTCGACGCTCTTCGCCCGGCCCACCATCGAACTGCTGGCCGAGACCCTGCGCGAATCCGGCGACGGCTCCGCCGACCGGCGCGCCGCGCTGGTGCCGATCCGGCCGGAGGGAACGGCGGTCCCCTTGATCTTCGTCCACCCGGTGGGAGGCGACGTCCTGTGCTACTCCGAACTCGCCTCCCTGCTGGACGACGACCAGCCCTTCTACGGGCTCCAGGTCCCCGACCTCGACGAGCCGCCGACCACCGTGCCGGCGATGGCCGCCCACTACGCGCGGGCGATCACCGAACGGTTCCCCGACGGCCCGTACCGCCTCGGCGGCTGGTCCATGGGCGGCGTCCTCGCGCTGGAGATATCGGCCCTGCTCACCGAGGAGGGCAAGGACGTCGAACTGATCGCCCTGATCGACCTCCTGGAACCCCCGGGGCAGGCGGCCCCGGGCGGCCGTGCCCCCGAGGACGTCGACGACGCGGCGCTGCTCGCGTGGTTCGCCCGCGACCTCGCGGGACTCGCGGGACACCGCTGGGACCCCGAGCCCGGGCTGTTCCGGGCGGCCGACGGCATGGCCTCCGTCGAGGCGCTCCATGACCACGCCTGCCGGGAGGGCGTCCTGCCCGATGACATCGACCCGGACACCCTGAAGCGGATCGTCGAACGCTTCTGCCGCAACTCCCGTGCCCTGATGAGGCATCAACCGCGCCATCACCCGACCTTCGCCGGCCGGACCCTCCTCTGCCGCGCCAAGGACGGCGGCGCCACCCGGGAGACGACCGCGGCGTGGGCGGCCCTGCTTCCCGGCGACCACGGGATCACCCAGATCACCGAGGTCCCGGGGGACCACTACACCGCGATGGCCCGGCCGCACCTCGCCGCCCTGGCGGGCGAGCTGCGCGCCGCACTGGCCGCCGCACAGGGAGAGGGGGTGGTCGCCGGAGCGGACACCCGGCCGTGACCGGCCGTACGGTTCGCGCCGCCGCCCGGCAGCCCGATCGGGCGGGCCCGCGCGAGCCCACACGGGACGAACGACGCACCGACCGGCGGACGCCGAAGCGCCGTCCGCCGCATCCCTTGCCGAAAGCACAAAGGAGACACACCATGACCGACTCCCCCTTCACGCTCCACACACCCGAGACCGCTCCGGAGGCCTCGCGCCCGATGGTCGAGGGTGCCCAGAAGAACTTCGGATTCGTGCCCGGGCCGGTGGCTGCGATGGCGGAGTCGCCCGAGCTGCTCGGCACGTTCATGAAGGCCGTGGGCACCTTCGACCAGACCTCGCTCGAGATGCTGGAGCGTGAGGTGGTCGTGCTGACCGTGGCCACCTACGTCGAGTGTCACTACTGCGTGGCCATGCACTCGGCCACGCTCACCCGCCAGAAGGCACCGGCCGAGCTGCTGGCCGCCCTGCGCGAGAAGGCGCCGCTCGCCGACGCCCGCCTGGAGGCCATCCGCCAGTTCACCCTGACCGTGCTCACCAAGCACGGGCAGGTCGGCAAGGAGGAGTTCGACGCCTTCTTCGCCGCCGGCTACACCCGGCGCAACGCCCTCGAGGTGGTCATGGGCGTCGGCACGTACACGATGTCCACCTTCGCGAACCGCATGACGGCCGTCGAGCTCGACCCGCCGTTCGTGCCCTTCGCCTGGGAGGCCCCGGCCGAGTAGGGCCGAGCACGGAGCGCCACACGGAACGAGGAGCGGCCGGCAGCCCCGAACTGGCGCTGACGGCCGCTTCTCCCTTACCGCACCCCCACACCACCGACCGACTGCGAGCGACCGAGCACTCTGCGACACACTCTGAACCACGAACGGGGAAGCACGTGAACGGAACGAAGAGGAACCGGACCACAAGAAGGCCACGCACGTCCCTGCTGCTCTTCATGGCACTGCTGTTGACGGCACTCGGCGCCTCCGCGCTGGCCGTCGGGAACATCACCGCGAGCACCGCCTCGGCGGAGCAGAGCGGATCCGGACGATCGGGCCCGGACACCACCCGGAGCGCGTCCGATCCCGGCCCCGACAAGGCCGGTGATCTCATCGTGGAGAACCGGACCTCGCTGGGCAACGGCCATGTCGAGACGGTCTACTCCCGTAAGCCCGACGGCTCACCGAAGGTGATCGGCGTCGCGGTCAGCGAGGCGGCCGCCGATTCGCTGCCCACGACCCCCCGGCACGACGGGAACACCTGCTTCGACAAGAACAACGACGGCAGAGTCGACCCGAACACCGAATGCGGCGGCGGCCACGAGCGGGTGCTGTGGTTCCCCAAGCTCAAGGGGCTGCCCTTCAAGTGGATGATGTTCAACTGGCAGTCGGTGGGCCACGGCCCGGAACACGTCTTCGACAAGCCGCACTTCGACGTCCACTACTTCATGATGGATTACGAGGCGCGTAACGCCATCCGCACCGGCCCCTGTGGTGCCATTTTCGTCAACTGCGCGGACAACGAGAAAGCGGCCAAGCCCCTGCCCGCCCCGTACCACCCGGAAGGCTTCGGACTGCCCGGAGCGGCCGGCCGTATGGGCAATCACATCGTCGACCTCAGCGCCGCCCCCGCCAACGGCGGGCCGTTCACGCAGGCATTCGTGTACGGGACGTACGACTCCCACATCACCTTCTGGGAGAACGTCCTCTCCACCGACTGGCTCAAGAGCACAAAGCCGAAGCGCAGCTGCCTGACCCTGAAATGGGCACCCGAGGTGGAGATCAGCGGCTCCTACCCGAAGAAGTCGTGCACCAGCTATCGGGCCAAGGAGAAGGACTACCTGATGACCTTCGAGGACTTCGCCTACCGCAAGGCCCCGGCCGGGGCGAAGGCCCCGAACTGGACTCAGTCGCCCGCTTCCGCGGGCACACCGGCGGTCGGCAGCGGGCACGGCCACTGATCGGATCCGGGCCTTTCCACTGCGCAGGTCGGCTTTCCTGACCTGCGCAGTTCCGCCGTGCCACGGGAATCACCCGAGGAAGCTCTCGCCAGCGCGCCGATCCGGATCGATACTGCGGACACGTTCTCAGGTGAGATGTCCGCATTCCGGAGGAGGCGGCATGATTCACGGCATCGATGTCAGCAGTTATCAGAGCGAGAAGTACCCGGTGGACGGGTACGACTTCGTCTTCGTCAAGGTCACCGAAGGTGTTTCCTACACCAACCCGAAATGGGTGGCCCAGCGTGACCGGGCCCGTGCGGCGGGACTCGTGGTCGGCTACTACCACTACGTCACGGCCGGGTCGATGTCCGCGCAGGGGAACTACTTCCTCGGCAAGATTAAATTGCAGCCGGGGGACGTCCTGGCCCTCGACTGGGAAGAGCCGAAGGTCCCGTGCAGAGACAAGGACCGCTGGCTGAACCATGTGCGCTCCAAGGCGCCCGGCCATCAAGTGGTGCTCTACTGCAACCGCGACTACTGGCTCAACCGCGACACGACCAGCGAGGCGGGCGACGGGCTGTGGATCGCGGATCCCGACCACCCGGCCGGCCGCCCGGCCGTCCAGCACCCCTGGACGTTTCACCAGTACAGCTCGGCGGGCAATCTGGACCGCGATGTCGCCCGGTTCGACGACCGGGCGGCGCTGCGGGCCTGGGCGCACGAGAAGGCGGAGTAGGGGGAATCAGGTCACCGCCGCTTGCCCGCGGGGCGGTTTGGGGTGGTACGCGGGACCTTCGTACGGGCATACCCCGCCATTCGGGATGGATGCCATGGATACGCTCTTTGCCGGTGGGCTAGGTTCGCCCTGCTCGAAAGCCGGGCTTTTCCTTTCCGAGGTCACGCCCGGGCGCCCGCAACGTACGTGCCCACTTTTCGCCCGGACGTGAATGCCCAGGCGTCCGCCCAGAATGGCAGGTGGTTCGATGCGACTGAAGCATGCCCTCATCGCGGCCTCGTTGACGGGAGTTGCGACCCTCGCTCTCGCTCCCACGGCGCAGGCGGCGGCACCGCCGGACCCGAATTGCCTCGGGGCCAGGGCATTCTGCCTCTGGTACAACTCCAACCAGCAGGGCTCGGTGGCCGGCTGGGACCTCAGCACCGGATTCCAGGGATTTCCCAATCTGAAGGACGCGGGCAGGTTCCTCACTCCCGGCCCGGGTCAGGGCGTGCCGGTGAAGAACAATGCCGCCTCCGCCACCTATCAGTTCCCCGGCCAGTGTCGCGGCGATGTGAAGGTGTTCGTCAACAGCGGATGGAGCGGCCCGTACGACACGGTGCCGGCGTGCAGCGCGATCAATCTGGTGAAGACCAAGAATGACAATGCCTCCTTCCTGGTGAACTGAACCCCACCGGAAGGCAGGAGCACATGACGCGTCCGACTCGCCCCCACGTCGGCAGGGCCCGGCTCTCGATCGCACTGCTCGTGTGCGGTGCCTGCCTGACCACGGCGTCCTGCACCACGGGTGGCGAGGAGGACGCACCGGCCGCGGGGCCGTCCGTACCCCCGGCCGTGCACACCACCCCGTCGGCCGGTACCGGGCCGGGCCCGCTGCCCCTGGACGGCCATTTCCTCTCGCACGAGGACCACCAGAAGCTCCGGTCGGCCTTGGACCTGCTCGTCGCGGCATGCATGAAACGGGCGGGAGTGCCGCTGCCACCCGCGCCGGCGGTCGCCGCCGATGCGCCGCGGCACGAGCGGCGATACGGAATCAGCTCCCCGGAGCAAGCGGCCCGCTACGGGTACCACCTGGCACAGCGCACGACACCGCCGACGCCCCCGCAGGTCACCGCGCGCCAGCAACAGGCGCTGTCGGGCACCCCCGACGGAAAGCCGGGGCCGGGCGGCAGCCCGCCGAAGGGCTGCAACGCGGCGGCCGCAGGGAAGATCACCGGCACGGATTCCTTCCCGGCCGACGCTCTCGTCGTACGGCAGCTGAACATGGACTCGTTCGAACAGTCGAAGAACGACGCACGCGTGCGCACCGTGCTGCGGAAGTGGTCGGACTGCATGAAGGCCGACGGATTCTCCTACGCCGGCCCGCTGGACGCCCCTCGGTCCATGGCGGCCGGCCCCCGCGCCTCGGCCCGGGAGATCGCCACCGCCCGGGCGGATGTCGCCTGCAAGGACAAGACGCGTCTGGTCGGTGTGTGGAGCGCGGTGGAATCCGCCTACCAGCACCGGCTCATCAAGGAGCGCGCGAAGGAACTCGCCGCCGCACGGCGGGAGCGCGACGACCGACTACGACGCGCCGCCGAGGTCCTGCGCTCCTCGGCCCCCTCTTCCTGACGACGTCCTTCCCGTCTTCCCCGTCTTCCTGACGTCCTTCCCGGCCCCCGCCCGGTCCCTCGTCCCGCGGCCCGTCATGCCGCCGTCTCGAACCCCGCCCGCCCGGCCGCCACCCACCGCGCCCGCAGTGCTTCGTACTCGGACCGCTCGGATCCCGACAACGCCCGACCGCGCCGCGCCGACAGGAACGCCCGTATCGCGGCGTTCAAGGCGGTGGCGTCCGGGTGCGGGGGAGCGGCGGTAGTTGACACGGCAACAGATTAAGGGAGGCCACTGACAAAGGAGCCGGTATCGCGGCAGCCGTTCCGTCGGCGGCGGCCCCCGGCCCGACCCGCAGAGGGAGCCGGCCGTCGCTCTCAGCCCGCGTTCTCGCCCGCGTGCGGGCTCAGCACATCCGCGCCCACCAGCGCGAACAGCAGCAGACCGAGCAGGACGCGGTAGATCACGAAGGGCATGAAGCTCCTGGACGAAATGAACCGCATGAACCACGCGATGACGGCGTAGCCGACCACGAAGGCGATGAGCGTGGCGAAAATAGTCGGCCCCCACGCCGTGTGGCCCTCACCCGCGTCCTTCAGTTCGAAGAGGCCCGAGGCGAGGACCGCGGGGATGGCCAGCAGGAAGGAATAGCGGGCGGCGGACTCCCGGGTGTAGCCGATGAGCAGCCCGCCACTGATCGTCGCGCCGGACCGCGAGACCCCCGGGATCAGCGCCATCGCCTGGCAGGCCCCGAAGATGAGCCCGTCCCGCGTATTGAGCTGCTCCAGGCTCTTGCGCTCCCTGACGGCCCTGTGCCGCCCGCCCTGCTCGTCGCGCGCCGCGAGCCGGTCGGCGAAACCCAGCACGAGGCCCATGACGACGAGCGTGGTGGCGATCAGCCGCAGATCACGGAACGGGCCCTCGATGGCGTCCTTGAGCAGCAGGCCCAGCACACCGATGGGAATCGAGCCGATGATCACCAGCCAGCCCATCTTGGCGTCGTGGTCATGACGCATCCGACGGTCGAACAGGGAGCGGAACCAGGCGGAGACGATGCGCGCGATGTCCTTGCGGAAATAGATGATGACGGCGGTCTCGGTGCCGATCTGCGTGATCGCGGTGAATGCCGCTCCGGGGTCCTGCCAGTCCGCGAACGCGGCGGTCAGCCGAAGGTGGGCGCTGGACGAGATCGGCAGGAACTCCGTCAAGCCCTGGACGAGCCCGAGGATAAGAGATTCGAACCAGGTCATGGAGTCAGCGCCATCCCAAAAATGATCACGGCCCGACCGGTGCAGACGGTGTCAGGCGGGCTCTACGGGTTTCCGAGGGAGCCAGTCGATGCGGATCATCCACCGGGCAGGAGGCAGATTAGCGTCATCGAAGTGAACGTTCACTGAAGTCACGGCCGTCCGGGGCGAGGTGTTCCCACGTTGTCCTGAACCGCTGTCCTGAACCTATGTCCTGAACCTATGTCCTGAACTCTCGGCCTAGCCTTCCGGCTGGGTAGGACTAGCCGGAAGACCGGTAGGCGGAGGTGGGGTGTCCACTACCATCGACATATGGTGTATGCGGACTGGGGGGACCCGCAGCGCACGCTGGCTGTGGCGAAAGCTTTGATGCGGGCGCCCCTCAAGGAAATCCTGTCCACGCTGTCGGGGGCCATGGCCGACCTCGTACAGCACCACGCCCTGGTCATGCTCACCGGCGACTGTCCCAAGTCGGCGACGTGGAACCACGGTGACGCCGAGTTGACGCAGGACGTCACCAGCACCGAGCTGGCGGCCCTCGCCACGCACGTCGACGTCGGCAAACCATGGTTCGGCGAGGCACGCCTCGCGGGCTCACCCCGCCCGGTGCTGGCCGTGGCCTCCGCACCACCCGGCTCGGCCGGGGCCATGCTGGCGGTGCTGCCCACCGACGGCGGCGCGCCCGAACCGCGGGTGCTCGCGGTGCTCCAGCAGCTGTGGGACCTCGCGACCGTACGGGTGATCGATCTGATGCCCCAGGCGGTGCCGGTCGACATGGCCGGCCCCTGGATCGCCAACAGCGAGCGGGCCCGGGTCGTCGCCAATCTGACCGACGCCCACGCCACCACGCTCACCACGCTGCTCGGCGTCCTGCGCACCCGCACCCTCGACGCCGAGGCCGCCCGCCGGACCGCCACCGACATCGCGGTCTCCGCCCTGGTCGAGCTGCGGGCGACCGGAGAGGACGAGGAACTGCCGCCCGAGGAGACGGTCGGCGGTGCCTTCGGACGGCTGTCCGACATGCTGGGTCTGCTCTCCCGGTACAGCAATGTGGAGCTGGAGTTCTCCCCGCCCGACTGCCGGCAGCGGCTGCTGCCCGCGGACATCGCCCGGGCCGCGCTCACCACGGCCCGCGGCACCGTGCTGACCATGCTCGAACAGGGCGGCGTCAGCCGGATCCGGGTGAGCTGGCAGGTCGAGGACACCGAACTCCGCACGACCATCCGTGACGACGGCCCGGGGACGCTCGCCGCCGAGGCACTCGCCGTGCACCGGCTCACCGACCGCGTCGCGGCGCTCAACGGCGCCCTGCACGTCGACGCCGTCCCGGAATGGGGCACCATCGTGACGGCCCGGCTGCCGCTGACGGCGCCCGACCGCCCGCACAGCGATCCCCTGGGCGGCCTCAACCCCCGAGAGCTGGACGTCCTCGAGCGGCTGGTCCACGGTCACCGCAACCGCACGATCGCCCAGCAGCTCCAGATCAGCGAACACACCGTCAAATTCCATGTGGCCAAGATCCTCAAGAAACTCGGCGTCAACTCCCGAGGCGAAGCCGCGGCGCTGGCCCGCGCCTCGGGATTCCCCACGGCGCTTTCGCTGGTGACTTAGGCCGTGTCCGGCGGGTCGGGTGGACGGGCGCCGCGGCCCGTGCCGCCCCGCACCACCGCTGCGCGGCGGTGTCCTCAAGCTCCCCCAGCTACCGCTGGGAGGTGCCCCCAGCGGGCTGTTTCGACGGAGGTCAGCCGAATCCAGCCCGTCCGGCGCTTGAGGACGCGCCCGCAGGGCGCTCGCCGCCGCAGGCGGCAACGACGGCCCGCAGCCAGGATCCGCCGGACAGGCTGGCGGGGGTGCGCTGCGCCCCCTGATCCGGTGTCACGGGGTGAGCACCACCTTGCCCGTGGTGGACCCGGAGTCGATCAGCCGATGCGCCTCGACGGCCTCGGCGAGCGGCAGCACCCGGTCGATGCGGGGCCGCAGTCTGCCCGTGTCGACGAGCTCCCCGAGCGCCGCCAGCCCCACCTGGTCCGGCTCGGCGGTCACCCCGATGACCCGCAGACCACGCTCCGCCGCCCGGCCGGCGAGCCCGGTATCGCGCATATCGACGATCGTGACCAAGGAACCACCGGGCCTGAGCACCTCCAGCGAACGTATCGCGGTGTCACCGCCCACACCGTCGAGCACGACGTCCACCTTGCCGACCGCGGCCGCGAAGTCGACCGCGCGGTAGTCGACGACCTCGTCGGCGCCCAGCCGGCGGACGAAGTCGTGCTTGGCCGCGCTCGCGGTCGTCACCACCTCGGCCCCCCGGGCCTTGGCGATCTGGATCGCCAGATGACCCACACCGCCACCGCCGGCGTGGATCAGCACTCGCTGACCGCTTCCGACCGCCGCCGCGTCCACCAGCGCCTGCCAGGCGGTCAGCCCGGCCAGCGGCAGCGCGGCCGCCGACGGATGGTCGAGGGCGGCCGGCTTACGGGCCAACTGCCGGGAGGGGGCCGTGAGGTATTCGGCGTATCCACCCGCGGCGCGCGGGATGAGCGGCATGCCGTACACCTCGTCGCCGACGGCGAAGCGGGTGACGCCCGGAGCCACCTCCTCGACCACGCCGGAGACGTCCCAGCCGAGGGTGAACGGCGGCGGACCGAGAAAGGGGACGGCGCCGGAGCGGACATGCGCGTCGATCGGGTTCACTCCGGCTGCGTGGATCCGGACGAGGACCTCGTTCAGCGACGGACGCGGACGGTCCACCTCGGTCAGCTCCAACACCTCCGGCCCGCCGAAGGACCGTTGGGTGATCGCTCGCATCCTGGCCGTCATCGGGCGTCCGAGACCATCTCGTCCAGGGTGGTGCCCTCGGGAACGGCCTGCCCCACGTCCCAGTGCTCGGCCAGCCTGCCGTCCTCGACGCGCCAGATGTCGACCACGACGGCCGGCGGCGCGTCCGGGGCGATCCTGGCCACGCTGTGGGTCCAGACGAACTCGCCCTCGGCGATCATGCGCAGCACCGTCAGCGAGAACGCCGGGAACGGCCCGGCGGCCAGCTCCCGGAAGGTCTCGACCGTCCGGTCCCGGCCCGCGCCGACCCCGGGGTGGTGGTTGGCGAAATCCTCGGTGAGCAGCGACTTCGCACGATCGAAGTCCTTGGCGTTGTAGAACGCCTCGATGTACTCGGAGACGAGGTCCTTGTTCGCCTTCAGGGAATCGGGCATCCGGTGCTCCTCTTGTCGTCCTGTCGAAGGTCTGTCGTGTGTGCGGGGTGTGTGCAAAGGGGTACGTGTCCAGGCGCCGGGCCGTGTACACCTGCGGGCTGTGTTCCCCCGGGTGGGGGCGGCCACCGGCAAGGCCGGGACCGCGTGTCATGTCATTCCTTGATTCCCACCACGATCGAATCGGGCCCGACGAGGTGCTCCGTCCGGGTACGGGTGAATCCGGCTTCGGTCATCCAGTCCACGCACTCGGCCGCGGTGTAACCGAATCCGCCGTCGGTCACCGCCCGCATGGTCAGGCTCATCAGCAGCGCGAACGCGTTCTCGGACCGGTCGTCGTCGATGAGCGAGTCATAGACGATCACCGCACCGCCCTTGGGCAGCGCGTGCCATGCCTTCTCCAGAAGGAGCTTCTTCTTCTCCAGGTCCCAGTTGTGCAGGATGTGCCCGAAGGTGATGACGTCGGCCGACGGGAGCTCCTCGGCGAAGAAGTCGCCGCCCACGAAGTGCAGCCGGTCCCGCAGCCCGTTCTCCTCGACGTACTCGTCGAAGACGGGGGCGGCGGCCGGCAGGTCGAAGCCGATCCCGGTCAGATGCGGATTCGCCAGCAGGACCTGCACCGCCAGGTCGCCCTGGGCGGTGCCCATGTCGGCCAGGGTCCGGTAGTCCCCCCACGGCACCTGCTCGGCGATCTTGAGGTTGGCCGCGTGGCTGATGCTGGTCATCGACGAGAGGAACTGCTTGAGGCGAAGGGGATCGGCGTAGAGCGCGTCGTAGGTGTCCAGGTCGCTGGACTTCGACTCGTCCTGTGACTCACCCGTGCGCAAGGTGTCGGTCAGATGGTTCCAGATGCCGAAGAGCCGCGCGTTCGCCATCTCCAGCATGCCGCCGACGTGCGCGTAGGACGGCTTGGCCCGGTCCAGGAACGCGTCCGTGTCCCCCGCGTTGTGGTAGACGCCGTCGATCCGCCGGAGGAAGCCCAACGCCACCAGCGTGTCGAAGAAGTCACCCGCCGCGCGCGGGTGCAGGCCCAGCCGGTCGCGCAGGGCCGGGGCGTCCGCCGGGCTCTTGGCCAGCTCGGTGAAGACACCCACCTCGACGGCGCTCAGCAGGGTCTTCGACGCTTCGAAACCCAGGCCGGTCTGCATGATGCGGTCCGGGGAGGGCTGGGGTCGGGTCACGATGTGCTCCTTCGCGTTCCGGTCGTGCTCTGATGCGGTTTCGGGGGCGGTCGGGTGTCGGGTCATCAGGCCTTGGCAAACAGTGACCGCGTGTAGTTCCGGGCCGTCGGTTCGAATTGCAGTGCCTGATGGGTGGCCATGGAATTGACGTCACGCCAGAGCCGCTGCAAGGGACCGTCGGCCGCCTGCCCGTTCGTCCCCGCGGCACGGAAGATCCGGTTGACCGCGGTGACCAGCACCTCGATGGCGAACGCGCTGTCCCGCGCGTTCCTGGCGACCTCCATGGGAGTGATCTCCTCCTGGCGGTCGGCCAGGTCCGCGATGCGCTCCAACAACAGCTGCACGGCGTCTATCTCGGCGGCGGAGCGGGCCAGCACGGTCTCGTAGGTCGCCAGATTGCCCGCCACCCCCGGCATCCCCGGCAGCGCGGGCGTGTCACGGATCTTCTTCCCGAGGTAATCGGACAGCAGAGCCAGCGCGCCACGGGCCGCGCCGAGGGCGGGGACCACGAACGTCAGGCCGTTCACGGCGGCCAGCGGAGCCAGCGGGGCGGCCGGGGGCTCGGCGCCCGGGTCCGCCGGACGGCCGGCGAACACCGCCGTCCGGTCCCCGATCCGGTGGGCCGGGACGAAGACGTCGTCGAGCACGACGGTATTGCTGCCGGTCGCCCGCATCCCCACGCTGAACCAGGTGTCCTCCACCTGGCATTCGGCCCGGGGCACGACGACCAGCCGCAGCTCCGGCTCGCCGTCGCCGAGCACCTTCGGGCACACGATCACCCAGTCGGCGAACTCGATGGCGCTGATGTAGGGCCACCGCCCGGACACCCGCAGGCCGTCCTTCTCGGCGACGGCCTCGCCGAAGGGAAGAACCGAGCAGACCACACCGGCGTCAGGTCCCTCGGCCCACACCTCCCCGCGGCCCTCCGGCGGGAAGAACGACACGAGCCGGGGCGTGCTCGCGAACAGCGAGGCACACCACGCGGACGCCGCGCACTTCTCGCCGATGGCGGTCACGGCACCCAGCAACTCCCGGAACGTACCGACCCGCCCGCCGAACTCCGCCGGCACGAAGTGCCGCATGAACCCCGCGTCGGTCATGGCCTTGACCACGTCCGCGCTGAGCCGGCGCTCACCGTCCATGCCGTCGGCAAGGCCGGCGGCGACCTGGGCGATGTCCCGTGCGGCCGCCGACAGCGGCCCGCTGGTTTCGTTCATCTCTCGACACCCTCGCTTGCCTCGGAAGCGGTTTGTGGAGCGGTTCATCGCAGCTCGTATTCGGCGGGATCGACGGCGTGGGTAAGCCGCCAGTAATCACCGGCCGAATAAGGCCAGTTGGTGGCGGAACGGCCGCCCTCGTTGTACCAACCGCCCACCTTCGACCAGCCCCACGCGCGGTCGCGGTTGCCCGCGTCCACCCACGCGTTGTAGGCGTCGTGCACCTCCGCGCGGACCGACAGGGAGCGGCTGCCGCTCGCCAGCAGGAGCCGGATCGCATCGAGTATGTACGTGGCCGCGCACTCGGAGAAGTACGCGATGCTGCCGCCCTGTCCCACGAGATTGGTGTTCGGGCCGTACATGCAGAACAGATTGGGGAACTCCGGGACGGTGATCCCGAGGTACGCCCGGGGCGCACCGTTCCAGGAGTCGTGGAGATCGACGCCGTCGCGGCCGGTCACCCTCATCGGGGTGAGGAAGCGGGAGGCCTCGAAACCGGTGGCGTAGACGATCACGTCCACGTCGAATTCCTCGCCGCCGGCCCGGGGCCCGGACGGGGTCATCCGCTCGATGGGGGCGGTCACCACCCGGACGTCGTCCCGCTTGAGCGTGGCGAGCCAGCGTCCGTCGTCCCGCAGGACCCGCTTCGCGCCGACCGGGTACGCCGGGATCACCAGCTCGCGCAGCTCCGGGGCGTCGGCCAGCTGGGCCTCCATCGCCTGGAGCAGCGTGGCGCGCAAGCGCTCGTTGAGCGCCGACACCGCCCGCTCGGTGGGCGGGTGGTCGTGGTCGACGATCCACCCTTCGAGGATGCCCCGCAGACCGGGCGCGAACAGCCAGAACCGGTACCACCGGTCGTAGTAGGGCACGTGCTCGAACAGCCAGCGGGCGCTGTCCGGCACCGGCTGGTGGTAGTGCGGGGTGGGCCGCAGCCACGGCGGATTGCGCTGGAAGACGACGACCTCGGAGGCGGCCTCGGCGATCTCCGGGATGATCTGGTAGGCGCTGGCGCCGGTACCGACGACGGCGACGCGCTTGCCCGACAGATCGGCCCCGTGGTCCCAGGCGGCGGAGTGGAACGCCCGGCCGGCGAAGACGTCCCGGCCGGGGATGTCCGGCAGCCGGGGTCGGTTCAACTGCCCGACGGCGCTGATGACGGCGTGGTGCCGGGCCGTCCTCTCGCCGGCCGGCCCGTCCAGCGTCAGGTGCCAGAGCGACCGTTCGTCGTCCCATCGCATGGCGGAGACCTCGGTGCCGAAGCGGATCCGGTCGCCGACGCCGGAGTCCTTCGCGAACGCCCGGAGGTATTCCAGGACGACGTCCTGGCCGCAGAAGTGATCGGGCCAGTCGTACTTCGGGGCGAAGGAGTAGTTGTAGAGATGGCTGGCCACATCGGTCCGACAGCCCGGGTAGGTGTTCTCGAACCAGGTGCCCCCCACATCGGGGTTCTTCTCGTAGACGACGAAGGGGACGCCGGCCTGGGCGAGGCGGTGGGCGGCCAGCAGGCCGCTGAACCCGGCCCCGATGACGGCGACCCGGAAATCACTGCCGGGACTCAGCCCGGCCCTGGTCCAGCCGGGCGCCTTCGGGTCGTCGCCGGGGCCCACGAGCTCCTCGGCGAGCAACGGCAGCAGATCCTCGGTGTCCGAGCCCATGGCCCACGTCGTGATCGCATGCAGCAGGTCGCGGCCCGGCGGCCGCGGGAGCGCCTCCGGGCCCCTCTCACCCAGCCGGAGAAGCACCTCCAGCGCGCTCTCGCGGACCTCGGCCTGCTGCTCGGCGGTCAGCCCGCCTTGCGGCGCGAACAGCCAGCCCGGTGCCCGGAGGTCCTCGCGCAGCACCGATACGTCACCGGTCAGATGGGCGATCGTCATCAGCAGCGCGGGAATCTCCGCGCCCGTCAGATGGCCGCGCAGCGTTTCCTCGTCGACGGCGACCGGCCGGACCGGGGGGCTGAACCCCATGGACAACAACCACCTTCCGGGTTCATCGCGCCGAGTCGAGCGCCGCGAACTTCCGATTGAAATAGACGGCGGGGCCTCCGGCGTCGGAGAGCAGTTGGTCGACGACCTCGCCGACGAGAATGACGTGGTCACCGGCGTCGTGCCGACGGTCCACCTTGCATTCGACCGTCGCCAGCGCGTTGTCGACGACCACGCCGCCTCGGGAGGTCCGGACGAATCCGCCGTCACCGAACTTCCGGGCCCTGCTGTTCGCGAACCTCAGCGCCAGCTCCACATGGCGCTCGCGCAGAATGCTGACCGCGAACTCGCCGGTCCGCGCGAACACCGGAAAGCACCTGGCGGACTTGGCCACACAGATCAGCACCAGCGGCGGTTCCAGGGAAACCGAGCAGAACGAGCTGACCGTCAGCCCATGAGGATCGCCGTCCTCGTCACAGGTCGTGGCGATGGCTACCCCGGTCGGAAACCGGGCCATCACTTCCTTGAAGTCGTCGGCCATCTGATACCGCCCGGTCAACTCGGCTGGGCAAGCGTGTCGTTGACGAGGTCGAGCACCTCGCGTGGCGTGCGCAGCTCGGCGATCCGCTCGTCCGGGATCTGCACCCCGAACTCCGCGGTGATGCGCGCGGCGGTCTCCATGAGCGCCAGCGAGTCATAGCCGAGCGACGCGAAGTCCTGGTCCTGGATATCGCCGGAGAGGCTGCCGTCGTCCGTCTCGCCCGCGCATTCGATCAGCACGCGACGGAGGTCGTCGATGGTCATCTTGCTCATGGTCAACTCCTCGAAGGTGATGTGTTCACGGAAGGGGAAGCGGCAGGGGGAGGGGAAGCGGGAGGGGAAGCGGGCTCGCCGGGCACCGCCCGGACGACGACCGCCGAGTTGAACCCCCACTTGCCCCGGGCCAGCACCAGCGCCGAGCGCACCCGGCCCGGTCGCGGCGCGCCGCGCACCAGGTCGATCCCGTACTCCGGCGGCACGTCGGTCGTGCCGCCGGAGGGCGGGATGACGCCGTCCCGGATGGCCAGCAGGGCGCCGGCCACGTCCACCGGCCCGCCCCCGGAGTAGAGCCGGCCGGTCAGGGCCTTGGGCGCGGTGACGGGCACGGCTCCCGGCCCGAACAGCCCGCTGATCGCCGCCGCCTCGGCGCGGTCCAGTTCCCGCACCCCGGAGGCGTCGGCGAACACCACGTCGATCTCCGCCGGGGCGAGCCCGGCGTCGGCGAGGGCCAGCTCCGCGGCCCTGCGCAGCCCGGGCGGCCGGGACGAACCCGCCGGCGGGTCGAAGGTGGTGGCGTACCCGGCGATCTCGCCGTAGACGTGCTGGGCGGCGCGGGAGCGGGCCGCCCCGGCGGCTTCGAGGACGAGCATGGCACCGCCCTCACCCGGCACATAGCCACAGGCCTGGGCGTCGAAGGGCAGATAGGCGCGGTGCGGGTCGGTCGCCGGGCTCAGCCGCCCGCTGGAGATCTGCGCCACCCAACCCCAGGGATCCAGTGCCGAGTCGACGCCACCGGTGACCACCATCGGCGTGCCGCGCAGCACCGTCCGCCGCGCGTGACCGAGGGCGTCCAGACCGCCCGCCTGTTCGGCGACCAGCGCGCTGCTCGGCCCCCGCAGCTGATGGCGAATGGAGATCTGGCCGGTGTTCACGGCATAGAACCAGGCGAAGGACTCATAGACGCTGACCGACCCCGGCCCCTGCGACCAGAGCTTCTTGAACTCGCGGTGGGTGAACTCGAAGCCGCCCGAGGCGTTGGAGGTCACCACGCCCATCTCGTAGTCGGCGAAGGTGCCCTGCTCGATCTTGGCGTCGGCCAGTGCCCAGTCCGCGGCCACCAGGGCGAACCGCGTGGAGGCGTCGGTCTGTGGCAGGAGCCTGCTGGGCAGGTGACCGGCGGCATCGAAGTCGTCGATCTGCCCGGCCAGCCGGATCGGATAGCCCGAGACGTCGAAGCGGGTGAGGGTGCCGATCCCCGTGCGCCCTTCGAGGGCCGCCTCCCAGTACCGCTCGAGGCCCACACCGTTGGGAGCGAGCAGACCGATGCCGGTGACGTAGACCTTCTCCGTCATGCCGCCGCACCCCCGGCGTCGCGCAGGATCATCGCGCTCTGGAATCCGCCGAAACCACTGCCGACCGTGAGCACGCTGCGCAGCCGCTTCTCCCGGGCCGTCAGCGGGACGTAGTCCAGGTCGCATTCCGGGTCCGCCTGCCGCAGATTGGCCGTCGGCGGAATGACCCCGTTCTCGATCGCCAGCGCGCAGGCGGCGATCTCGATCGACCCGATCGCGCCGAGGGAATGCCCGACCATCGACTTGATGGAGCTGATGGGTACCCGATAGGCGTGCCCGCCGAGGCTGCGCTTGTACGCGGCGGTCTCGTGGCGGTCGTTCTGCTTGGTCCCGGAGCCGTGTGCGTTGATGTAGTCGATTGCGGTGCCGTCGATCCGGGCCTCGTCCAGCGCCACCCGGATGGCTTCCGCCATTTCGCGGCCGTCGGGCTTCAGCCCCGTCATGTGATAGGCGTTGCACCGCGTGGCATAGCCCGAGATCTCCGCGTAGATGTGCGCGTCCCGCCGCTTCGCGTGCTCGTATTCCTCGAGCACGAACATGGCGGCGCCCTCGGCGAGGACGAATCCGTTACGCGATCCGTCGAAGGGCCGTGAGGCGTGCTCGGGGTCGTCGTTGCGGGTGCTCGTCGCTTTGATGGCGTCGAAGCAGGCGACGACGATCGGCGTGACCGGGGTGTCCGACGCGCCGGCCAGCATCACGTCCGCGGAGCCCTCACGGATCAACTGGCAGGCGTGCCCCACCGAGTCGATGCCCGAGGTGCACCCGTTGGACACCATGGCCACCGGTCCCTCCGCCGCGACGGTCCAGGCCACCTCCGCCGCCATCACGCTCGGCACCAGGTAGTCGAACATGTGCGGCGACAGACTGGTGTGGTCGACCAGCCAGTTCCGCCCGCTGTCGGACAGGACGAGATATTCCTGTTCGAGACTGGTCGCGGCGGCCACCGCGCTGCCCAGACTCACCCCGACCCGGCCCGGGTCGAAATCCTCGAATTCCAGGCCGCTGTCGGAGATCGCGTCCCGTGCACAGGTGACGGCGAATTGCGACGCACGGTCCATCCGGCGGATCTCCAGCGGGGAGAGCCCCTCGTGCACCGGGTCGAAATCGGCCTCCGCGGCGACCTGGGAGCGATAGGGCGACGGATC
This sequence comes from Streptomyces sp. NPDC033229, assembly GCF_055576875.1. Lineage (NCBI taxonomy): Bacteria > Bacillati > Actinomycetota > Actinomycetes > Kitasatosporales > Streptomycetaceae > Streptomyces > Streptomyces sp. NPDC033229. The sequence continues at coordinate 32,554 of NZ_JBVIQR010000020.1, read as the reverse complement.
GAAATGGGAGATGCGGCGGGTGGCGGACTCCCCGGAAGTCAGCAGCTCCCAGAACCCCTTGACCCCGTTTCCCCCCGGCGTCCGCACGCCGATTCCGGTGATCACCACTCGACGCGTCATCGCCTACCGCCTATTGCCGTCGCACCTGCTGAGCCGGTCATGGTGTTGCCCCTTTCGCCAGAAGCGCGCGACATCAGCGCGGAAGAGAACGCGCGCCGCAACGAAGACGATCGTCAGCGTCCGGGGAGTTACTCGAGCGTCGCTCGAAGCCCGGTCGTACGGGCGCCATCGATCACCGGAAACCTTTTCCGAACCCCGGGGCGCGACGGGGGAGCCGCTCGCGGGCTCAAGCGAGGATCGAGCGATCTGCGAACCGGGGCGACGAACTTGGGCCGTAGTGGTCGGCCGGGCCCGCGGGGGCCGGGTGCCACGAGCCGACGCACCCGAGCCGAGGAGCGAATCAGGATGGACCTGACGTCAACCACGCTGTCGTCCGCGGCGCGCGAGGTCGCGGAGGCCGCGGCCCGGAGCGCGGCCGCCGCGGAGGCCAATCGCAGGCTCGATCCCGATGTGGTCAAGTCCGTCGTCGCCGCGGGCTTCCCCCGTCACTTCGTCCCGGCCGACCAGGGCGGGACCGTCGGCACCTTCCTGGAGCTGAACCGGGCGGTGAGCGCGGTCGGTGAGGGGTGCACCGCCACCGCCTGGTGCGCGTCACTGGCCGCGCACGTGTCCCGGATGGCCGCGCACCTGCCCGCCGAGGGGTACCGGGAGGTCTGGGCCGACGGCCCGGACGCCTTCCTGGTGGCGGCCCTGACCCCGATCGGCAGGGCCGAGCCCGTCCCCGGCGGCTACCGCCTCACCGGGACCTGGCCGTTCGTCAGCGCGATCGACCACGCGGACTGGGCCCTGCTGGCCGCGATGACCGACCGGGACGGCCGGCCGGAGCCCAGGATGTTCGCCGTGCCGCGTACGGCCTGGCGGACCGTCGACACCTGGGAGAACGTGGGCATGGCCGCCACCGGCAGCAATACGGTGATCGTCGAGAACGTCATGGTCCCCGCGGCCCGCACGGTCAGCCGGGACGACCTGTTCACCGGCCGGGCACCCGACTCGGACGCGCCGTGCCACGCCCTACCGATGCAGGCCACCACGATGATGTTCGCGACGCCCGCACTGGGCGCCGCCAAGGGAGCCCTCAAGGCCTGGGCCGGCTATGTCACCCCGAAGATCCGGGCCGCCGCGCAGCAGCCCAAGCCCGCACTGCCCGGGATGCCGACATTCCACCGCACGTCCTACGACGTGATCCTGACCCGCAGCGCCACCGAGATCGACGCCGCCGAAATGCTCCTCGAGCGCGCGGCGGCAACGGCCGACTCCGGCCCCGGCATCACGCCGTTGGACACCATGCGGAGCTGGCGGGACTGCGCGATGGCCACCGACATCCTCGTCGGCGTCGTCAACCGGCTGTTCCGCAGCGTGGGCACCACCGGCCAGGCCACGAGCAATCCCGTCCAGCGCTTCTGGCGCGACGCCAACTCCATCGCCGGACACCAGGGGCTGCAGGTCGAGTCCGCCGCCACCGCCTACGCCCACCAAGTGATCACGATCTGACCGGGATCCGCCCTCGACACCCGCGTGCACCAGACGGTTATCAGGAGACCAAGGATGACTGAGACGATCGAAGAGGCCGCCGAGGTCGAGTGGGTGCTGTGCCACGGCTGTCAGGTGCCGGTCTACGGCAAGCGCCTGATCCGCAACCTCCACGTCTGCCCCGAGTGCGGCCTGCACCTCCCGGTGACCGCCCGGCAACGCCTGGCCCAGCTCGCCGACGACGGCCGCTTCGAACCGCTGCCCTTCACCGTGAGCAACTCCGATCCGCTCGACTTCGTGGACACCGTCGCCTACACCGACCGGCTCTCCCGCGCCCAGGAACGCACCGGGATGCGCGAGGCGGTGCTCTGCGTCAGGACGACCATCGAGGGCCATCCCGCGATCGTCGCCGTGATGGACTTCCGGTTCCTCGGCGGCAGCCTCGGCACCGCGGTCGGCGAGCTGATCACGCTCGCCATCGAGACCGCGCAGGAGGAGCGGGTCCCGCTGATCATGGTGACCGCCTCCGGCGGCGCCCGGATGCAGGAGGGCGTGCTCTCCCTGATGCAGATGGCCAAGACCAGCGCGGCACTCGGCGAGCTGGACAAGGCCGGCATCCTGTCGGTCTCCGTGATCACGGACCCCACCTTCGGCGGTGTCGCGGCCTCCTTCGCCACCCTGGGCGACGTCATCATCGCCGAGCCGCGCGCCCGCCTCGGCTTCGCCGGGCGGCGAGTGATCGAGCAGACCATCCATCAGCGGCTGCCGGAGGGCTTCCAGACCGCGGAGTTCCTCCTCGAGCGCGGATTCGTCGACATGATCGTGGAGCGGTCCGCGCTCCGCGCCGAGCTCGGCAAGCTGCTGCGGATCGGCGGGTCCAAGGTCTGCGGGCGGTACGCCAGCACGGCACGGCCGGCCGCACCGGTGGTCACCGACCCGAACCTGCTCCCGGAGGCCGACCCCTGGGAGCAGGTGGGCAGGGCCCGGTCCCTCGACCGCCCCACGGCACTCGACTACCTCGGGCTCGCCTTCGACGACTTCCAGGAGCTGCACGGCGACCGGGCGTCCGGCGAATGCCCGGCCCTCATCGGCGGCACCGCCTGGATCGACGCGATACCGGTGATGGTCCTCGCCCACCAGAAGGGACACACCGCCGCCGAACTCGCCCGGCGCAATTACGGCATGGCCTCGCCGGCCGGATATCGCAAGGCCGCCCGGCTGATGCGCCTCGCCGACAAGCTCGGGCTGCCCATCGTCACCCTCATCGACACTCCCGGCGCCCACCCGGGCGCCGACGCGGAGGAACAGGGCCAGTCGGTGGCCATCGCGGAGAACCTCCGGCTGATGTCCACCCTGTCCGTGCCGGTCGTGAGCGTGATCATCGGCGAGGGCGGCAGCGGCGGCGCGCTGGCGCTGGCCGTGGCCAATCGGGTGCTCATGTACTCCGACAGCATCTATTCCGTGATCAGCCCCGAGGGGTGCGCCGCGATCATCTGGAAGGACCCCTCGGCCGCGCCCACCGCAGCCCGGGCCCTTCGGCTGAACGCCCGGGAGCTCCTGCGCCTCGGCGTGGTGGACGCGGTGCTGCCCGAGCCGGACGGGGGCACGGGCGCCGCGCCGTGGGCGGCGGCCGAGCGGCTCCGCGCCGCTCTGAGCAGCGAGCTGCACGAGCTGGCCGGGCTCGGGGAGGCCGCGCTGCGGGTGGGCAGGCGGGCCCGGTTCCGGCAGTTCGGCTCGGCGATCACGGTCGAGGCGGAGCTGCTGCAGATCAACGACGGCAGGCTCGCCTGACATGAAGCCCGAAAGGGAACGCGCGATGTTCAAGAAGGTGCTGATCGCGAACCGGGGCGAGATCGCGGTGCGGGTGGCCCGTGCCTGCCGGGAGCTCGGCGTCCGTTCGGTCGCCGTCTGCTCCACCCCGGACCGGGACTCGGCCGTCGTCCATCTCGCCGACGAGGCGATCCGGATCGGCCCGGCAGCCCCGGCGAAGAGCTATCTGAACGCCGCGGCGGTGCTGGAGGCGGCCGCGCAGAGCGGCGCGGACGCGATCCACCCCGGTTACGGCTTCCTCTCGGAGTCCCCCGACTTCGCCGACGCGTGCCTGGACCGGGGCATCACCCTGACCGGCCCGCCGCCGTCGCATGGGCCGCTCGGCCGTCGAGGGTGCGCTCGCCGTCGGCTATGCCGGCGTGGGCACCTTCGAATTCCTTCTCGCCCCGGACGGCAGCTACTACTTCATGGAGGTGAACTGCCGGATCCAGGTCGAGCACCCCGTCACGGAAATGGTCACCGGCATCGACCTCGTACAGCAACAGCTGAAGGTCGCCGCCGGGAACGAACTGGAATGGTCCCAGGCGGATATCGTGCTTCGCGGCGTGGCCATCGAATGCCGTATCAACGCCGAGGACCCGTCCGTCGGCTTTGTCCCCGCCCCGGGGCCCGTCGCACGCCTTGCGCTGCCGGGCGGACCGTTCGTGCGGGTCGACACCCATGTCCGGCAAGGGGATGTGATCCCGCCCCACTACGACTCGCTGCTGGCCAAACTCGTCGTTCGGGCCCCCCGACGCGACGAGGCAATCGCCCGAATGCACCGCGCGCTCGATGAATTCGAGGTGTCCGGACCGGGTATCAAGACGACTCGGACATTTCTCGCCGAGGTGCTCTCCCATCCCCGGTTCCGGGCCGCGGAGCATTCCACCTCGCTGGTCGACGACCTGCTGTCGGGGAAAGCCTGAAAATCGGTTCGCATGGCAAAAACGGGTTCGCATTTCCAGGAAAGGAAAAATATGACAGCGCATCACATGGTCTGGGACGACGACTTCTCGGGCGGCTTCAGCACCGAGGGACCCGACGCGAGGTACACGTTCCTGCCGTTCGGCACGGAAGTGGGCCACGACGGCGTGGCCAGCACGTCCCGGCAGGGGCTGCGGGTCGTCGCCTCCGGGACGAATCCGACGACCGGCGAGCCCGCGTTCACGATGTCCCTGGGCCAGAGCGACCCCAGCGGGCTGCCGGGCACCCTCGACCACGTGAAGTGGCTGGTCTACGCGAACAAGCAGTCGTCCGGCGGCGTCCTCGGTTTCGACACCGGCCCGGGACACGAACTGACCTGTGAGGCCCGGATGTCGGGCGCGGCGTACGGCGTGGCGGCCCATCCCTTCGGAGCCGGCGTGCCCGACCCGGGCACCGACCCCAGGCTGGCCTCGGCCTGTCTGGCTCTCCAAGACCCGGAGTCCGACGTCGCCTTCGAGTTCTCCCTCACCAACGAGGCGGTCTACGTCTACTACGAACGGCTGCCGAACGCCCGCGCGCAGCTGGGCGACTACGCCTCCTTCCTCCACACCGTCCCGGTCGCCCGCCGTACCCCCTACGACGAGCACCACCTCAAGATCTCCTACAACGGCTCCCGCGGTGTGGTCACCTGGTTCCTGGACGGCCGGGAGGTCTTCCGGCTCGACCGGATCGGCTATCGGCTGACATCGCGCGATCACCTGGTGGTCGACCACGGCGGTATCGAGGAGCGGGTGGCACCACGCCAGCTGGCCTGCGGTATGGGCCTGTTCAACTTCCTCGACGGAGGACTGCCCGACCGGGCCGGCTCCGGCCTCGTACGGCTGACCACCACACCGAAGTACTACTACGATCCGGTGACGGGCGAGCCCACCCCGCAGCGGTTCCTCGACGACGCGAGCCTCGCGTCCAACCGCCTGTTCGGCCAGGGCGCGGGATTCCGGATGAGCAGGTTCACGGTGTCGAGCAAGCCCGTCGGGTCCGCATGACGAACACGAACACGAACACAGCGAGCGACGCGGTCTCCCCGGCCGACCTGATCGGAGCCTGGCAGCTGGAGTCCTACGTCGGCGTCGACGAGGACGGCGGCGTCAGCGAGGGCCCGCTGGGCCCCGAGCCCGAGGGCGTGCTGATCTACAGCGCCGACCGCCATATGACGGTGAGCATGATGCGCGCCGGTCAGGAGCCGTCCCCGGGCGCCGGCCCGGTCACCCGCTTCATGGGCTACGCGGGCACGTGGCAGTTGTCCGAACGGCAGATCGTCCATGAGGTCGCCGTCAGCTCGCACCGTCATATGGTCGGCACCCGGCAGGTCCGTGGACTCACCCTCAAGGGTGATCTGCTCATCCTCTCCGGTGCGGCGCGTACCACGGACGGGCGGCAGGAGCGGCGCGTCCTGAACTGGCGGCGGGTTTCCGGAGGACGACCGTGAGCTATGACTTCGACCCCGAGCTGAAACCCTTCGTCCCCCGGATGAGACCCCTCGACTACACCGAGCCCCAGGCCGCCCGGGCCACGATGCGGGAGGTCATGGCCCGCCAGCCCGCCTACGAGCCGATATCGCGGGTGCGGGTGGAGGACCGGCGCATCCCCGTGCCCGGCGGCCCGGAGATGACCGTACGGCTCTACCGGCCCATGGACCGGCCCGGTCCGCGGCCGGCCCTGGTCTTCCCGCACTGGGGCGGCTTCGTCACCGGCGACCTGGACACCTCACTGACCGCCGCCACCCGCATCGCCGACCTGGTGGGCGCGGTGGTGGTCTCACCGGACTACCGCCTCGCGCCGGAGCACCCCTTCCCCGCGGGGCTCCAGGACTGCTACGCGGCTCTGGAGTGGACCGTCGACCGCGCCGCGGAGCTGCGGATCGACACCGACCGGATCGGCGTGGGCGGCTTCAGCGCCGGCGGCGGGCTGGCCACGGGGATCGCCCTGCTCGCCCGGGACCGCGAGGGACCGCCGCTGCGCTGTCTGTATCTGCTCTTCCCCCAACTGGACGACCGGCTCGAGACCCTCTCGGCCCGGGACTTCGTGGACACGCCCATGCTCGACCGGGCCAATCTGGCAGTGAGTTGGCAGCACTACCTCGGCGGCGGCAACGCCACGCACTATGCCGCGCCCGCCCGTGCCGAGGACCTGTCCGGGCTGCCGCCGGCCTTCGTGGGCGTGTGCGAGTTCGACCCACTGCGGGACGAGGGCATCACCTTCGCCCACCGGCTGATCCAAGCGGGGGTGAAGACCGAACTGAGGCACTACCAAGGAGCGTTCCACGCATCCATCGGTCTCGCCCACGCGGCCGTCTCACAGCGGATGGTGACCGACCAGGTCGACGCGCTGTGCCACTACCTGGCCCCCTGACGGGACCGGCCTGCCGCCGGTCCCGTCAGGGGCGCTGTGGAAGAGGGAAGCCCCCGAGCCCCCGTGCCCGGGGGCTTCCGCGTCCCCGTAGCGGTGTCACGCCCCCGATCTGGCCAGCTGGAGCAGTTGCGCGTGCCGGGCGACGCGCTCCCCGAGGTGGGCCGCGGTGAGCAGGTCGGACTTCTTCATGGACTCCGGCCCCTCGTCCCCCGCGCACTGCCCCATGGCGCCCAACCAGCCGCCGAGCCGGTTGAGCTCGTCCTCGGACGTCCCGGGCAGCAGGTCGAGATTCACCCAGTGCATCCCGTGCTGAGCGGCCAGGACGGTGAAGTACTGAAGCGTGTTCACCTTGTCGCCGCTCATCGATCCCGATGTGGTGAAGCCGGCGGCGACCTTGTCCTTCCATGCCTGTGCGTACCACCGACCGCTGGAGTCGTGCGCGAAGGTGTGGAACGCGGGGCTGGCCGAGCCCATATAGGTGGGCGAACCGAAGATGATCGCGTCCGCTGAGTCCAGCGCGGCCCACTGCTCGTCGGTGAGCGCTTCGACGGAGATCAGCTGGACGACGGCACCCTTGACCGATGCCGCGCCGTCGCGCGTCGCCTCGGCCATCCTGGTCGTATGTCCGTAGCCGCTGTGGTACGCGATGACGACGGACACCGAACGATCGGACATGTGCATCCCCTTTGTGATCTCAAGTAAAGGTCCTGCGGCCCAGACTGACAATCATTCCGGTGCAGGTGTACTGACCTTTCGGGCTGTCGGACCTGCTCGAAGGGAGGGGTGGCGCTCCCCGGCTGCCGCCTGCCAAGATCACCCCTGAGGCAACATCAGCCCGTGGGGATCGAAACCACCCCGTCGGGTGGTGTGAATATGAAAATCCGACCTTAATGCTTGGGTAAATTTTTCGGGCAGTTACTCAACCATCAATTGGAGCAGCGGGATTCGCCGTTCCCCAGCAATTTGATCAGTGTGATGCGGCGCACAGATAAACATGTGGCGGGGCGGGTTCCCGTCGGATATCTTGCGAGTGGCACCAAAAGCGCATCGCCGTACCCACTTGGGGGTGAATGGGTCTCGGCGACGGGGGTTGTAGCGCTTGGCGGATCCGACAACGTCGTTGATCCACTTTCGAAATGAATGAATTTCGAACGATGCTGGATCACTCTCTTGCCGGAGTTCGCTGATCAACTACGGGGGAGTACGGTGAAATTCAAGCTGCTCGGACAATTCGAGATCGTGGTCACCGAGGACCGTTCGTTCTTCCTGAGCCGGTCGAAGGTCAGCCAGCTCATCGGCCTGCTGCTGGTCCAGAACGGCGAAACGGTCAGTGTGGACACTCTGATCGAAGAACTATGGGGAGAGAACGCGCCACGCAGCGCGCTCACCACTCTCCAGACGTACATCTACCACGCGCGGAAGATCTTCGCGGGCATGCCCGGCGGCGAGCATGTGCTGGTCACCAGGCCTGCCGGCTATGTCATCCAGGTGCCCGACGACGCGATCGACGTCGTGGTCTTCGAGCGACTCGTCATGCGGGCGAGGCGGCTGCTGGACGACGACCGGCCGGAGGAGGCCATGGGCTGTCTCGACGAGGCGCGGGCGCTCTGGAGGGGCCCTGTCCTCGTCGGCATGATGACCGGGAGCGTCCTCGAGGCGCACCTCACGTACATCAACGAACTCCGGTTCTCCGCCACTCATCTCCATATCGAGGCCAGTCAGCGCCTCGGCCGGCACCAGGAGATCATTCCGCAGCTACGGCTGCTGGTCGCCGAGAACCCGCTCAACGAAAGCCTGCACGCACAACTGATCAAGGCGCTCGACAAGTGCGGGCGGCGGGCCGAGGCCCTGCAGGCCTATCGGACTCTCTGGCGCATCCTCGACGCTGAGCTGGGCGTCGAACCTGCCCCTGAACTGCAGCTGCTGCAACATGAGCTGCTGTCCAGGGGCAGTGTCGTGCACGGCCGGAGCTGACAGCCGTCCGGCGCGAGCCGGGCTCGACCGGACCAGCCCGGGCCGGATGGGATCGGCCCGGGCCGGTTCGACGGGTGCCGGGCCCGACCGAAATCGGTCGGGCCCGGCACCGCGCGTTCCCCGGCCGCTTCGGGCCGGGGCCCCCTGCCCTTCATCCCTCTCGTGCCGTGGTCCGTCCATGTCAGCCGACGAGGCCGACGACCCGCGTCCACCCGGCGCCCGCCCCGGCCACCGACACGGGGAAGCAGGCGACGGTGAATCCCGTCGCGGAGGGGAGGTCGCCCAGATGGGCGAGCTTCTCCAACTGGAGGTACTCCTGGGTGCGGCCGTAGATGTGCGCCGGCCACAGGTATCCCCGGTCTCCGGTGCGGCGGTAGTCCTCGATCATCGACCGCATCGGCCGGTCCAGGCCCCACGCGTCGATACCGATGACCCGCACCCCGCGCTCCACGAGGAAGGCCGTGCCCTCGCCGGTCAGACCGGCGTATTCGGTGAGGTACTTCGCCGATCCCCAGAGCGCGTCGGCTCCGGTCCACAGCAGAACGATGTCGCCGGGGCGCAGTTCGTGCCGTGCCGCGGCCAGGGCGCCGCGGAGATGGTCGACCGTGATGCCGTCGCCGGCGGGCACCTCCCGCAGGTCGAGGCGGACTCCGGGGCCGAAGCACCAGTCGAGCGGCACCTGGTCGATGCTTTTCGCCGGAAGGCCGCCGCTGAACGGGCCATAGTGCAAGGGGGCGTCCATATGGGTGCCGGTGTGCGTGGTGAGCGTGACGGTCTCATTGGAAATGGCCATCCCGTCCGGGAAGTCGTCCGGCGCGAGTCCGAGGACGGCCGCCGCCGCCTCGTGGCCGAGCACCTCCACCGTCACCGGCGTGGCTTCACTGTCGGTGTCGCGGGTGGCCACACTGAGGTCGACGAAACGGGTCACTCCGCTTGCCTTCCCGTCAGCGAACAACGTCCGTTCGATGTTTCGCATGACTTGTCTCCTCTCCATGCCGCCGCTTGGCCGCCCGCTCATCGTCCGCGGACGGGATCCAATAACGCTCGAGAACGACCCGGATCGCGCTAAGTGGAACGCGGTGAACTATTCGTGGGGACTGCTTGGAAAGCCTCTGGCCGTATGGAAGGATGCGTGCCGTTCGCACGCGACACGGGGTTCGGGGCGGCGAGCGCCGCCCGTGCCCGATCACAGGGGAAAGTGAACTACGGGGGGATGTATCGCCATGCCGGTCGAACGAGAAGACGTTTCGGCGAAAGAACCGGAATTCGGTCCGGTGTCCATCGGTCCGGACGACCGTCGCTATCCGGAACTTGTTTCCGGATTCAATCGCCGATGGTCCGCCGCGCCTGAGTCCGTACGCATGGCCGGAAAATCCGAACATGTGTCGAAGGCGGTCCAGGAAGCGGTCAGCACCGGAAAGCGGCTCTCCATCCGCAGTGGTGGACATTCGTACGCCGACTTCACCTACAACAAGGACGTCGAAGTCATCGTCGACCTGTCGATGATGAATGACATCTCCTACGACCCGCGCCGCAAGGCCTTCGCCATCGAGAGCGGCGCGCAGCTCGGGCACATCTACGAAACGCTTTTCCGTGGTTGGGGCGTGACCCTGCCCGGTGGGGTCTGCCCCGCGGTCGGTATCGGCGGCCATGCCACCGGGGGTGGCCACGGCCTGCTGTCGCGGCAGTTCGGCAACGTCTGCGATCTCATCGAGGCCGTGGAGATCGTGGTCGCCGACCGTCCGAACAGGGTCCGCACGGTGATCGCCTCGCGGGAGGACACCGGCGACCTCAAGGATCTCTGGTGGGCGTGTTCCGGAGGGGGTGGCGGCAGTTTCGGCGTCATCACGAAGTTCTGGTTCCGCAGCCGCGGGGCGACGGGCAGCCGCCCGGCCCAGCAACTCCCGCAGCCGCCCCGAGAGGTGCTGATCAGCACGGCCTTCGCGCCCTGGCAGCAGATGGACGAGACCACCTTCACCCGTCTGCTGCGCAACCAGTGCCAGTGGTACGTGGAGAACAGCGACCCCGCCTCACCGGCCTCGGCGCTGTGCGGACTGCTGTTCGTCCAGCATGTGTCGAGCGGCGGGATCGGCATGCTCACCCAGGTCGATGCCTCCGCGCCGAACGCGGAGAAGCTGCTCGAGGAGTACCTCGGCGCGGTCACGGCCAACACCGGCATCACGCCGTTCCCGTTCCGGCGGCTGCCCTGGATGGCCTCGACCGTGACGATCGACACCAGCAACCCCACGGTGATGACCAACGCGACCCTGCGCGGCGCCGTCAAGCACGCGTATCTGCGGCAGTCGCTGACCGAGGAGCAGTGCGCGGTCATCTACCGCCACATGACGCGCCCGGACTACACGAACACCAGCCCCGGTACGGCCATGATCCAGCTCGGCGCGATGGCCGGCGGCAGGATGAACGCGCTCGCCCCCGGGGACACCGCCCTGCCCCAGCGCAGGTCGGCGCTCGTGGCGATGTTCGAGAACTTCTGGGTCGAGGCGGCCGAGGACGCCCAGCACCTCGGCTGGGTGCGTGACATCTACGGCCAGACCTTCGCGTCGACCGGCGGCTACCCCGTGCCCGGCGACCGCTACGAGGGCTGCAACATCAACGCGCCCGACCTCGACATCACGAACCCGAAGTTCAACAAGTCGGGGGTTCCCTGGCACACGTTCTACTTCGGCGACAACTACCGCCGACTGCAGCGGACGAAGGCGCGCTGGGACCCGAAGAACGTCTTCCGCCACTCGCTCTCGATCAGCGCTCACTGACGTTCACCGCTGTCAGCGACCCTCGACGTCGTGCGGGCCCGGGTGTGCCGACCCGGGCCCGCACCCGTGTGTGCGCGTGGCCGGTCGCGGTCCCGGTTGCCCCTACGCGGCCTCGAGTGGTCTTCGAGCCGGTTGCAGCAGCTTGGGGCCATGGAAACCACCCATGAGCATCGCACCGAGCACACCCGGGTCGTCGCGGCGCCGCCCCGGGTGCTCTACGGCCTGGTGGCCGACGTGACCGTGTGGCCGGCTCTCTTCGGCCCCAGCGTCCATGTCCGCCATCTGGAGCGCTCCGAGCGCGCGGAGCGCTTCGAGCTGTGGGCGACCGTGAACGGAGAGGTCAGCAGCTGGGTGTCCCGGCGGACGCTGGACCCGGACCGGCTGCGGGTGACCTTCAGGCAGGAGGTGAGCCGACCGCCGATCGCCTCGATGGGAGGGGAGTGGCTCTTCCGCGAGCTGCCCGGCGGGCACACCGAGGTGGTGCTGAGGCACTCCTTCTCGGCCGTCGACGACAGCCCCGAAACGGTGGCGCGGGTCAACGCGGCGCTCGACCGCAACAGCCCCGAGGAACTGGCCGCCCTGGGACGCATCGCGGAGTGCGGCCATGCCCCGGAGGACATGGTCCTCACGTTCACCGACACCGTCGAGCTGTCCGGTTCTGCCGCTGATGCCTACGCGTTCGTGGCGCGGGCGGATCTGTGGGCCGACCGGCTGCCGCATGTCGACCGGGTCCGGTTCAGCGAGCCCGCTCCAGGCGTCCAGGACCTGGAGATGGACACGGTGACGGCGGACGGGGCGCGCCACACCACCCGGTCGGTGCGGGTGTGCCGGGCGCCGGAGTGGATCGCCTACAAGCAGTTGGTGCCGCCGAAGCTGCTCCTCGGCCACAGTGGACTGTGGACCTTCACGGAGGGGGCCGGGGGCACGGCCGGCGCGATTCTGACGTCGCGGCACACGGTCGTGATCGACCCGGAAGCGGTGGAGGCGGTGCTCGGCGCGGGCCGGGACCTGGCTGACGCGCGGACGTTCATCCGCGAGGCGCTCGGCCGTAACAGCGCGACGACCATGGCGTACGCCGCACAGTACGCGGCCGGTACCGAGCGATAGACACCCCGCCCGGCGCGAGCCGGACGGGGCGGGCTGATCCGAGGGCCCTCACGGCTCCAGGAGAAGCCGGTCCTGCCGGACGTGCCGGGAGCGGTTCAACAGCACGCCGTCGACGCGCACCAGCACATCGGTGACCACACAGACGGGGCCCTGCTGCGGCTCGCTGCCGGGCCTGGTGTTGATCACATAGGCGTAGTAGGTGGCGCGCAGCGATCCGTCCTCCTGCGGATCGAGGACGATCATGTTGAACCAGTGCCTGCGGACGACGGGGTCGTCGTCGAACCGCCGGTGGAACTCCAGCAGCTCGGTCACGATGCCCGGCCGGGTCCGGGCCAGCTGCCCCGGCGAGTGGCTGAACTCGCCGTCCTCGGTGAAGGTGGCCGCGAACGCCTCGAAGTCACGGCGGTCCATCAGCTGCATCTGCCGGGCGTAGAAGTGCTGGACCTCGGCGTAGAGCGCGGTGACGTCGGTGCGGGTGTCGATCGCTGTCATGGGGATCCTCCGGGAAGACGGCAGCAACTGCCGTCACCGTGGCCGCGCCGGATCGCGATTGACTCGAGGATCGGCCGGATCGGCCGGGCCGGCCGGGGCGCGGGGCCTGCGGCCCGGCGCCGGATCAAGGCTCGTCCGACCGAGCTTCGAGTGGCCCCGGCCACGCTGACGCCCAATTGCCTGTGCTGCGGCGTGAGTGGGAGGAACGGAAATGGCACGAACCGGCAGGCCGGTCGCGATCGTCACCGGTGCCACCAGCGGAATGGGCCTTGTCATCACCGAGCGGCTGGCTCAGCAGGGTCTTCGGGTCTATGTGTGTGCGCGGGGAGAGGGCGTCCTCGCCGAGAACGTCAAATCGCTCCAGGACCGGGGCTTCGACGTGGACGGAAGCCCCTGTGACGTCTCCTCGCCCGACCAGGTGCGGCAGTTCGTCCAGGCGGCCGTCGACCGGTTCGGCCCCGTCGACATCCTGGTCAACAACGCCGGGCGCAGTGGTGGCGGCGCCACCGCCGAGATCCCCGACGAACTGTGGTTCGACGTCATCAACACCAATCTGAACAGCGTGTTCCTGATGACCAAGGCCGTGCTCACCATCGGCGGGCTGCGGGAGAAGGACTGGGGGCGCATCATCAACATCGCCTCGACGGGCGGAAAGCAGGGCGTGGTCCACGCCGCCCCCTATTCGGCGTCCAAGCACGGTGTCGTGGGCTTCACCAAGGCCCTCGGGCTGGAGCTGGCGCCGACGGGCATCACGGTGAACGCGGTGTGCCCCGGCTTCGTCGAGACCCCCATGGCGGAGCGCGTCCGTGAGCACTACGCCGAGATCTGGGGCGTGTCCACCGACGAGGCGTTCGACCGGATCACGACCCGGGTCCCGATCCACCGTTACGTGGAGTCGGACGAGGTCGCGGCCATGGTCGAGTACCTGATCAGCGACCGGGCCGGCGCGGTGACGGCACAGGCGCTGAACGTGTGCGGGGGCCTCGGAAATTACTAGGCTGACCACCAGAACCGACCGGGACCACCCACTGCGGAAGGCTTCACGATGACCGACGGACAGCACCACGGCGAGGTAGCGCTGGTGACCGGCGCCAACAAGGGCATCGGCAAGCACATCGCCCGGCGCCTGGCCCGTGAGGGAATGACCGTCTACCTCGGTGCCCGTGACGAACAGCGCGGTCGCGAGACGACGCGTGAGCTCACGGATGAGGGACTGGACGTCCGCTTCCTCCAGCTCGATGTGACCGACCAGGGCCAGGTCGATGCCGCCGCCCGGCAGATCGAGACGGAATCCGGACGGCTCGACGTCCTCGTCAACAACGCCGGGGTGGTCGTCGAATGGGGAGTCACGGTGCCGGAGGTCACCAGGGAGCACATGCGCACGGCCTTCGAGGTCAACGTCTTCGGCACCGTCGCCGTGACGCAGGCCTGCATCCCGCTGCTGCGCAAGTCGGGTGCGGGCCGAGTGGTGAACATGTCCAGCCCACTCGGGTCGCTCACCCTGCTCAGCGACGCCGACAACCCGATCTCCACCCGCAATCTGCTGCCCTACAGCTCCTCCAAGGCCGCGCTCAACGCCATCACCATCGTCTATGCCAACGCCTTGCGCGAGGCCGGCATCCGGGTCAATGTGGCCAACCCCGGGCTGGTCGCCACCGACCTCAATGCCGGCTCCCCCTTCAGCCGGGGGACCCGCACCCCCGAGGAGGGCGCCGAAGTGCCCGTACGCCTCGCCCTCATGGGTGCTGACGGACCGACGGGAAGCTTCCGCGGCAGCATGGACGGCTCGGTGGACGAGACCGTGCCGTGGTGAGCGCCCCATAGGGACCCTTGGGGAGCCGCCCGTAGAGGTCACAGGCCGGTGCGCCAGCCTGTGACATGGGCAACAGGCCACCCAACATCATCGGGGCGATATGGCAGTATCTGGACCACACGTGCCGGAAATTGTCTGTGGATGAACGAGCGGAGCCGACACCGCAGTTGAGGGACCGGGTCGGCCGGCAGCGAGCCCGGCCGGTGGCCGGCCGCGAGGCAGTCGGGCGTGGGCTCCGTCGAGAAGGATGCCACTGTGCCCCAGAGGAAAATGCTCGCCGTCAGTGATCTGCATGTGGCGTACCAGGAGAACCGCGCCATCATCGAGTCGCTGCGCCCGGAGTCGGACGACGACTGGCTCATCCTGGCGGGAGACGTCGCCGAGCTGTACGCGGACATCGAATGGGCGCTGCGGCTGCTCAGCGGTCGTTTCGCCAAAGTGATCTGGGCGCCGGGCAATCACGAGCTGTGGACCCACCCCAAGGACCCCGTCGACCTGCGGGGCGAGCGGCGCTATCTGCACCTGGTGGAGCTGTGCCGCTCCCTCGGCGTCGCCACCCCCGAGGACCCCTATCCGGTGTGGCAGGGCGAGGACGGCCCGGTGACGGTCGCCCCGCTCTTCGTGCTCTACGACTACACCTTCCGGGCCCCCGGCGCGACGACGAAGGAGGAGTCGCTGCGCATCGCCTACGACTCGGGCATCGTCTGCACGGACGAGCACTTCCTGCACCCCGACCCCTACCCCACGCGGGACGCCTGGTGCCGGGCCCGGGTGGCCGCGACCGAGCGCCGCCTCGCGGCCGTGGACCCCGAGCACCGCACCGTCCTCGTCAATCACTTCCCCCTGACCCGCGACCCCACGAGGATCCTGCGCTACCCCGAGTTCGCCCAGTGGTGCGGCACGGAGCTGACGGCGGACTGGCATGTGCGGTTCCGCGCCACCGCCGTCGTCTACGGACACCTCCACATCCCAAGGGTGACGTGGAGCGACGGGGTGCGCTTCGAGGAGGTCTCGATCGGCTATCCGCGCGAATGGCGCACCCGTACGCCGCGCGACCCGCTGCGGCAGATCCTGCCCCAGCGCAGCGCCGTCGGTGCGGGGGGAGCGCGGTGATCGAGGAGATACTGCCGACCGCCGTGGTCGGCGTGGAGACCTTCGCCGATCTGCCGGACGACGCGAGGGGCCTCTTCCCGGAGGAGGAGGCGGTGGTGGCCAGGGCCGTGCCGAAGCGGCAGCGCGAGTTCGCCGCTGTACGGTCGTGTGCCCGGCAGGCGCTCGGACGGTTCGGACTGGCGCCCGTGCCCTTGGTCCCCACCCCGCGCGGTGCGCCCCGGTGGCCCGAGGGGATGGTCGGCAGCATGACGCACTGCGACGGTTACCGGGCGGCGGCCGTGGCCAGAGCGGGTGACGCGGTCTCGGTCGGCATCGACGCCGAGCCGAACGGGCCGTTGCCGGACGGCGTTCTCGACCTCATCGCGCTGCCGAGCGAACTCCGGTGGATCCAGGCCCACGCCACGACCGGCCCAAAGGTGCACTGGGACCGGCTGCTGTTCAGCATGAAGGAGAGCGTCTTCAAGACGTGGTACCCACTGACCGGCCAGGAGTTGGACTTCTCGGAGGCGGAGATCGACGTCGACCCCGACGCGCGGACCTTCTCGGCCCGTCTGCTGGTGCCCGGCCCCGTGGTGGCCGGGCGGCGCGTGGACGGCTTCTCCGGCCGCTGGACGGCCGGTGCCGGGCTGATCGTGACGGCCATCGTGCTGCCGGGCAGCTGATCGGCCGACTCGACCGGGAGGCGGGTCACGTCGATCGAGTGTCAAGAAAAAGTTGACAGAGGGTGTGGTGTCAAGGAAGCATTGACGCCATGATCACTTCGACGCGGCCCGCGTCCGCCGCCAAGCCCGCCGCAGCGCTCCTCCCCACCGTGCTCGGCCTGCTCACCGTCGCTGTCTGCCTCATCAGCGTGGCGGTGACCTCCGCGGACGACCTCGGCGACGGCCCCTTCGCCATTCTCCTCGGCACCCAAATCCTGCTGGTCGCCGTGATGGGGGCGATCGCCGGCGCGATGCGGATGCAGGCGGTCGCCGACGTGGCGGGGGCCGAGGAGGCGCGTATGCGGCGGGACCGGGAGACGCTGGACGCGCTCGAACCCCTGCGGTCGGCCGACCACGCGGAGCCCCGCGCCGACGAGCGCCGATGAGCGCCGCCGAACCGCTCAGCGTCGAAGAGACCACCAGGATCCGCGAAGGGATCGCCGGGGCCGTCCTCGGGGCGCCCGACGGGCTGGCCGAGTCGCTGGAGCACGACCCCGACGGGTTTCTGCGCCTGGTCGCCGCCACCCGGGTCGGCGCTGAGGAGTCCAGTCGGCTCCTGCGCGAGGCGGTGCGGGGCGCCCGGGCCGCAGGTCACAGCTGGGACACCGTGGGCCGCATCCTGGGGGTGAGCCGACAGGCCGCCCAACAGCGGTTCTCCGCCAAGGGCGACTCGGCCCCCTCCGTCACGGGCGAGGGGACGGGCGAACGTCGGGTGCTGACTCCACTGACCGCCTTCGACGAGATGCAGGCGCTCGCGGAAGCGGGCCTGGAGCGCTGGGAACTGGTCGACTACGGGCCGCTGTACCACGTGGTGGAGGCGTCCGACCGCCCCTGGGAGCACCGCCGGGTTCCGTTCGCGGTCGGCGGCCGGCACCGGCGGATGGAAGCCGAGGGCTGGACCCAGGTCGGCACCGGCTCCTTCCCCTGGCGCTATTACAAGCGCCCCCTGCGGAACCCCGGGCACTGACAGCCGTAGCCCGCAGGCCGGGCTGTTCCCCTTACCAGCAAGGTAATCGCGCGTCTTCCGTCGCCTCGGCATGCTGAGGGCAGCGGATTTCGGGCCGGCGCCCTCCGGCTCGAAATCCGCGCCCCACCCCCTTATTCAGCACCGAACGAGGAGAACTCGCCATGTCGCAGTACGAGATCGCCGTCGCCCGCTACTTCGAGGCCTGGAACGCCACCGACCCCGCCGCACGCGCCAAGGCGGTCGCCACCGCGTGGACGGAGGACGGGTCCTACACCGACCCGCTTGCCGATGTCCGTGGGCACGAGCAGCTCGCCGAGGTCATCGCGGGCGCCCACGGGCAGTTTCCCGGCTTCGAGTTCCGGCACACCGGGACGGTCGACGGACACCACGACACCGCGCGGTTCGGCTGGGAGCTCGTGTCCGCCGCCGATGGCTCCGCGCCCGTCGCGGGATTCGATGTGATCACGCTGGCCGAGGACGGCCGGATCCGTAGTGTCCTCGGGTTTCTCGACCGGGTGCCCACGGCCTGAGTCCTCGATCGCCCGAAGGCCGCGGCTGGTTCGGAGGGGGGTATCTCCAGGGAGTCTCCCCTCCGGCGGTCGTCAGGCCGTCAGATTGACCGTGAAGTTCGTGAATCCATTGACGTCGACCTCGCGGAACCCCTCATTGCGGGTGGGCGGGTCACACCGGTTGAGGCACCATTCGAAGGCGTTGTTCGTGACGCAGGTGACGATCGGGCCCGCCCACACCGCCCCGTCCGTGGCCTCGGCGTGGAAGTACCAGAAGCGGTTGACGGCCGATACGTTCGCGCCGTCCACGGTCACCGTCGCGCCCGGCTGGATGTTCCACCAGCCGCGCTTCAGCCAGCCTTCCGGGCAGTTCGGGAAGCGCTTGATGTACGCCACCGAGACGAGGGTGCGGTAGCTGTTGCGGAATGACAGCGACATCGGATTCCCCCTCAGCTCTCGGACGGTGCGAGTCGGAAGCTCGGGCCCGCGCCGGCCTGCGGCGCGTGCTCCTCGGTCACCAAGAGGCCCGGCCGATGACGGACGACCCCCTCGGATTCGACCTCCACGGCTTCCTCGGCGGTAACGGGTGCGGCGCCCGTCCGGACGGCGTTCGCCACCTGTGGATCTAGGTCCGCACGAGCTTCCGCGCCCGCGTCGTCCGCTTGCTGTTCCGTCATGTGCGACCACCTCCAGCGCTGCGCCCGGTTCGGTTACCGGGATGAATGCCGAGAGTAATCGAATGACTTCATGGCGTGACAGGGCGTGTGGTGGTGTGCCCGCCGGATCGTTCTGCGGGCATCGCACGCCGGCGCGCGGGCCGGTCGGGAGCCCCGCGTCAACCGGCCAAGGTCATGACGAGGCGTGCTCGCGCATCCGGCCCCGCTTGCGCCAGGCCACGACGACCGCCGCGAGCCCGGTGAGCGCGATGAAGGCCATCGCGGCGATGAACGCCGGCGACGTGGGAGCCGACGCGTGGCTGCCCGCGATCACATAGGCCGCGGTATTGGGCACGCTCCCGAGGCCGGTCGCCAGCAGGAAGGGGAGCCAGCCCATCCGGGAGACGGCCGCGCAGTAATTGGCGGCCGCGAACGGCACGCCCGGGAAGAGGCGGATCGCCATCATCGAGCGGAAGCCGTGCAGGCTGAGCTGCCGGTCCGCGGCCCGCAGCCACCGCCCGCGCACCAGTGGACGCAGCGCGTCCTGGCCCAGCAGCCGTCCCAGACCGAAGGCGATTCCCGAGCCGAGGACGGTGCCGGCCAGTGCGGCGGCGGTACCGAAGGGCGCGCCGAAGAGCGCGCCCGCGGCGAGGTTCAGGATCGGGCGCGGTACGAACGCCGCGGTGCACAGACCGTACGCGACCGCGAACAGGACGACCGCGGCGCCGCCGGACAACTGCGGCGGCCAGCCGTCGGCCAGCAGCCGCTCCGGGCGGCACGCCAGCACGGTCACCGCGGCGGCGGCGAGCAGTGCGGCGAGCAGGCCCAGCCGGGACCACGGGGACAGCAGCACGCGGGTGCAGCGCGTGCCGAAACCGGGGGAGGGCGCGGCGGACTCGAGCATCGATGGAGCGTAACTGACGCGGGCGTAAGGCGGGTGTGATGTCGCGGAGCCGGGACAGAACCGGGACGGCCCGTCACACGCTGTCGGCCCCGCCGACACCGGGTGTCCGCAGCGGCCGCGGGGCCCGCCACTGCCCCCGGGGCTGTGGGAACGGCCCGGCCTGCTGCCGGGGGATTCATAATCGCGTGCCCCCGGGCGGGACCGAGCCTAGGGTGCAGCCATGGAAGAACGGCGGGAAGGGGCACTGGAAAGGGCTGAGCAGATGGTGTTGTTCATCGCGGCGGAACGGCGGGCCAGGCTCGCCCTGCGGCAAGGGCAGTTGGAGAAAGTGCTCACGGCCCTGCAGCTCAAGATGGTGATCCGGCAGATGACGCAGATGTGGATGGACGGGTTCACCGTCGGCACCGCGCACCGGGCCCGGGGCGAGCGGCTCTAGGGGGCGCCGGTGTGCCCTGACCGCGGTGCCGTGTCGCGGGGGTGGCCGAGCGGACGAGCCGGGCGCATCGGCACAATGGGGGAGTGGACGAACCGATACCCGTGACCCGGGACGTGGATGGGGGCATCGCCAAGCTGATGCCCGACGTGGACCGGGCGCGGGCCTGGCTGCTGACGGTGAACGGCGCACCCCAGTCCTATGTGGATCTGGACGATCCCACCCACCTCGAATTCGAGTACGCGCGGCGGCTCGCCCACGCCGTGGACGCCGCCACCGAGCCGCGCCGGGCCCTCGATGTGCTGCACCTGGGCGGGGGCGCGCTGACCCTGCCGCGCTACGTCGCGGCCACCCGGCCCGGCTCGCGCCAGCGGGTCGTCGAGGCGGACCGCGGCCTCATCGCGCTCGTCGCCGAATATCTGCCGCTGCGGGACGGGTCGGGGATCGAGGTGCGCGCGGCGGACGCCCGTACGGCGCTGGAGGCCGAGCCCGACGCCTCCGCCGACGTGATCATCGCGGATGTCTTCGGCGGCTCCCGGGTGCCCGCGCATCTGACCTCGGTGGAGTACGCGCGCCGCGCGGCCCGGGTGTTGCGCCCGCAGGGCCGGTACGCGGCGAATCTCGCCGACGGCGCGCCCTTCACCTTCCTGCGCTCGCAGGTGGCGACGTTCGCGGCAGTCTTCGCGCATGTCTGTCTGATCGCCGAGCCGTCGATGCTGCGGGGCCGCCGCTTCGGCAACGCGGTGCTCGTCGCCTCGCACGCCGAGCTGCCCGTCACGGCACTCGCCCGCCGTGCCGCCGGCGACGCCTTCCCGGCGCGGGTCGAGCACGGACCGATGCTGGAGCGCTTCACCGCCGGGGCGGCGCCCGTGCACGACGTGGACGCGGCGCCGTCGCCCGAGCCGCCGGGCGGCTCGTTCAGCATCGGCTGACACCGGCAGGGTGTCCGGGCCGCCGTGGTGGCGGCCCGGAACCCACAGGGCCGGGCGGATCGTTCGCGGGGGCGGTTCCGGAACCGGTCAGGAGGACTGGAGCGGCCGGAGCGAACTCATGATCTTCTTGATGGTGTCGTCGGGGAGCTCACCGTCGAAGCCGGTGCCCGCGTAGAGGATCCAGGTCGCCAGGTCGCCCGAAGTGTCCTTGTACGTCACGGCGAACGCCTTGCCGTCCGTCACGCACTTGTCGGTCTTCTTCACGCCCGTCACCGTCGCCGAGGCGGTGTAGCCGGTGATGCCGTGGTCGCTCTTGAACGGCTTGGCCTTGGTGGTGTCGAAGCGGCCCGTCTTCTTCTGGTCGAACGCAGCGAAGACCCAGTTGAGCGACTCGATCTCGGCGGCCGAGCCCTCACTCTTGGCGCCCTGCGCGCCCTTGGTGCCGGCGCCGGCCCGGTGGTCGTTCTTCGCGCACTCCCCGTCCTTGTAGACGGCGTTGCCCGACATCGTGACCAGGGGCTTGCCGTCCTCGTCCTCGAAGCCGGTCGACATCGTCGGCGAACGGACCGTCCAGTCCGCCGGGACGTCGAAGGCGTTGTGCCGCTTGCCGTTGACGACGACCTTCCATCCGTCGATCACCGGCTTGACCGCTTCGCCGTCGCGCGGATTGTCGTCCGGCGCCCCGCTCTGGCCCTGGCTCTGGCTCGGTGAGGGGGCTGCCGGGGCGGACGACGCCGGCTTCGGGTCGCCGCCCTTCGCGGCGGTCTTCTCGTCGTCGTCCTTCAGCACGACGACCCCGGTGACCACGGCCGCGGCCACGACCGCCACCGCCGCCCCGATGGCGATCATCGTGGTGCGCTTGCGGTTGTCACGCGGCGGCTGCGGACCGCCGGGCGCGCCCGGCGGGGTCCACTGCGGGACGCCCGGCTGTCCGGGATGGCCCGGCGCCCCGGGCATCCCGGCGGGCTGCTGGTAGGGATTGGGCTGCTGGTAACCCGGCTGCTGATACGGGTTGGGTTGGTACCCCGGCTGCTGGTACGGGTTCTCGTTCGGCTTCTGCATCGGGTCCTGCGGGTTCTGCTCGCCCCCGGGCGGCTGCTGTCCTGGCCACATGGCCGATAACCATAGAGGGCGTGGGTGATGTCGCCGACCGGCGCCCCTTCCCGATCCTTGCTACCGGCTGGTAACTTGCGGGTATGTCTCAGACCACGCCCTCGATCGGCGACATGCTCGCGGCCACTGTGCCCATGGCCCGCACGCTCAACCTCGTCTTCGACGAGACGACCGCCGAGCGTGCCGTCGTCCGGCTGCCCGACCAGCCCGACTACCACAACCACGTCGGGGGCCCGCACGCCGGCGCGATGTTCACCCTCGCCGAGTCCGCCAGTGGCGCGATCGTGCTCGCCGCCTTCGGCGACCAGCTCTCCCGTGCCGTGCCGCTGGCCGTGCGCGCCGAGATCGGCTACAAGAAGCTCGCCATGGGCGAGGTCACCGCCACCGCCGAGCTGGGCCGCCCGGCCGCCGAGGTCGTCGCGGAGCTGGAAGCGGGGGAGCGCCCGGAGTTCCCCGTCAACGTCGCGATCACGCGCGCGGACGGCTCGGTGACGGGCGAGATGACCGTGGTCTGGACCCTGCGGCCGAATTCCTGACCCCTGGCCCTGCGGGAACCCGGTCCCAGTACGGAAAGCCCCGAAACGCGTCGGCGTTTCGGGGCTTTCCCTGTTGGCCGGATCAGTGACCTCGCACGGCCGCCAGGACCTCCGTGGCGCTGCGCCCCGGCCACGGCGGAGCGGTCGGCGCCGCGTCGGCCGATCCGTGCCCGCACGGGCCGGACGGCCGCCGCTTCGATGTCGTCGGGCGGCCTGCCCCACGGCCGTTGGGCCGGTCCCTTGTCCCAGTCGTGACCCTCGCCCGAGCAACCGGCGGCCCCGCGAAGGAGTCCTCTCCTCCAGTAGGCTGCCCGGCGTGTGCCCTCGTGGCGCACGCCGGGCATTTGATCACCAACCGGGGAGGAACCGGCGTTGCACATCCAGGAGTGGCTCGAAACAGTACCGGCGGTAGCCGTCTACCTGCTGGTGGGCGGGGTCATCGGACTGGAGAGCCTCGGCATCCCGCTTCCCGGAGAGATCGTCCTGGTCAGCGCCACGCTGCTGGCCGCCACACAGGATCACATCAACCCGTACGTGCTGGGCGCGTGCGCCATCGCGGGCGCGATCGTCGGTGACTCCATCGGCTACATGATCGGCCGCAAGGGCGGCCAGCCGCTGCTGGACTGGCTCGGCCGCAAGTTCCCCAAGCACTTCGGGCCCGACCACGTGGCCACCGCCGAGCGGTCCTTCCACAAGTGGGGCATGTGGGCCGTCTTCTTCGGCCGCTTCATCGCGTTCCTGCGGATCTTCGCCGGTCCGCTCGCGGGCGTGCTGAAGATGCCGTACTGGAAGTTCCTGATCGCCAATGTGCTGGGTGGCATCGTCTGGGCCGGTGGCACGGTCGCGGTGATCTACACCGTCGGCAAGGTCGCCGAGGACTGGATCAAGAAGTTCTCCTACGTCGGCCTGGCCGCCGCCGTGGTGTTCGGCCTCGGTTCCCTGCTGGTGATGCGTCTGCGGGCCAAGAAGGCCGCCGCCAAGCGTGCCGAGGCCGAAGCGGCCGGTGGCCCGGGTGCCGATCGGTCCTCCGCCGAGCCCGTCGCGGTCAACGACTGAACGAGGGCGGCCGGGGCCACGCCCTACCTGTATGCGGCCCGTCCGGGTGTACGTCCGGACGGGCCGTTGCCGTTCGACTGCGGGCCGTCGTCGCCGCCTGCGGCGGCGAGCACCCTGCGGGTGCGTCCTCAAACGCCGGACGGGCTGCATTGGCTGAGCTCAGCCGCCAAGCCCGTCCGGCGCTTGAGGACACCGCCGCGCAGCGGTGGTGCTGGTGCGCCCCCGCGATCCGCCGGACAGGCCCTACGCGCCCGCGCCGCCCGTCGCCACGTCGCGGTGCTGCTTGGCCAGCTCCAGATACATCGTGGCGTTGAGCCTGATGTGTTCGCGCTCCTGGTCGGTCAGCTCCCGCCTGACCTTGGCCGGGACGCCCGCGACCAGGGAACCCGGGGGGATCCGCATGCCCTGGGGGACGAGGGCCTGGGCGGCGACCAGCGAACCGGCCCCGATCACCGCGCCGTTGAGGACCGTGGCCCCCATCCCGACCAGCACGTCGTCCTCGACCGTGCAGCCGTGCAGAACGGCGTTGTGGCCGACGGTCACCCGCTCGCCGACGCTGACCGGGAACCCCGGATCCACGTGGACCGTGCAATTGTCCTGGATGTTGCTGTCCGCGCCCAGCGTGATGGGACCGCAGTCCGCCCGCAGCACGGCGTGGTACCAGACGCTCGCGCCCGCCGCCAGCGTCACCTCGCCGATCACCACCGACGTCGGCGCGGTGAACGCCCCCGGGTCGACCCTCGGCTCGTGGCCGCCCACACCCGCGATCAACGCTCGCTCCGCCACCGTCTCTCCTTCTGCCTCACCCGTCATGATCGTTACGTCCAGTGGGCACCGTAAGCCACGGGTCCGGAACCCCACCAGGGCCTGTCCGGCGGATCTTCGCGGGCTCCCAGTGGTGCCCGGCACGCGCGCACGCCGCGTTGTCGAAAGTCCCCGAGTGCGCCCGGTACGAGGGCGATCCCCCGCCTTGCGATCGCACGCTCCACCGGCGACCGCCGGGAGGTGACCCAACGCCGCTCGCTGATCCACGACGAAGATCCGCCGGACAGACCCCGGGTATCTCAGCAGAGCCAGTCGCCGCCGGGCAGTGGGGTGCCGATGTCGCGCAGCCGCCCGGCCAGGCGGTCCGCGGCGAGGTAGACCCAGGCGCGGACCGTGCCACCGCTGTCCGGGAGGGCCTCGCGGGCGACCCGCTCGTAGAGATTGCGCGGATCGCCGGGAGCGTAGCCCTCCAACTCGTCCAGCGCCGCCAGCAGCTCCGCGTACCGCGCCGGGGCCAAAGTGATCAGGTCGCCCCGGATCACGTTCCCGTCGGGCCCCTCCGGGGCGCTCACCGCGTACGGGTAGCCCGGGCCCGGGTACAGGACCGCGCCGCGCAGCCGGGCGGGCTCCTCGGCCGTGGTGCGGCCGACGAGCAGACGAGCGTGGTTGCCCTGTCCGGGGCGGAGCGTCCCGTAGACGAAGACGGGCAGCCGCTCGGCGGCCCCGGGCTGCGACGACACCACTGGGCTTCCCTTCGAAGGGCGGGCCGGGGCGCCCCCTTGAACAGGCGAGGCCGGACGGTCCGCCGTAGAATCCAAACATGGGAGAGCGGTCGGTCGCGCCCCCCGCCCCCGAACTCGTCGTCGAAGCCGACGGCGGCTCGCAGGTGATGAGTCCGACCCGGACCTACCACGTGGGGCGCGATCCGTTGAGTGACATCGTGCTGCACGACCTTCGGGTCTCATGGCACCACGCGGTGCTGCGCCCTGTCGGGGACCACTGGACGCTCGAGGACAGCGACAGCACCAACGGCACCTACACCGAGGGCCACCGGGTGCGTGCGGAGGACGTGGGGCCGGGCAGCGTCATCCGGTTCGGCAACCCCGA
Organism: Streptomyces sp. NPDC033229; assembly: GCF_055576875.1. Taxonomy (NCBI): domain Bacteria; kingdom Bacillati; phylum Actinomycetota; class Actinomycetes; order Kitasatosporales; family Streptomycetaceae; genus Streptomyces; species Streptomyces sp. NPDC033229. Next base: position 6,867 of record NZ_JBVIQR010000020.1, on the reverse strand, counting down.
CGACGGCCCGGCCGCGCGGCTCAAAGGCGTGGCCCACTCGGCGGGGCGCCCCTCGTCCGTCTCGCTGCCGTCCGCCACGGGCACGTTCCGCAGCCCCACCTCCGTACGCCCCCTGCCCACCCGGACCGTCCGGATCGGCCGCGGCGGCGACAACGACTTCGTCGTCGACGACCTCGTCGTCTCCCGCCGGCACGCCGAACTGCGCGCCACCGCCGACGGCGGCCACGAGATCGTGGACCTCGGCAGCCACAACGGCACGTATCTCAACGGCCGGTCCGTGCAGCGGGCCCCGGTGGCCCAGGGCGACATCGTCGGCATCGGCCACTCCGCGTTCTGCCTGGTCGGCGACGAACTCCAGGAGTTCGTCGACACCGGTGAGATCTCGCTCGACGTCCAGGACCTGCTCGTGCAGGTCGACAAGGGCCGTAAGACCCTGCTGGAGGATGTGTCGTTCCCCGTCGGCGAGAAGAGCCTGCTCGCGGTCGTCGGCCCGAGCGGCGCGGGCAAATCGACGCTGCTCAACGCGCTCACCGGACAGCGCCCCGCCGATCGGGGCACCGTGGTCTACGACGGCCGTGACCTCTACCGGGACTACGCCGAGCTGCGGGCGCGCATCGGGCTGGTGCCGCAGGACGACATCCTGCACGCCCAGCTGACCGTGCGCCGCGCCCTCGGCTACGCCGCCGAGCTGCGCTTCCCCGGCGACACCGCACAGGCCGAACGGCAGGCCAGGGTGGAGGAGGTGATCGGCGAACTGGGCCTTCAACAGCGCGCCGACCAGCCCATCCACAGCCTCTCCGGCGGCCAGCGCAAGCGCGTCAGCGTCGCCCTGGAACTGCTGACCAAGCCGTCGCTGCTCTTCCTCGACGAGCCGACCTCCGGCCTCGACCCGGGCATGGACCGCTCCGTGATGCACATGCTCCGCACCCTCGCCGACGACGGCCGCACCGTCATCGTCGTCACACACAGCGTCCTCAGCCTGGACGTGTGCGACCGGCTGCTGGTCCTCGCCCCCGGCGGGCGGATCGCCTTCTACGGACCGCCCGACGAGACCCTCGACTTCTTCGGCTACGCGCAATGGCCGGAGGCCTTCGAAGCGTTCGAGGCCGAAGCCGGGCGCGACTGGGCGGGGCAGTACCGCGCCTCCTCGCACTACCGCCAGTACATCGCGGCGGCCACCGAACAGCCCCGGCTGGACGGGGTCCACGCGCCGGAGGCGGCCGCCGAGCCGCCGAAGGCACAGAGCTGGGGCGCCCAACTGCGCACCCTGGTACGCCGGTACGCGGCGGCGCTCACCGCCGACCGGACCTTCCTCGCCATCATGATCGCGCTGCCGTTCGTGATGGGCGCGATGGCCCGGGCGCTCGCGGGCAGCAAACTGACCCCGGACTCGGCGATGAACGCACTGCTCATCCTGTGCGTGGGCGGCGTGCTGACCGGGGCCGCCAACGCGGTGCGCGAGCTGGTGAAGGAACGGGTGATCTACCAGCGGGAGAGAGCCGTCGGCCTGTCCAGATCCGCGTATCTGATGTCCAAAGTGGTGGTGCTGGGGCTGATCACGGTGGTGCAGGCCGTCGTGCTGACCCTGGTCGGGCTGTTCGGCGTGAACATCAACGCGCCCGGCGGCAAGGGCGTGTTCTTCCCACCACTCGTCGAGATCGCGCTGGCCGTGGCGCTGTTGTCGTTCACCGCCATGATGCTGGGCCTGGTGGTGTCGGCACTGGTACGCAAGGAGGAGGTCACCATGCCGCTGCTGGTCCTCCTCGCCATCGTCCAGGTCGTCTTCTGCGGGGCGCTGCTGAAGCTGGCCGGGGTGCCCGGCCTGGAACAGCTGGCATGGCTGGTGCCCTCGCGCTGGGCGCTCGGCGCGATGGCCGGCACGGTCGGGCTGGAGCGGATCGTGCCGGGCAAACTGACCTCGGATCCGCTCTTCGACCACTCGGCGGGCACCTGGCTGATGAACATGGGCATGCTCGTGGTGCTCTCGGTCGCCTTCGGCGTCATCGTCGCGCGACTGCTGCGCCGCCACGAGCCCGCCATCATGCGCAAGTAGCAGGCGGGAGCCTTGATGAACGCAGCGTATCCACCCCAGTCCGTCGTCGCGGCCGCCGTGGGCCCGGCCGCCGGCTTCCGTCCCACGCACGTGGTGCCCGGGGACGGCATGCCGACCTGGACGGCCCCGGACGGGCTGGTGGCGACCGAGCCGCTCGACGCGCTGCTGCCGGTGCGGCTGCTGGAGCGGCGGGGCGACTGGGGGCAGGTGCTCTGCCTCAACGGATGGTCGGCGTGGGTCGACGCCCGGCTGCTGATACCGGTGCCGCAGGGCCCGCCGTCCGCCGGGCAGCAGCTCGCCCGCACGGCCGACGCGCGGGCGCTGCTGGCCCGGGTCGAGGAAACGGTCGGCCGCTATCGCCGGGCGGTGGAGGATCTGGCGGCGGGCCGGATGGACGGGGAGACGTTCCGCCACACCACCCAGGGGCTGCGGATCGGGGCCGTCGTCGACGGCGAGGCGATGTGGGTCTACGACGCGGAGCACGACCGCTGGTGCTACTGCGACGGGACGGCGATGGCCGCGTTCGCGGTGCCGGAGGCCGCCTCGGACGCCGCCTCGCGGACAGGGGGTGAGCCGGGCGCCGGTGCGGAAGAGGCCGACGAGCCCGGAGCGCCGCCGACCACCGTGCTCGGTGACCGCTGATGGCGGGCCCCGACGACCGTACGCGCGGGGACGTGCCGATCGGTCGGCAGTCCGACCTCATCGGCCGTCAGATCGCCGCCTACCGCGTGCAGGGCGAGATCGGGCGCGGCGGCATGGCCGTCGTCTACCGCGCCCAGGACCTGCGGCTCGGGCGGACGGTCGCCCTCAAGCTGCTGGCTCCGGAGCTGGCGCGCAACGACACCTTCCGGCAGCGCTTCGCCCATGAGTCGCGGGTCGCGGCGGCCATCGACCACCCCAACATCGTGCCGGTGTTCGAGGCCGGGGAGACCGAGGGCGTCCTCTTCATCGCCATGCGCTACGTGGCGGGCCAGGACCTGCGGGCCATGCTCGACCGGACCGGTCGGCTCCCCGTCGTCGACGCCTGCCGCATCGGCCTTCAGGTCGCCTCCGCCCTGGACGCCGCCCACGCGCACGACCTGGTGCACCGGGACGTCAAACCGGGCAACATCCTCGTCGCGGAGGGCACCGACAGCGACCATCCCGAGCATGTGTATCTCACCGACTTCGGGCTGACGAAGAAGTCGCTGTCGCTGACCGGCTTCACCACGGTGGGCCAGTTCGTCGGCACCCTCGACTACGTCGCACCCGAGCAGATCTCGGGCAAGCCGGTCGACGGCCGCTGCGACGTCTACAGCCTGGCCTGCGTGGTGTACGAGATGCTGACCGGCGGCCCGCCCTTCCAGCGCGACGACGACATGGCGTTGCTGTGGGCGCACCAGAACGACCCGCCGCCCCCGGTATCCGAGCGCCGCCCCGACCTCACCCCGGCCGTCGACCAAGTGCTGATGAAAGCCCTCGCCAAGGCACCCGAGGACCGTTACGACTCCTGCCTGCTGTTCGTCAGCGCCCTGCGCCGGGCCGGTACGGGCGCGGTCCCCGAGGAGCCCCCGCGCGGGCGCGGGCACGAGCAGACCCGCGTCGATCCGCGGCCCGCGGGGCTGCCCCCGGAGCGGAAACCCCCGCCGCCCCCGCCGCGCTGGGCGGCGCCTGTCTTCCCGGGACAACACATCTAGGGGGTGCCTGACGGGTCCTCGGCTGCGGGCCGTCGTTGCCGTCTGCGGCGGCGAGCGCCCTGCGGGCGCGTCCTCAATCGCCGGACGGGCTGTTTCGGCTGAGCTCAGCCGAATCCAGCCGTGCAGCGTGGTGCGGCGCCCCTGAACCGCCGGACAGGGCTACGTCACCTTGCCGCGCCGCCGGACCCGGGTGGTGAACAGGCCGCCCAGGAAGCCCGCGATCAGCCCCCACAGCAGGCCGGCGCCCACCAGCAGCCACAGCCGGGGCCGCAGCAGCACCTCACCGCCGAAGGCGTCGAGGTCGCCGATGCCGAACAGGGACAGACCGAAGCGGGCCGAGACGCGGGTCAGCACTCCCACGACGAGCAGGGTGATCGTCACGGCGATCCCGAGCCGCACGGCGTGCTGCCACGGCCGGGTGTCGGCCGGTGACCGTACGGCCATGAGCAACCCGGCGGCCAGCAGCGCGACCGCCGCGAGGACCACCAACAGCCAGGCGCGGCCGTCCTGTTCCGCGAGCGCGCCCAGATCCACCGTGGCCGTCGCCTCACCGTCGCGCTGACGCAGCACCGCGGCCAGGGCCCTGGGCATGGGCAGACCGATGGGATTCGGCACCCTGCCCTCCCACGCGCCGCCGAGCCCCACACCGAAGGCGAGCCAGACCAGGTTCGGCAGCCCGAGCAGCAGGACGGCCGCGGTCTGGTCCGGGTGCCCGCGGGTGAAGAGCATGACCACCCCGATGACCAGGCCGAGGACGACGTAGGCCAGCAGAACGACCAGCATCGCGAAGGCGGCGGGCCGCACCGAGCCCTGGAACGGCAGCAGCCGCGGCGGGAGCGGCGTCCTGCGGGACACCGCCGACGCCACGGCGAGCAGCACCAGCAGCCAGAGCAGCCCGAACCCCAGGGTGGAGCCCACAGCCGCCTGGAAACCGACGGACGGGGTGGCGCCGAGGAGGTCGCCGATGTCATCGAGGGCCGCGTCGCCCAGGCTGATCCGGAAGGTGTGTTTCGCGCAGAGCGCGACGATCAGCAGGGCCAGCAGCCACAGCACGGCCGTACGGGCGATCCGCGCGAGCAGTTGGGGCCCGCTCACCACCGCGTGGTGGCGCAGCGGCAGCAGGAAGACCACGGCGATCGCCAGGGCACCGGCCAGGGTCACCGAGAGGGGGACGACGTCCAGCCCCCCGCCCGATTGGGCGATCGGGCCCGCACCACCCGACAGCCGCACCGTGCCTCCGACGGCGGTGACCACGGTGGCGGCGACCACACGGGGGAACGCGCCGCCCGGCAGGGTCGCCGCGCCCGCCGCCCACAGCCCGAGTGCGGCGACGACGAAGAGGGCGAGGATCCCGGCGGCCACGGTGGCGAGGGCGTCCCGCCAGGCGCGTACCTCGCCGAGCGCCCTGCCCGGCGCGGACCTTGGCGGCTGGCTGCTCAACGCTGACTCCGGGGGGCTCGACGGGTCTCGACGGGTCTCGGTGGGGCTGTGCGGCTCGCGGTGTCTCCCAACGTACGCACGGGGGCGCCGAGCCGCCCGCCCGCGAGGGCGGGCGGGGGACCCGCACCCCCGGGTGCGCGCTCCCGCTTGCGGGCGGCGCGGGTTCCGGACACACAATGAGCGGAGCGAAAACAGATGAAACAGACCGATATGCGGAACTCGGCGGAACAGTGCGGGACGGAGAGCGTCTTCGGTCCTTCAAGCCGATCCGGTCCGACTCGATCCGCGTCACCGTCAATGCCTGGGAGAAGGGCCGTGACTTCCGAACCGCCGTCAGGAAAACGCCCCACCGGCCCGCCGTCCGGACCGCTGTCCGGTCAGGGCTCCGAGCCCGGGTCCTACGGGTCGTCGCACCGGCCGACGGAGCCGGGCCGGCCCGCGGCGCCGCCGCCCGGCGGCTCGGGCGGCGGATACGGCCCGTCCGGCCCATCCGGCCCCTCTGGCCCCTCTGGCCCGTCCGGTCCCGGGCAGCCGCCGGGTCCACCCTCCGACGGTCGTGGGGGGACCGGCGGCGGCCGCCGGCCCTGGTGGCGGTCCGCTCCACGGGTCGCCCTCGTCGCCGGCGCCCTGGTCGCGGCCGTCGCGCTCGTCATCTTCTTCACCCGGCCGGGTGGCGGGGGAGGTGAGGTCTTCCTCCAGGCGGCGTCCGCGGAGGGGCCCGACCCCTACTCCAAGTCGACGGCGAAGCAGTCCGACACGGGCGGGGCCAAACCCCCGGATCCGCCCGCTGACGGAGGGCGGAACCCGTCGTTCTCGGGGTCGACCCAGGGCCTCTACGGCGGCACCCAGAACGTCGCCGCCTGCGATGTCGAGAAACAGATCAACTACCTGACGGAAAATCAGGACAAGGGGCGTGCCTGGGCGCAGGCCGCGGGCATCGAGCAGAGCCGGATCCCGGAGTATCTGCGCGGGCTGACGCCCGTACAACTGCGCTACGACACCCGGGTCACCAACCACGGCTACCGCGACGGCGCCGCCACCAGCCGACAGGACGTCCTCCAGGCGGGTACGGCCGTGCTGGTCGACGACCGCGGTGTGCCGCGGGTGCGCTGTGCGTGCGGAAACCCGCTGAAGGAGCCGGTGGCCGTCAAGGGCGACGTCAAGCCCAAGGGCCAGGCGTGGCCCTCCTACCAGGAGAAGAAGTCGGTGGTGGTCCAGCGGTCCACCACGGTCATCAACATCTTCTGGATCTACGACCCCCGCACCGGTGAGTGGATCAAGCGGCACCGCGGGGACTCGACGGGAGCCAATGACCAGAGTGCCCCGCCGCCCGGCGGCGGCGGCGAGTCGCCGGGGACGTCCAGCGACTACGGGAGCGACACACCGTCGTCCGACGAGTCGTCGCCCGCACCGGGCTCCTCGCCCCCGACGGGCGGCACGACCGACGGCCCCGGGGGCCCGCCCTCGGAGGGCCCGGCGTACTAGGCCGTGTCCGGCGGGTCGGGTGAACGGGCGCCACGGCCCGCGTTGTCCGCACCACCGCTGCGCAGGGCGCTCGCCGCCGCAGGCGGCAACGACGGCCCGCAGCCGAAGATCCGCCGGACAGGCCCTAGGTGTGTTGTTCGGACAGGTTGGTGACGCGGCTGGCTGGTGGGTGGCCGTCGATGCCGGTGTGGGGTCGGTGGTAGTTGTACCAGT